>JAILBQ010000077.1 GCA_024680815.1 Lachnospiraceae bacterium | reverse complement strand
AAGTGATCCTTTATCCCGCCGGACAGGCTTATATTAACAGTACCTTTATTTCATATTTCAGTCTTGCGAGCATGGGAATCGGAGCAAAGCCCCTTTTGGAGCTGACGGTCGGACCGGAGAATATGCGAGAGGCTGTTGTGGCGATTATGGATTTTTTTCAGGGCGAAAAGAGTTAATAATTGCGGATGGCCTCCGTACACCCGGACTTGGCAGGGAAGGAGAATGGCTGGTGTTTTTACCTGTATTTGGTACAATAGAAGTGTAAGGCTTATGCCGAGTGCAAGCGACAGAAAAACGTATTAATCTATTGTGAAAGGCGTAGAAAGTTGAAAACAGCATATTTGACCAATGATGGGGAATATACAATATTCTCGTATGGAGACAGAGCAATTACTTTTTTAACAGGCAAGAGACTGCGCAGATACATTTCCGTAAAGGAATGGGATAATGGATATATTGTTGTGGAATGTGAGAATAAAGACTCATCTCTTCAGGAGGATTATATTGATTTGATTCCTGTTCTGAAAAATCTTTATTTTGATACCGATAGATTTTTGAAAAACATAGAGGAGGTGAAATTAAAGTATGAATGAAGCCATGAAAAAAGAGATAGCGGATGCAGCGGAGATGATAGTAGGAGGTTTTTCTTTTACAAGAAAAGATGGTAAATTATGGGCTTTGGATAGTGATAATGGATTTTATAATGATTGAGTTTTGCAAGTTGTTCGAATAAGTTCAGGTCTTTATGAGCAAATTCATTTGTAAGGCATCGCAGGAAAATATAATCATCCGACGAAAGCTCTTTTGTGATAATCAATCGGGTAATGAACGTATTGTTATTAATATTGTATATCCCGGGGGCGATTACTTCAATAGACCTTCCACAGACATCGGATAGATGCCGGATAAGGCACTCACAGTGGCGGTGGGGATGTTTCTGACAGAATTTGATGAAGAAAAGCATTTTGCATAATGCAGAGTGCTTTTTCTTTGGTTTGATTGACAAAAACTTTGGATTGAAGTACAATTTCTGTGGATTCGGAGAGAAAAACTATGGATTACAGACAGATAAAAAAACAGGCAAATGAAATCCTTAAGAACAAGACAGCAGAATGCTCATATATAGAATACAAGGCATCTGAGCAACAGCTTGATAAAATATTAAAGACTATCTGCGCATATGGAAACAATTATTACAATAACGATATTCAATATATCTTTATTGGAGTAGAAGAGGAAAATAATGAAGAACAGAAAGCTGTCCCTGTGATTCCGATTAAGGGGATGGCAGAAGGACGACTGGAAAAATGCAAGAATACTATTAATTCATTGCGCTCTTTTTTGTATCCCAATGTTGCGTTTGGAGTAGTATCAAATGAATTTGAAGGGATCAGCTATATACTCATTATTGTAAAGCGCCAGACGGGAGGCCCGTTTATGGTGGCAGAAAAAGCCGAAAAAAATAAAAGGATTAATCTTAAGCCGGGAAGATATGTGAGAGTTGAATCGGACACACGGCTTGCAAGAGTTGACGAGGAGTATGATCTGCTGCGCAAGTTTTCCAATTTTCATTTTAGTTCGATTGTAAGTACGGGCGCTTCAATTGATGACTTGAATATGGATTTACTCAGAGAATACTTTTCTAAGACAAGTTTCAGGCAGATCAGCGATGGAATGGGAAAAAAAGAACTGGCCAGGGCGTTGGAATTGCTTGATAAAAACGATCCTGCGGACAGACGCGTTAAGAATTTTGCTGTCCTCATGTTTTCAGAGCATCCTGAAGATTATATCCCATATGCATATACGGAATTGATCATTGATATGTTTGGGACTAAAAGAAAGATGGAATCCAAAGTTTTTAAAGGTGCGGTCTGGAAACAGTATTATTCTGCGTTAGAGTATATAAACAGCAATTTCCTGAATGAATTGGTTATACGCGTTGATGGCAGTGCGGATAATCGTAAAATCGAGAATTATACATTTGTAGCATTGGAGGAATTGCTTGCAAATGCCATCGTTCACAACAACTATGAGAATGGTAAGCCAATTCAAATATATGTATCTGAAAAACAGATAAACATTGTGAATTATAACAAACCTTTACCACCTGTTCGTATAAGTGATTTAAATGAGAGATCTTTCTTTAACGAGCGTGATACAGAAAACCCTGAAATCAGGGATATGTTTAAAACATTGGGCATTATAGAATCCTTTGGGACAGGAATAGGAGAGGCAAAAAGGTCGATGCGGGAAAACGGATCTCCGGATCTTTTTTATAAGACTTTTGATGCAAATGACAACGTCACTTCTGTTGTTATCCCTGTAAACGAGGAATACTATGAGATAAAAAACGGTATCAAACCAAAGGAAAAAGTTTGGATTGAGAACGAAACCAAAGATATTAAGCAGAAAATTTTGGGTTCGGGCTATTCAAAAAAAATAAAACAAAACATAATGAAGTTATATGATGGGATCAGAACAGAGGTTTTTGGAAATTCCCGCGTGGTAGAAATCCTGGGCTGTTCGGAAGTAACAGCAACTTCATATTTGAAAAGGATGGAGGGTGAATTGAAAATCATCGTTCCGGTAGAGGGAATGGGTAAAGGAAAATACAGGTTTTTCATGTGAAGAATTTTCTCCGGTCTGAAAGCTCATATTTCTCCGATCGAAAATTGAATATTTCTCCGATTTACGGTAAAATGTTCAGAAAAAATGCGGGGAAGGCGATGGCAGAAAGCTCTTATGTACCGAATAGCGAACCGGGCGAAAGGATTTTTTATGACATTACAGGATCTCAGGGTGGATATCTACGCTGACGGCGCGGATATTGCCGCAATGAAGAAACGATATGAGGAAGGATATGTGAAAGGCTTTACGACCAATCCGACCCTGATGCGGAAGGCGGGGGTTTCCGATTATCTGAAGTTTGCCGGAGAGGCGGTAAAGGCCATTCCGGATCTGCCGGTTTCCTTTGAGGTTTTCTCGGATGATTTCGACACCATGGAGCGGGAGGCAAAGGTTTTATCGTCCCTGGGAAAAAATGTTTTTGTTAAGATTCCCGTGACCAATACCAAAGGTGAATCGAGCGTTGAACTGGTCCGGAGGCTTTCGGAACAGGGAATTCAGCTGAATGTCACCGCGGTTTTTACAATCCCTCAGGTGAGGAGGATTGTGGATGCGCTGGTGGCGGGGCAGAGCAATATCGTTTCCATTTTTGCGGGGAGGGTTTCCAATGCCGGGGTGGATCCGGAGCCTGTTATGAGGGAGGCGGCGGAAATCTGCCATGCAAAGGCCGGAACCAGGCTGTTATGGGCGTCCACCCGTGAATTGTTTAATATTATCCAGGCGGACCGCACCGGGACGGATATCATTACGGTCACGGACGGCCTTCTGAGCCAGCTGGACACCCTCGGAAAGGATCTGGAACAGTATTCCAGAGAAACGGTTGAGATGTTTTACCGGGATGCCCAGGCTCTGGGTTTCCATATAATCTGAGAGAGGTACCTGACAGTGAAATCCGACCGCACAATCAATGTCTGCTTTGCCGTTCACGATTCGGTGGGAACCTACAGCAAATTTACCGCGGTTTCCATAGAATCCCTTCTTTCCCATACCGAAGAAAACATCCGCATTTTTGTGCTTCATGATAAAGTGCTTCCCGATAAGGTCAAGGATGATCTGCAGGAGGTTGCGGGGAAGCATTCTCAGGAAATGACCTTCTGCGAGGTTAAGCTTCCTGAGCTTTTTCATACACTGCCGGGCACGGTGCATTTTACCATAGGAACCCTGCTCAGACTCCTGATGCTTGAGGTTCTTCCGGAAAAGCTTGAAAAAATCATATATCTGGACTCCGACCTGTTGTTTAATACGGATATCAAAGCTCTCTGGGAGCAGGATATGGGAGATGCCCTCATTCTGGGGAAGCTGGACAGGGGCTTTACGTGCATGCAGGATGAGTCCTTTGAGGGAGGGCTTTCCTTTCCGCATTTTCTTCTGGAGGACGGAACCCTCGGCAAAACCGAATATATAAACGCGGGAGTCATGGTGATGAATCTTGAGGGGATCCGCCGGGAGAAAAACTTTTTTGAGGACTGCCTTGAGTTTTTCAGAGAATATCCGGCCTGTCCCTATCTGGATCAGGACGCGCTTAATTTTGTTTTCGCCGGGAGAAAAGGCCTTCTGGAGGAGCGCTTTAATCACTATACCAGGGATCTGAGGGGGAAAAACACTGCGCTTGAGGATTGTATATATCACTATTCGGGAGATATTCCCTGCCCCGGCTCGGGCGAATGCTTCGATGAAGAGTTTTTCAGGGTTCTGGGGGAAACGCCCTGGAGGGATGCCATAGCCTTTTCTTATTACGACTTTTATCAGTTTTTCCGAAAGCAGATTAATCTCCTGATTGAGCGGAGAGTCCGCTTCCTGGATAACCCGAAGTATTCCTCGATCTGTATGTTCTGCGCAAGGGAAACCGCGGAATACCGGCGGATTATGAACGAGCTTGAAGAAAAAGGCGTCCGGAAGAAAATCTTTTTTGCCGATAATAATCCGGAAAAGTGGGGACAAAAGCTGGACGGGAAGGAAATCGTGAATCCGGCGGAGCTTAAAAAGCTCTGCGGGCATTGCCTTGTGATTGTAACAAGGGAAAAATACTACGATGCCGTCGCGGACCAGCTGGAAGAAATGGGATATTACCGGGATATAGATGTATGGAAGGTGAGAACACTCTTTTTTGAGGATGAAATAAGTAAGGTTGTTGCCTTGTAGCTAAAAGCGGAAATCATCAGAAGGACAGGCGGGAGAGCTGATGAAAAAAAACATTCTGTATGCTTTGGGCCGGGTTTTTCAGGCAAACCGGGAATTGATCCCCTGGGATGACGTGGTCGCGGTGTCGGATAAAGAGGAGCTTTCGGAGGATTTTCCGGCTCCTTTTGTTCACCCTGAAGAAATCGATACGCTGGATTACGAGCATATAATCATTTTCTCAAATAAATATTTTGAAGAGATTCGCCGGGATCTGGCGGGACTTTACGGTCTTGACCTAAAGCGGATGGTGTGCTGGAGGGCTTTTTTTCTTCCGCATTTTCTTGCGTCGGAGGAGAAGCTGAAATTCAGGCTTTCTTATGACCGGCTGGATTTTGCCAAAACTCTGATCGGGGAGTACGAAATCGGGAGCGTTCTGGAAACAGGTACGGCTTTTTCCAAAATATATTGTGCCCCGGACTGTATTCGTGAGGGCCTTGTTATCGACAATGTTTCTCCGGAGGAGGAAAACGTTTCCCCGGCGCTGTACTCTCAGACGTACCCCGATATTTCCGGGGTTTTGGGGCAATATGACCTGCTGCTGCTGTGGGAGCGTTTTGACCTTTTGCAGGAGGTGATCGGATCGGCAAAAGAACGATACCGTTATATTCTGCTCTGCGAAGAATATGAGGGCCGATATCCCGACTGTTTCGAAGAAATTGAAAACGGGGTTTATGGAGACATCCTGATTAACCGATATACTTTTCAGACGGGCTCCTGGTTTATGCTTGACCTTGCGCCGAAGAAGCCGGAGAAAAAGATCGGGGTCTACGTTGTGACCCACCGGCCCTATCATCTGTTTGAAAATGAATATTATCTGCCGTTATGCGTGGGAGACCGGTACCGGAATGAAAACTGGCTCTCGGAAAAGGACGGAGACAATATTTCCCGGCTTAATGAAAAGATCAATGAGTGTACGGGGCTCTACTGGATCTGGAAAAATTCTGATAAGGAGATTGTGGGCTTAAGCCATTACCGGCGCTATTTCTACAGAAACTCCGTTGAATGCTACGATAATCTTCTGGACGGCGCGACAATAGAGAGGCTCCTGGAAGCCTATGATATAATACTTCCGCGTTCGGAAAAATTCGTGGAGCCGGTGGTTTATGACCAGCTGAAGATCCCTCTGGAGCAGTCGGTGCTGGATGAGGGCATGAGGATATTAAGGGAGGCGATCGGTAAGCACCAGCCGGAGTATCTGCGCTTCTTTGACAGTGTGCTTCACGGTCATGCCATATATCTCTGCAATATGTTTGTGACAAGGAAGGAAATTCTGGACCGGTACTGCGAATGGCTGTTTTCGTTTCTGATCGAGGCGGCGGAAAAGACGGATATTTCCCGGTACGAGGGACCGGACAGGAGGATCATGGGGTTCCTGGCGGAACGGATGATGACCGTCTGGCTCATGGGACAGAAGCTCCGGATTAAGGAGCTGCCCTATATCATCTGGTGGTAGCGGGTTTGAAAGGAAAAATATGGATTATATTATCGTACAGGCGGGCGGAAAGGGAAGCCGGCTGGAATATCTGACAAAAAATAAACCGAAGGCTCTGGTGCCTGTTGAAAATCTTCCTATGATTTTTCATTTGTTCAGGAAGTATCCCGATAAACGCTTTATTGTGATCGCGGATTATAAAAAAGAGGTGATGCGCCGGTATCTGGCGGCTTTTGCCGGGGTGAAATACCTGATCGTTGAAGCGGAAGGAACCGGCACCTGCTCCGGTGTCCGTCAGGCTCTCGAACTTGTTCCCGAAGGAGAGGCCTTCATGCTGGTGTGGTCTGACCTTATTCTGCCGGAAGCTTTTTCTCTCCCTCCTGAATATGAAGATCCGGAGAAGAACGGGGTCCCGGAAAAGGATTATGTGGGCCTTTCGGGAACCTTTCCCTGCAGATGGAAGTATGAGAACAGGAGCTTTTCGGAGGAGCGTTCCGTGGAGTACGGGGTCGCGGGCTTCTTTTTATTCGCTGAAAAACAAAGGCTCCCGGAGGTTCCCGTGAGCGGGGAGCTTGTAAAATGGATGGGGGAAGCCGGGCTTTCCTTTGAGGAAATATCTCTGGCCGGGACAAGGGAGTTCGGTCTTCTGGAGGAATATGAAAAGCTGGAGGAAGAAAAGTGCAGGCCCTTTAACAGGATTACAATTAAGGGAGAACGCCTTATTAAGGAACCCGTGGACGACCAGGGGCGCTCCCTGGCGGAAAGAGAAGCCGCCTGGTACCGGAAGGCTCAGGAGCTCATCGGTAGCGGCGGGGGAGCCCTGCCTGAAATTTACGGCTTTTCTCCTCTGGAAATGGAACGCATCCGCGGAAAAAACATTTATGAATGCGAGCTTTCCGACGAATCCCGCAGGGGGATTTTAAAAAAACTGGTTGAAGCATTAAAGAAGCTGCATGAGGCGGACAGTATCCCTTCGGATCCCTTCAGCCTGAAGGAGGCGTATTTCACAAAGACAATGAAGCGGCTTTCTCTTGTGGAGGAGCTTGTGCCCTTTGCCCGGGATCCTTTTGTCACGGTGAACGGGAGAAAATGCCGCAACGTCTTTTTCCATCGTGAAGAGCTGGAAAAAAAGCTGGAAGGACTGTCCTCGGAAAGATTTTCTTTTATTCACGGAGACTGTACTTTTTCCAACCTGATGTTAAGAGAGGATGAAAGTCCGGTGTTCATCGATCCCAGAGGATATTTCGGCTTTACAAGGCTCTATGGGGACGTTCGTTACGACTGGGCCAAGCTTTATTATTCCGTTGTCGGAAATTACGACCAGTTCAATCTGAAGCGTTTCAGACTGGAGATTGATGAAAATGAAGTTAAGCTTAAGATTCGTTCAAACGGATGGGAAGCGCTGGAGCCGGACTTCTTTGAACTTACCGGCACGGATCCGGAGGAAATAAAGCTGCTTCACGCGGTAATCTGGCTTTCCCTTACAACCTATGCCTGGCAGGATTATGATTCTATCTGCGGCGCCTTTTATAACGGGCTTTATTATCTGGAGGAGGTGCTTTGAATGATAATGTCAACTCTTCCGAAAACCTGGATTTTTGACCTGGACGGCACGATTGTGAAGCATAACGGTTATAAAACGGACGGAGAGGACACCCTGCTGGAAGGAGCAAAGGAATATCTGGATGCGATTCCTTCGGAGGATTTTATCCTGATCCTGACCTCCAGGACAGAGGAATACCGGGAGCTTACCCTGAATTTTTTAAAGGAGCATAAGCTCCGCTTCGACAGCATTCTTTTTAATATGCCAATGGGGGAGCGTATTCTCGTCAACGACAGAAAGCCTTCTGGGATTGATATGTCCTTTGGCTGGAATCTTAAGCGGGATAATTTTGAGCTTCCGGAAATAGAACGAAAGCTATGAGGTAGAAAGATGATTTCTTATTTTGAAAAGCAGCTTAAAGAGATTGACCATTCCGTTCATTCGCTGGACGAGCAGCTGTTTGCAAGGTGGGTGGAGGAGGGAGCCGCAACCATCGATAACGGCAACAAAATAATCGTGTCCGGCCTCGGGAAAAATGTACCGATCTGCGAGAAATTCGTGGGCTCCATGATCTCCCTGGGAATGGACGCCTATTTTCTTCACACCAATTCCGCGGTTCACGGCGATATGGGAATCGTCAAGGACGGCGATATGGTTATTGTACTGACGAAAAGCGGCGAAACGGAGGAGTCCAAATATCTCGTAAAAAAGCTTTCTGACAGAAAAATAAATTTGTGGCTTTTAACATTTCAGAAGGAATCGACTCTTTCCGGAATAATTCCAAACAGCGTGGTTCTTGAATTAACACATGAAGGGGATCTTTGGAATATCATGCCCAACAATTCCACAACGATCAATCTGATTATCCTGCAGGGACTGGTTATGCAGATCGCGAAAAAGCGCGGAATGGTTCTGGAAGACTTTAAACGCAACCATCCCGGCGGACATATCGGGGAATTGCTGGATAGTTAAAATGGTACCGCCCATGTTTTACAGCTTTGACGTATTTGATACTTTGATAACAAGGAAGACCGCGACTCCCGGAGGGATTTTTGCGCTGATGCAGAGAACCTTACGGGAGTCGGAGGAATATGCCTGGCTGGATGAATATCTTAAGACTTCGTTTTACTCCCTCCGGGTCGGAAGTGAACAACAGGCCAGAAAGGTTTACCGGACGGAGTCCCGCGTCGAGATTTCCCTGGAAGAAATTTATGAGGTCATGAAGATGACGCTCGCCCTTGACGATGCAGGAGCGCAGAGGCTTTGCGCCCTGGAACGGAAAACGGAGCTGGAGAATATTATCGGGGTTGAGGATAATATAAGGCGGCTGTTTGCCCTAAAAGCGCAGGGACATCGCGTGGTTTTGATTTCCGACATGTATCTGGACGAAGAGACACTCCGGGGCATGCTCCGAAAGGCTGATCCAAATCTGGAGAACCTGCCGCTCTATCTTTCCTCGGTTTACGGTCAGTCAAAGGCAGAGAGAGGGCTGTATCGGATTGTTGAAGAGGCGGAAGGGGTTTCCAAGGACGAATGGGTTCATATCGGCGACAATCCCTACGTAGATGACAGGGTGCCGAAAAGCATGGGGATTCAAACCGAACCCTGTCCGATGAAGGCTCTTCTTCCGGTGGAGCTGGAAGCTCTGAAGCAAAATCCCTCTGATGCGGAGAGGGAGCTGAGGATCGGAACCGCGGCAAATCTGAGGATGTTCAGGGCTGTGGAGAATACCGTTTCAGCCGGTGGCGGACCGGTTAAGCCGGAGAGTGCGGCGTGGAGGTACGGAGTCTCTTTCTGCGGCCCCCTGATCCTGCCCTACATGGAATGGGTGCTCATCCAGGCTCTTAAAAAGGGAATAAAGAGGCTCTATTTTATCGCCCGGGACGGGTATCTGATGAAGGAGATTGCCGACAGCCTGATTGAGAGATATAAGCTTTCCGTCCGGACGGAATATATTTATGGCTCCAGACAGGCCTGGAGAGCTCCCGCATTTTCAGAACGTTTCTGGAATATGGAGCAGCTTTTTCACTGGTCTTATCTGGACGGTCTGACCGTCTCGGGATTGGCCCGGATTTTCGGGCTTGAGGCGGAGGAGCTTATGCAGGTCTTTCCGGAGCGGTTTTCGGAGCCGTCGCAGAAGGTTTCCCGGGAAGAGGTTCTTGAAATGGTGCCCCTGTTTCAGAAAAGTACAAAGCTGTGTGAAACGGTATCGCGGAAAAACAGGGAGAAACGGGAACTTCTTCTTCAGTATCTGCGGGAAAACATCGATGTGTCGGATTCAAATTTTGCCTTTGTGGAGCTTATAGGCAGCGGGTATTCCCAGCTCTGTCTCTCCGCTCTTCTTAAGGAGCTTGCCGACGTATCCGTTACTAATTTCTTCTATCATCTGGATGCGGATTTTTCCACTCCCTCCTGCCGCTTTTATACCTGTCTGCCCTGCGATTTTCCCTGGCAGTGGGTGATAGAGCTTTTCTTTTCGGCGCCTCACGGGAGGACTATCGGATACAGAAAGGGCGACGACGGCAGGATCTGTCCCGTTCTTAATGAAGAGTCTCTGGAGGCGGTGGAGTACGGATTGAGTCAGATACATGCGGGCGCGAAGGAATATGCGTGTGCCTGTGATGCACCTCAGGAGCGGTGGGGTTCCGGAGAGGCCCTCGCCCTGTCGTTTTTTTACATGAAATATCTTTCCGGCCCCGTGGATCCGGATCTGGCGGATTTTATCGGCGATATGCCCTACGGGGAAGCAGCGCTGGGGGGAGATGTGGCAAAGTATGCCCCGCGTCTTACGGCAGAGGATATTAAAAACCTCTATCTCATCCGGGATCTGGAGCCGGTTTCCTGCTTTTATCCGAAGAGGAGACTGGAGCTTTCCTTAAACAGACTGCGGCCGGAGGAAAAAAGACTTCGGGAGCATTACCTGTATCTTGCTTCCGTCGGGGACGCGGCAGTCGAGGCCGGGCGCGAGGCCTATTGGACCGCCCACGGCGGAATCGACCCGGCCCTGTCATTAAGAGGCTTTGACCCGGGACGCCTTAAGAAAAGGATCGCGGTTTACGGCGCCGGAAAGTACGGAAAACGGCTTGTCCGGGCCCTGCATATTGACCCTGAGCGGGAGGTCGTGCTGTGGGTTGATAAAAATCCGGAGAAAGCACGCAGGCTGGGGTTTGAGGTTCACCCGGCGGAAGAGCTCGCCGCGGCGGATTTCGAGCAGGTTGTGATCGCCATTGCAAATGCGGAGCTTGTACGGGAGGTTCGGGAAAAGCTTTCCGGCATGGGGATAGATGAAAGCAGGATTGTGACTTATTTTCCCCTGCCTGACTGAGGAGGAGAATCTTATGATGACAATAAACGATATTTTGGAAAAATCCGAGCTGCCGAAAGCCCTTTTATCCTGGTATGATTTCGCTTCAGGGTCGTCCATTCTGCTTTCCGGCCGGGTTTCGGCGGCTCTTAAGGAGCTTTTTGCCGAACGGAAGCTGCATGTTTTCGAAGAGCCGGCAGAGGGAGAAAAATACGATTATATCTTTGCCGTTCCAGGCGCTCCCGCCTCCATTGAGGAGCTTGCGGCGTTGTTAAAGGATGACGGCCGCTTTCTCCTGGTCTCGGATAACCGCTTCGGGCTTAAATATATGTGCGGGGCTGTGGATGAGTCGGTGACGAAGCCTTTTGCGGGGATAAATCTCCACGCGAAGGGACTGCCGAACGGGGAACCCGTGGATCGGGCCTCTCTTTCAATGAGGCTTTCGGCGGTATTTGCGAAGCATAAATTCTACTACCCTGCCTCGGACTGGCGGCTTCCCCAGATAATATTCACGGATGAATGCCTGCCCGAAACCGATATCGTGGAGAGGGTGTATTCCTACAGCTTAAGGAACGATGTGCTGGTGGGAACAGAAGAGAAACTCTGGAAGAAGGTTATAGATAACGGGGCCTTTACGTTTCACGCAAACTCGTTTCTGGTGGAGTGCGTAAAGAATCCTGAGGTGCCCCTCTGCCCGGTGCTTTATTCCACCGCCTCCATCGAGAGGGGGAAGGAATATGCCTCCCAGGTCTGTATACTTGAAGGCGGAACGGTGGAGAAGACCGCATTTTCCCCGGAGGCAACTGAGGGCCTGAGGCGCTCGTCGGAGGCGGTGCGGGAGCTTAAGCAAAGAGGCATTCCGGTGGTGGAGCATCAATTTGAGGAAGGAAGCGACGGACGGGGAAGGATCATCATGCCCCGCGTTAACGCCTCTTTAACCTCGGAGCACTTAAGGAAGCTCTATATGGAAGGGAATACGGAGGAGATAGAGAAGCTTATTGACCGTTTTTGGGATATTATTAAAGCCTCTTCCGATGAAGTTCCTGCGGGGCAGAATGCCCTTATTGAAGCGCTGAAAAGGGAGCGCCCGGATTTCGATACTGAGGGGCTGGATTTCGGGCCCATTGCCGAAACCTGCTATATGGAGCTTATCGGCATGAACAGCTTTTACGGGGAGGAGGGACTTGAGTTTTTTGACCAGGAATTTGTCCGGAAGAATTATCCCTTTAAATATGCCTTATACCGGCTGCTGTTTTATCTTTATTACTCAAATCCGAGACCTGAGGTTCTGCCCCTTGAGCATTTTAAGGAAAAATACGGAATTTCCGACCGGCTCTGGGAGGCCTTCTTCATTGAGGAGGGGAGGTTCCAGAGAGAGATTCACAATAAAGAGGTCTACAGTGACCTGTTTGACCGGCTGATCGTTTCCCGTCAGAGGGTACTGCAGAATGAATATATCCTTATGGGGGAATCGGCTTCTTATATTTCCTCCAGGGCCATTAAGGAAGAAGAAGCGGAAGCTCCCTCCTCGGATAAGCCCTGGCACGTGGGTTATCTGCAGGGCTCCTTCGATCTTTTCCATATCGGGCATCTTAACATGATCCGCCGGGCAAAGCAGTATTGCGACTATCTGATCGTCGGGATCGTATCGGACGAAATTCAGGAGAAGACCAAGGGGGCGAAGCCCTTTATCCCGTACGAGGAGAGGGCCGAGGTGGCGGCCGCGGTAAAGGGCGTAGACCGGGTTGTAAAGGTCACGGATGAGATATTCGACAAGGTGGACGCGGTTAAGGTTCTGCATTTTGACGTGGCCTTCATGGGAAGCGACCATACGGAGTATGCCGAGGTGCTCAAAAAGCAGCTGGAGCCCTACGGAGCCACCGCCTTTGTCTTCCCCTATACGAAAAGCACAAATTCCACCAAGATCAGAGGGCTTATAAACAACGCTTTGAATCGTTGACAACACCTGTACATTTTGGGTAAAATCTATGTGGTATGCCCGATTGACATACCGGGAGGAGAAAACCCAAATGTACAGTAAAGTCAATACCGACATGAATTTTGTCGGGCGTGAAAAGGAAGTCCTTCAGTTCTGGAAGGACAACGACATCTTCAACAAATCCATGAAAAATCGCGAGGGCGGGGAAACCTATACCTTCTATGACGGCCCGCCCACGGCCAACGGGAAACCCCATATCGGCCATGTTCTCACCAGGGTTATAAAGGATATGATTCCCAGATACCGGACAATGAAGGGTTACTATGTGCCCCGTAAGGCCGGCTGGGACACCCACGGCCTGCCTGTGGAGCTGGAGGTGGAAAAGCTCCTGGGGCTCGACGGAAAGGATCAGATAGAGGAATACGGTCTGGAACCCTTTATGAAGCAGTGCCGGGAATCCGTCTGGAAATATAAGGGTATGTGGGAGGATTTCTCCGACACCGTGGGTTTCTGGGCGGATATGGAACATCCCTACGTTACCTACGAGGACGATTATATCGAGTCCGAGTGGTGGGCCTTAAAGAAGATCTGGGACAAGGGCCTGCTTTACAAGGGCTTTAAGATCGTGCCCTACTGCCCGCGCTGCGGTACGCCTCTTTCTTCCCATGAGGTGGCCCAGGGCTACAGACTGGTTAAAGAGCGCTCCGCTATTGCCCGTTTTAAGGTAAAGGGCGAGGACGCCTATATCCTGGCCTGGACCACGACTCCCTGGACTCTGCCGTCGAATGTGGGTCTGTGCGTAAATCCGGAGGAAACCTACGCGAAAATAAAAACGGCGGACGGCTATACCTACTATATGGCGGAAGCCCTGGCGGAGAAGGTTCTGGGAGGAGATTCCCCGACGGCTCCCTATGAGATTCTGGAGCGCTATAAGGGAACTGAGCTTGAGGGAAAGGAATATGAGGCCCTCTTTGAATGCGCTGCGTTGGAGGCCGAAAAGCAGAATAAAAAGGCCCATTATGTGGTGTCCGATGACTACGTCACGATGGAAGACGGTACCGGAGTTGTGCATCAGGCGCCTGCCTTCGGTGAAGACGACGCGAGAGTAGGCAGAAAATATGACATGCCTCTGGTGCAGTTTGTGGACGAGGCGGGAAACATGACCGCCGAGACTCCTTTCGCGGGAATGTTCGTTAAAGACGCCGATCCGGAAATCCTTAAGGATCTGGACAGGCGGGGACTTCTGTTTTCCGCGCCGAAATTTGAGCACGATTATCCTTTCTGCTGGAGGTGCGATACTCCCCTCATTTATTACGCCAGGGAATCCTGGTTTATAAAGATGACGGCGGTGCAGGAGGAGCTTGTTAAAAACAATGAAAAAATAAACTGGATTCCGCCCACCATCGGCAGCGGACGGTTTGGCGAATGGCTTAAAAACATTCAGGATTGGGCGATTTCCAGAAACCGCTATTGGGGCACCCCTCTTAATATCTGGGAATGCCCGGAGTGCAGGGAGCGTCTTTGTGTGGGTTCGAGAGAGGAGCTTTTCCGCCTTTCCGGAAAGGAAGAGGCGAAAACTGTGGAGCTGCACAGGCCCTATATCGACGCTCTGACCATCCCCTGTAAAAAATGCGGGGGAACCATGGTCCGGGTGCCGGAGGTCATTGACTGCTGGTTTGATTCGGGGGCCATGCCCTTTGCTCAGCATCATTATCCTTTTGAAAACGAAGAGCTTTTCAAAAAGCAGTATCCGGCCTCCTTTATTTCCGAGGCGGTGGATCAGACCCGGGGCTGGTTTTATTCCCTGCTGGCGGAATCCACCCTTCTCTTTGATTCTCCCTGCTATGAAAACGTTATAGTGTTGGGACTGGTTCAGGATGAGAACGGGCAGAAGATGAGCAAGTCCAAGGGGAACGCGGTGGATCCCTTCGAGGCGCTGGAAACCTTCGGCGCGGATGCGATCCGCTGGTATTTCTACATCAATTCCGCCCCGTGGCTGCCCAACCGCTTCCACGACAAGGCGGTTATTGAAGGGCAGCGCAAATTCATGGGTACCCTCTGGAACACCTATGCGTTCTTCGTTCTTTACGCGAATATCGACGGGTTTGACGCCTCGAAATATTCGATGGACGAGGCATCTCTTTCGGTTATGGACCGCTGGCTCTTATCCCGCCTGGGATCCTGCGTGAAGGAGACGGACAACAATCTGGAAAACTACAGGATTACTGAGGCGGCCAGGACGCTTCAGCAGTTTGTGGACGAAATGAGCAACTGGTACGTGCGTATCTGCCGGAGCCGGTTCTGGGCAAAGGGGATGGAGCAGGACAAGATCAATGCCTACATGACCCTTTATACGGCCCTTGTGACAATAGCAAAGGCCGCCGCTCCGATGATTCCGTTTATGACGGAGGCGATATACTTAAATCTTGTGGGCTCCGTTGATCCCTCCGCTCCGGAATCCGTACACCTGACGGACTACCCTGTACCGGATGAGCGCTTCCATGACGGGAAGCTGGAGCAGGATATGCAGGAGGTGCTGGATATCGTGCAGCTTGCCAGGGCGGCCAGAAACGCCTGCAACATAAAGAACCGCCAGCCCTTAAAGACCCTCTATGTACGCGCGTCCGAGCTGGGAGAATACTACAGGGATATCATCGCTTCCGAGCTTAACGTAAAGGAAGTGCGCTTTACCGATGACGTCCGCGCCTTCACTTCCTATTCTTTCAAGCCGCAGCTTAAAACCCTGGGACCGAAGTACGGAAAGCTTATCGGGAAGATTAAGGAAGAGCTCGGAAATATTGACGGAAACGCGGCCATGGATGCCCTTAACGCGGGCGAAACCCTGAATTTCACCATAGACGGAACCGGGGTCGTGCTGGAAAAGGAAGACCTGCTCATAGAGATGAGCAACAGGGAAGGCTTTGTGGAACAGTCCTGGGGAGAGGTAACGGTGGTGCTTGACACCAATCTTAATGAGGAGCTCATTGAGGAGGGGTTTGTCAGGGAGCTGATCTCCAAGATTCAGACCATGCGCAAGGAAGCCGGCTTTGAGGTCATGGACAAGATAACGATCTACCTTACCGGGAATGACCGCCTGGGAGAGTATTTAACCAGACACGCAGAGGTCGTTAAAAAGGAAAACATGGCGGACGAAATTGTTGTGGGGAGTACGGAGGGTTATACAAAGGAATGGGATATCAACGGCGAAGGGGTGACCCTTGCCGTTAAGAAAAGGTCATAACCACGTCATAACAAAAAAGGAGAACAGAAAGCATGCCAGCGGTGGAAAACAAACAGTTCGATAAGGAGAGCTTTAAAAAGGCACTGGGCGACAACTGTAAGGTGCTGTTTAGAAAGACGATCCGGGAGGCCGACAAGGATCAGGTCTTCCAGGCGCTCTGCGTCACGGTGAAGGACACAATTGTTGAAAACTGGATGGAGACCCAGCGGGTCTATGAAAAGGAGGATCCCAAGACGGTCTATTATCTGTCCATGGAATTCCTGATGGGCAGGGCCCTGGGCAACAACCTGATTAACCTCTGCGAATACAAGGAGGTGAAAAAGGCCTTAAAGGAGCTGGATATCAATCTTGACTACCTGGAGGACGAGGAGCCCGATGCCGCTTTGGGAAACGGCGGTCTTGGGAGACTTGCGGCCTGCTTCCTGGATTCCCTGGCGACCCTGGGCTACAGTGCCTATGGCTGCGGGATCCGTTATAAATACGGCATGTTCAAGCAGAAAATCCGGGACGGCTATCAGATTGAGGCTCCGGATGACTGGTTGAGAGACGGAAACCCCTTTGAACTTCGCCGCAGGGAATACAAAAAAGAGGTGAAATTCGGCGGCTACGTCCGGGTGGAAAATGATGAAAAGGGCCGGAACCACTTTGTTCAGGACGGCTACCAGTCGGTTATGGCCGTGCCCTACGATATGCCGATTGTGGGCTACGGCAACGGCATCGTCAACACCTTGAGGATCTGGGACGCCGAGCCGGTGGAGTGCTTCCATCTGGATTCCTTTGACAAGGGAGATTATAAAAAGGCAGTGGAGCAGGATAATCTGGCCCGCAACATTGTGGAGGTGCTTTATCCCAACGATAACCACTATGCCGGCAAGGAGCTTCGCTTAAAGCAGCAGTATTTCTTCATCTCCGCCTCGGTTCAGGAGGCTGTGGCGAAGTATATGCGCAAGCACAGCGATATCCGCAATTTTGCGGAAAAGAACGTGTTCCAGCTTAACGACACCCATCCCACCGTGGCCATTCCCGAGCTTATGCGTATCCTGATGGACGATTATTATCTGACCTGGGACGAGGCCTGGGAGGTGACTACCCATACCTGCGCCTATACAAACCACACGATTATGTCCGAGGCTCTGGAAAAATGGCCCATTGAGCTCTTTTCAAGGCTCCTGCCCAGGGTCTACCAGATTGTTGAGGAGATAAACCGGCGCTTCTGTCTGGATATCTCCAAGGAATATCCGGGGGATCAGGACAAGATCCGCCGTATGGCCATTATCTATGACGGCCAGGTTCGCATGGCCTATCTCGCTATCTGCGCAGGCTTCTCGGTAAACGGCGTGGCAAAGCTCCACACGGATATCCTTAAGCAGCAGGAGCTCAAGGACTTTTATGAAATGATGCCGAAGAAATTCAACAACAAGACCAACGGCATCACCCAGAGGCGTTTCCTCCTTCATGCCAATCCTTTGCTGGCGGACTGGGTCACAAACCATGTGGGGGCGGACTGGATCACGGATCTTTCGATGATAAAGGGGATCGAGGTCTACGCCGATGACAAGAAGGCCCAGAGCGAGTTTATGAACATCAAATACAAGAACAAGGTCCGCCTTGCGAAATACATTCTGGAGCATAACGGAATAGAAGTGGATCCGCGTTCGATTTTCGATGTTCAGGTTAAGAGGCTTCATGAATATAAGCGCCAGCTCCTTAATATCCTTCACGTGATGTATCTCTATAACAAAATAAAAGAGCATCCCGAGCTGGATTTCTTCCCCAGAACCTTTATTTTCGGCGCCAAGGCGGCAGCGGGCTACAAAACAGCGAAGCTGACCATAAAGCTCATCAACTCCGTGGCGGACGTGGTTAATAATGACGCTTCCATCGAAGGGAAGCTCAAGGTGGTCTTTATAGAGGATTACAAGGTTTCCAACGCCGAGATTATTTTTGCCGCAGCCGATGTTTCCGAGCAGATTTCCACGGCCTCCAAGGAAGCTTCCGGAACCGGAAACATGAAGTTCATGCTTAACGGCGCCCTTACCATCGGCACCATGGACGGAGCGAATGTGGAAATAGCCGAAGAGGTGGGCGAGGAGAATATGTTCATCTTCGGTCTTTCCGCCCAGGAGGTCATAGATTATGAAAATAACGGCGGCTATACGCCCATGGATATTTTCAACAACGATCAGGATATCCGTAACGTCCTTATGCAGCTTATAAACGGGTTCTACGCCAAAAACGATCCGGAGCTTTTCCGGGATCTCTACAATTCCCTGCTTAATACCCAGAGCACCTCAAAGGCGGACCGCTACTTTATCCTTAAGGATTTCCGGGCCTATGCCCTGGCGCAGGAAAGCGTGGAGGCTGCCTACCGCGACCAGAAGGGCTGGGCGAGAAAAGCTATTCTTAACGTTGCCCATTCCGGTAAGTTTTCTTCTGACAGGACAATTAAAGAATATGTGGATGAAATCTGGCATCTGGACAAGGTGAAGCTTCGGAAAAAATCCGGAGTCAGGAGGCAGGGATGACCCAGGCAGTTAAGATCCTCGGACACGGCGCGTTTTATTCGGACGGAGACTTCAGGGCCTCCACCGGGGCTCCGAAGTCTGAGGGCCGGAAGAAAACCATCACTTACGGTATTCTTGAAAAGCATAATACCTCCGGGAGTATGGATAAGCTGAAGCTTAGCTTCGACTGCATAATCTCCCATGATATAACCTATGTCGGTATAATTCAGACAGCCAGGGCTTCGGGGCTGAAGCGCTTTCCCCTGCCCTATGTACTGACCAACTGTCATAACTCCCTCTGCGCCGTGGGGGGAACCATAAATGAGGACGACCATGTTTTCGGCCTCAGCGCCGCGAAGAAATACGGGGGAACTTACGTGCCGCCGAATCTTGCGGTGATTCATCAGTATGCCCGGGAAATGCTTGCGGGGTGCGGCGCGATGATTCTGGGGTCGGATTCCCACACCCGTTACGGGGCTCTCGGGACGCTGGCCATGGGAGAAGGCGGGCCGGAGCTGGTTAAGCAGCTTTTAAAACAGACCTATGATATTGATTATCCTGAGGTAGTGGCTATATATCTCACAGGAGAACCCGTTCCCGGAGTGGGACCTCAGGATGTGGCCCTCTCTGTTATTCGAGAGGTATTTGGGGCGGGAACGGTAAAAAACAGGGTCATGGAGTTTTTCGGGCCCGGAGTCCGCGCCTTAAGCGAGGACTTCAGGATCGGAATCGACGTCATGACAACGGAAAGCACCTGCCTTTCCTCTGTCTGGGAAACAGACGGGAAAACGGAGGAGTTTCTTGCGCTTCACGGAAGACCGGAGGCTTATAAAGAGCTGAAGCCGGGAGAAAACGCCTGGTATGATAATGTGGTCACGGTGGATTTATCTGCCGTGCGCCCCATGATAGCCATGCCCTTTCACCCTTCGCTTGCCTATGAAATCGAAACCTTTTGCGCCGATCCGGACGATATCCTTGCCGAAACCGGGGAACGCGCGAAGGAGGCCTTCGGAGGCAGGGTGGAGCTGGAGCTTCGCAGTAAAGTAAAAAACGGAAAATTTTATGTGGATCAGGGCGTGATCGCAGGCTGCGCGGGAGGCGGTTTTGAAAACCTCTGCGCCGCCGCGGATATATTATCGGGGGCCGATACCGGAAACGGAGCCTTTTCCCTGAGTGTATATCCGGCCTCCATGCCGGTTTATATGGAGCTTATCAAAAACGGAGCGGCGGAGAAGCTGATCGGCGCCGGTGCTCTTATAAAACCGGCGTTCTGCGGACCCTGCTTCGGAGCAGGGGACACTCCGTCCAATAACGCTTTTTCCATTCGCCACTCCACAAGAAATTTCCCGAACCGGGAAGGCTCCAGGGTTCAGGAAGGCCAGATTTCCGCGGTGGCGCTGATGGATGCCCGTTCGATTGCGGCAACGGCGGCTAACAAAGGAGCTCTGACTCCTGCGACCGGGCTTGGAACGGTACAGGGAAAATACCGGTATTTCTTTGATAAAACCATATATGAAAAGAGGGTCTTTGACTCCGGGGGAGAGGCGCAGCCTGAGGCGGAGCTTGTTATGGGCCCGAATATCAGAGACTGGCCCGTCATGACTGCTCTGCCGGAGAACCTTCTGCTTCAGGTGGTGTCGGAGCTTCATGATCCGGTCACCACCACGGATGAGCTTATTCCCTCGGGAGAAACCTCTTCCTATCGTTCCAATCCCTTAAGGCTGGCGGAGTTTGCCCTTTCAAGACGGGATCCGGAATATGTGGGACGGGCGAAGGAAATACAGGCTCTGGAAAAGATCAGGGAGGAAGCCCCGGACAGCCTCAGGAAAAAGGCGGAAGATAATACGGGCTTTATGTCCGCTCTGCGTGTCCTCGAGGAGAAATTCGGTTCCATTGACTTTTCCGATACCGGCATCGGCTCAACGATTTTTGCCGTTAAGCCCGGGGACGGCTCCGCCAGGGAACAGGCGGCCTCCTGCCAGAAGGTGCTGGGAGGATGGGCTAATATTGCCAATGAATATGCGACCAAACGGTATCGCAGCAATCTTATCAACTGGGGGATGCTTCCCTTTCTGACAGATGAATCCGAGCTGCCATTTGAGAGGCTGGATTATATTTATCTGCCGGGAGTGCGCCGGGCTCTGTTAAGCGGAAGCGGCAGCTTTGAGGCCTTTGTCGTCCGTCAGGGGGCCTTAAGGGAAATGAAGCTTAAAATGGATGCGCTGACACAGGATGAGAGGCAGATTATTCTGGACGGCTGTCTGATAAATTATAATCGTACGGACGATTGATAGGATCGGAACCTGATATGGCAAAGGGAGCTTATACGATCAATTCCATGGAGGAAGCGATCGGACAATATGAAGGCGTCGACAGCTGGAAAACCATTATCCTGCTGTATAATTCCGCCCTTAAGGAAATAGGAACAAAGCTGGAAATCCTGAATGAGGAATTTCAGCATGTGCACCAGTACAACCCCATTGAGCACATCAAATCCCGGATCAAAACCGCGGAAAGCATCGTGAAGAAGCTGAAAAGCCGGGGGCATGAATCCACCATCGAAAACATGGTGAAGTATGTCAACGATATTGCGGGGGTCAGGGTAATCTGCTCTTTTTCTTCGGATATATACCGGATAGCCGGGATGCTTGCGAGCCAGACCGACATTAAGGTGCTGTCCATAAAGGACTATATTAAAAGCCCGAAGGAAAGCGGCTATAAAAGCTATCACATGATTATCACCGTGCCCATTTTTCTGTCGGACAGTGTGGTTGCCACAAAGGTGGAAATCCAGATACGGACTGTGGCCATGGACTTCTGGGCGAGTCTGGAGCATAAGATAAATTATAAATTTGAAGGGGAAGCGCCGGAGCATATAAAGCGGGAGCTCTTTGAATGCGCGGAAATGGTCTCCGACCTGGATGCCCGGATGATGTCCTTAAATGAGGAAATCAAGGAATACGCGGAACCGGAGGAGCAGTAAAAAGCCCCATAAAAGAGGAGTGGCAGTGGATTTAAGTTCAGAGTGCTTAAATCCACTGCCTATTATGAAAAAATTATCTTTCGGGTACGAGTACAAAAAACACCTTCCGAAGACATCTTCATCTTAGTAAAATTTTATGAATAAACTATGAACATAAAATGAACATATAGTAAATATTCATAAAAACGGGACGATAATACAGAAAAAAACATACACAATGTACAAAGAACCCGGAGAATTGGAAATGGTTGGGATGGAAACAAAGGATGAATTGATTGACCGGCTTATAGAACAGGCGGAGCGGGCCGGAGAATTGAAAACGGCTGAGACAGCGGCGTCGCCGGTGAAAATAACGGAAGAAGCAGAGCCGGAAGATATGAAGGAGCCGGAGGAGCAGGAGGCAGTCGCACAGGAGGCTTCGGCGAAAGATACGAAAGAACCGGAACAGCCGGAGGAAACTCCGAAGGAGCCGGAAGTGCAGGAGGAAATCCCAAAGGAGCCGGAAGAACCCGGGGATACCCCCACAAAGCGGGTGCGCATCAAAAGGGATGAGGATCCGAACCGGGCCCTGAAAAACGCCATCCACAGCGAAATACATGCCGAGGTTGTAAAAAGCTATCAGAATACGGAATCCGCCATCAGGGAAAGCAGCGAAGCCCTTTCGAAGTCCATGGAAGAGGCGGTGCGTGAGAGCGCGGAAGCTTCAAGGCAGAGGCTGGAGGCTTTTGCGGAGGAGACGGACGAAAAGCTGAAGGAGAGTGCCTCTTCCACGGGAGAGAAGCTCGAGGCGCTTGAGGAGCGGCAGAAAGCTTCCGAGGAGCTTCAGAAGGGCAACAGACAGTGGCTTTTCCTTCTGCTGATCCTCCTGATCCTTAATTTCGTGATATCGGCGGTTCTGCTGTTTCGTTAGGCATACAGATGTTTTGAAATTTGAAATTTTTTTGACGGGCAATTCAAAATGTGATATTATACTACAGATGTCTCGAAGGAAGTACAAGATATAGTGTTTCTGCTCGGGCAGGATACACATTTATATACAAGATTTGGGAGAGAGCTGTTTTATGTCGCAGTATGTTGTCGCAGGCGGAACGCCGCTGGTGGGAGAGGTGGAGATCGGCGGGGCAAAAAATGCCGCGCTGGGAATCCTGGCGGCGTCCATCATGACGGATGAAACCGTGACGGTTGAAAATATGCCCGACGTGCGGGATACCAATGTCCTTCTGGATGCCATGGAGGGGATAGGTGTGGAGATTCACCGTCCTTCCCGTCATGTTGTCAATATCAACGGTTCCCGTGTCCGCAATGTCAACATTGAATATGAACTGATTAAGAAAATCCGCGCCTCCTATTATCTCGTGGGAGCGCTTTTGGGGAAATACAGGGAGGCGGAGGTGCCGCTTCCCGGAGGCTGCAATATCGGGAGCCGTCCCATCGACCAGCATATCAAGGGCTTTCGTGCCCTTGGCGCGGAGGTTGATGTGGAGGGCGGCGTGATCCGCGCAAGGGCGGAAAAGCTCACCGGAGCCCATATATATATGGACGTTGTGACGGTGGGCGCCACCATCAATATAATGATGGCTTCCTGCATGGCGGAGGGGAAGACCACGATTGAAAACGCGGCCAAGGAACCCCACGTCGTAGATGTGGCCAACTTTTTAAACAGCATGGGGGCCAAAATCCGGGGCGCCGGAACCGACGTCATCCGCATCAGCGGTGTCCGCTCCCTCCACGCTGCCGAATATTCCATTATTCCCGACCAGATCGAGGCCGGAACCTTTATGTTTGCCTCGGCCATCACCAGAGGCGACATCATGATCCGAAACGTTATCCCCAAGCATCTGGAATCCATTTCCTCAAAGCTTATGGAAATGGGCTGCGAGGTGGATGAGTTTGACGATGCGGTGAGGGTGGTGTGCGCCAGGGGACTTCGGCCGACCCAGATAAAGACCCTGCCCTATCCGGGCTTTCCTACGGACATGCAGCCCCAGGCAGGCGTGACTCTTGCCACCTCCGGCGGAGTCAGCACAATTACCGAAAGCATATTTGAGAACCGTTTTAAATACGTGGATGAAGTTGTCCGCATGGGAGCCGATATAAAGGTGGAGGGAAACACCTCGATAATCCGTGGCGTGCCGAAGCTGACGGGAGCCAATATAACGGCGCCGGATTTGAGAGCCGGTGCGGCTCTGGTTATAGCCGCCCTGGCGGCCGAGGGCTGTTCCGTGGTGGACGCCATTCATTATATAGAGCGGGGCTATGAGGATTTCGAGTTGAAATTAAAGCATCTGGGTGCCAGGATTGAAAAGGCTGACGGAGAAACGGAGATAAGAAAGCAGAAGCTGAAGCTCCTCTCCGCCTGACGTAAAAACCGGTCTGTACCGGTTTCTCAGATAAGCGCTTCTATAGACAGTCCGCGTTCGTGGGAAAGGTCGATATAATGGTCACCGCATCTGACCATGGGTCTGGAAAGATCCAGCTTGTTGATCAGCACGATTTCTCCTTCGAGACCGTTGGAAAGGCGGACCCGGTTGTTAAGATAGGTGTTGACGATATATTCCAGAAAAACCAGAATATACTGCGGATCATATTTCTGAAGCCCTTCTGTTTCAAAGATGCTTATGACCTTGAAAGGGCAGAGAGGCCCCCGGTAGCAGCGGGCGCTGGTCATGGCATCATACACATCCGCGATGGATACTATCCGGGCAAAGCGGTCAATACGTTCTGTGGTAAGCCCCAAAGGATAGCCCGAGCCGTCGCAGCGTTCATGGTGCATCAGCGCCGAATTCTTCACATGCTCATTCACATCGGTATTTTTCAGAACGGTAAATCCCTCATAGGCATGGGTCTTGATTACTTTGTATTCTTCTTCGGTGAGGCTCGAGGGCTTTGAGATGATATTGGGCGGAATCCGGATTTTTCCTATGTCGTGCAGCAATCCGGCCAGGGTCAGGGTGTCCAGATCCTCTTTCGGCATACCCAGCCACCTTCCGAAGACAAAGCAGATAAGGGACACGTTCAGGCAGTGCGCATAGGTGGGATCATCATAATCCCGCAGGTTGTGCAGCATGTCAAAGAGCATGAGGCCGGAAATATTGTTGGCAAGGAGCTTCTGGGGTTCCAGCAGAAGGGTGTCGGCATCAATATGCCCTTCTGTCTTTCGTGCCACGATGTCATTCAGGGAATTTCCGACATTGTCAAGAGTTGAGTCAAAGGTTGCCTTGAACTGCTTAAACTCGGCGCTGGCCTTGATTTTTTCCGACATCGAGGGCTCGGCACGGGGGATGTCGTCAGGAGATATGTCTGCGGTTTCGTCCCTGATTTTTACGGACAGGATCGAATAGAACTCAAGCTTGGTAATGGCCTTGTCGTTAAGCTCCATGCCCTTTGGCAGGATCAACTGATTATTGTAGGTAAAAACATCTTCCGCCAGGACCATTCCGGGAACCAGATCCTGAGTGAGCATTCTGGGCATGAGAGGCTCCTCTTTCCTGTAAAAATCTGCCTGTTTCTGTAAGAAAAGTATAGGAAGTTTTGCCCGTTCTGTCAACATTTCCCCCTTGACTAAGAGGTGAGTTGAGAGTATTGTAATTTCATAGTCAGATGTTAAAACTCCATATGTCATACTCAGTACAATCTCTTATTACGAGTGGTGGAGATGCAAAGGATCTGTGAAGCCACGACAACCCCCGGACTATGGTTCCGGAAGGTGCCAACCTTGAGCGAGTAATCGAACAATGAGAGGATTTGACTATTTTCGTCGGTCCCCTCGAAAGAGAGGACTATATTTTTGCATTTGCCGCAAAACGCGGCGGAAAGGAAGAATCAATGGAGAAACGTTTATTTACCTCGGAATCCGTAACGGAGGGACATCCCGACAAGGTCTGTGACGCCATTTCCGATGCCATTCTGGACGAATGCATGCGTCAGGATCCCATGAGCCGTGTGGCCTGCGAGACGGCGGCCTGCACCGGCTTTGTTTTAATTACCGGAGAAATTTCCACAAAAGCTTATGTGGATATCCAGAAGGTGGCCAGAGATACAATAGCCAGAATCGGCTACACCAAGTCCGACTACGGGTTTGACGCCAATACCTGCGCCGTTTTAACCGCCATCGACGAGCAGTCCCCCGACATAGCCATGGGCGTGGACAATGCTCTTGAAACCAAGGCGGATCTGAGAGCCCTTGAAAAGAACATGACGGATGAGGAAATCGGTGCCATAGGCGCCGGAGACCAGGGCATGATGTTTGGCTTTGCCACCAGGGAAACCCCGGAGCTTATGCCCTATCCCATTTCCCTGGCTCATAAGCTGGCGAAGAAGCTGACCGATGTCAGGAAGGACGGAACCTTAACCTATCTCCGGCCGGACGGCAAGAGCCAGGTTTCCGTGGAATATGACGAAAACGGGAAGCCGGTGCGGCTTGAAGCGGTGGTTATCTCCACCCAGCACGATCCCGATGTGACCCAGGAGCAGATTCACGAGGATATCAGAAAATATGTTATGGATCCCGTGCTTCCGAAGGAGCTTGTGGACGACAAGACCAAGATCTTCATCAATCCCACCGGGCGCTTCGTTATCGGCGGCCCTCACGGAGACGCGGGTCTGACCGGCAGAAAGATCATTGTGGATACCTACGGCGGATACGCCCGTCACGGCGGCGGAGCCTTCTCCGGCAAGGACTGCACGAAGGTTGACCGCTCGGCGGCATACGCGGCAAGATACGTGGCGAAAAACCTGGTGGCGGCCGGGCTGGCGGATCAGGTGGAAATTCAGCTTTCCTACGCCATCGGCGTGGCGAATCCCACTTCTGTCATGGTTGACACCGCCGGAACCGGAAAGCTTTCCGATGAAAGGCTCACGGAGATCGTCCGTGAAAACTTTGACCTGCGTCCTGCCGGAATCATAAAGATGCTGGATCTCCGCCGTCCCATCTATGAGCAGACCTCCTCCTACGGCCACTTCGGGAGAGATGATGTCGATCTGCCCTGGGAGAGGACAGATAAGGCGGAAGAGCTGAAAAAATATCTGAACTGATAAAGCAATGGCATTTGTTCATCTCCATACTCATACGGAATACTCTCTTCTGGATGGGGCGAACAAAATAAAGGAATACGTCGCCAGGGTAAAGGAGCTGGGAATGAGCGCCGCGGCCATCACGGATCACGGCGTAATGTACGGCGTCATCGATTTTTACCGGGAGGCTCTTGAGGCCGGGATCAAGCCTGTGATAGGCTGCGAGATCTATGTGTCTCCGGGCTCCCGGTTTGACCGGGGAAGCGAGAAAGAGGACCGCTACTACCACCTTGTGCTTCTGGCGGAAAATGATAAAGGCTATGCGAACCTTATGAAGATTGTTTCCATAGGGCATACCGAAGGCTATTACTATAAGCCCCGGGTGGACATGGAAACCCTTGAAAAATATCATGAGGGACTCATAGCCTTGTCTGCATGCCTTGCGGGAGAGATACCCCGGGCCATAGTCCAGGGGAGGAGGGCCGACGCGGAGAAAGCGGCGCTTAAGTATAAGGAATGCTTCGGAAAGAATAATTTCTTTCTGGAGCTCCAGAGCCACGGCTATGCCGATGAGGATCTGGTTAACCAGACTCTCGTGGGTATGTCGGAGAAGCTGGATATCCCTCTGGTGGCCACCAATGATATCCACTACACCAGGAGAGAGGACGAAAAGCCTCATGAGGTGCTGCTGTGCCTCCAGACCGGAAAACGGCTTTCCGACGAGAACCGGATGCGTTATCCCGGCGGGCAGTTTTACGTTAAGAGCGAGGAGGAGATGCGCGCTCTGTTTCCCTATGCCCCCGAGGCGATTGAAAACACACAGAAAATTGCCCTGCGCTGCAGTGTAAACATAGAATTTCACAATCTGAAGCTTCCCCGCTACGATGTTCCTGAGGGCTACGATTCTTGGAGTTATCTTAATTATCTTGCTGAAAAGGGCCTTAAGGAACGCTATCCCGATGACGACGGGACGCTTAAAAAGCGTATGGAATACGAACTTTCCGTTATCCGGGATATGGGCTATGTGGACTACTTTCTTATTGTCTGGGACTATATCAATTTTGCCAGGGAGCATGGCATTCCCGTGGGACCGGGCAGAGGCTCCGCGGCCGGAGCGGTTGTAACCTACTGTCTCCATATTACCGACATAGATCCTATAAAATACGATCTGCTCTTTGAGCGCTTTTTAAACCCCGAACGTGTGTCCATGCCGGATATCGATATTGATTTCGGATTTGAGCGCAGGCAGGAGGTTATAGATTATGTGGTGGAAAAGTACGGCAGGGAGCGCTGCGTCCAGATCATAACCTTCGGGACCCTGGGAGCCCGCGCTGTGATCCGGGATGTGGCCAGGGTTATGGACTGGCCCTACAGCAGGGCGGATTCCATCGTAAGGCTTATTCCCAACGAGCTTGGAATAACTCTTAAAGGCGCGCTGGAAGCCTCGAAGGAGCTTAAAGGCCTCTATGAGGGAGACGAAGAGGTTAAGGAGCTGATTGAAATGTCCATGCGCCTCGAGGGACTGCCGCGCCATTCCTCAATCCATGCCGCCGGAATTTTAATCACACCCGAAGAAGCCGATCTCTATGTGCCTCTTTCCCGGGGTGCGGGAGGAGAAATTACAACCCAGTTCGGAATGACGACCCTGGAGGAGCTGGGACTTTTAAAGATGGACTTCCTGGGTCTGAGAACCCTCACTGTTATTGAAAACGCCTTTGAGTTTGCCGCGGCGAGACACCCTGAGGCAGAGGTGGACCTCTCAAAGGTGGATTACGACGACCCTAAAGTTCTGGCATATATAAGCAGTGGAAACACTGACGGCATATTCCAGCTGGAATCTCCGGGGATGCAGCGTTTCATGAAGGATTTAAAGCCCTCCTCTCTGGAGGACATAATAGCGGGAATCGCTCTGTACCGTCCCGGTCCCATGGACTTTATTCCGAGATATATAGCCGGAAAAAAGGATGCGGCGAATGTGAAGTATGACTGCCCGGAGCTGGAGCCCATACTGAAGGCCACCTACGGCTGTATCGTCTACCAGGAACAGGTTATGCAGATCGTTCAGAGCCTGGGGGGTTATTCTCTGGGCGGGGCGGATATTCTGCGCCGTGCCATGAGCAAGAAGAAGCAGCACGTCATGGAGGAGGAACAGGGCAACTTTGTTAAGGGCTGCAGTGAGCGCGGTATTCGGGAGGAGACGGCCCGGAAAATCTACTCCGACATGCTGGATTTCGCGAAATACGCCTTTAACAAATCCCACGCCGCCTGCTATGCCTATGTTACGATGCAGACAGCCTGGCTTAAATACTATTATCCCGTGGAATATATGGCCGCTCTTTTAACCAGCGTGATTGACGCCCCGGGAAAGGTGTCCGGCTATATACTCTCTGCCCGGGCAATGGGTCTTAAGATTCTTCCTCCGAATATAAACGAGAGCTCCGGCGGCTTTGCCCCGGGAGAGGATAAGAGCATTCTTTACGGGCTTAACGCCATCAAATCAGTGGGCGGGCCCACCATCCGCAGGATCGAGGAGGAGAGGGAAACAGGCGGGAAATTTAAGGATCTTCTTGATATTATAAAGCGGATAGACCAGAAGGTCATGAACAAGCGCACCGTGGAGGCCTTAATAAAGGCAGGGGCCATGGACTGTCTGGGAGGCACGAGGAAGCAGCTTCTGTCGGTATATGAAATGCTTATCGACGAAGTGAACGGAGAGCGGAAGGACAACCTGGAGGGACAGCTGTCCCTGTTTGATGAGGGCTCTCCGCTGGCCGGGGAGGCGGAAGAGGTGACTCTCCCGGATGTGGGTGAATTTCCTCCGGAAATCCGCCTTGCCATGGAAAAGGAGGTGCTGGGGGTCTACGTCAGCGGTCATCCCCTGGAGGAATATACTGCCCTGATGGAAAAATACAGCACCGTCAGATCCACGGAATTTATGATTAACCCTGAAACCGGCCGGGTTTCCCTGAGAGAGGGCAGGGAGGTTGCCATCGGAGGCCTTATTTCGGGAGTGACTCTGAAATACACGAAAAAAGGCGATACCATGGCTATACTGGAAATCGAGGATCTGTACGGGACGGTGGAATGCCTTGTCTGGCCGGACCGGTACAGCGCCTATGCCGGAATTATTACTGCTGACGCCAAGGTTTTTGCCAGAGGACGGGTGAAGCTTGACTCTGAGCGGGACGGTCAGATCGTAATTGACAGCCTGAAGCCCTTTGAGGATATGCCCAGGCGTCTCTTCCTCCAGTTCGAGGACAGAACGGCCTTTGAGCGCACGGAGGAAAACCTTACGGGGCTTCTTTCCTCCCGGGGGGGACGTGAGCGGGATGAGGTAGTGATCTACCTTAAAAAAGAACGCCAGAAAAAGGTGCTTCAGTATAAGGTATACACCGACAAGGCTCTGCTGGAGGTGCTGATTGCGGCCTACGGAGAGGAAAATGTGAAGCTGGTGTAGTATACCGGATTTCGCGCCCGGCAGGCCGGCGGATCATCATGCCGATCGTTATTGAAAATGGATAGTACTATAGTTATAATGAAGCTACAGGTGTCAACAGTCCAACATGACGGAGGAAACACATGCCAAAGGGATGTAAAAAGATTGCGGTTCTGACAAGCGGAGGAGACGCTCCGGGAATGAACGCCGCCATTCGCGCGGTGGTGCGCCGGGCTCTGGGTAAGGGCCTTAAGGTTGTGGGAATTGAAAAGGGCTATAAGGGCCTTCTTGCCGAGGAAATGTTCGACATGAACGCCCGCAGTGTGGCGGATGCGATCCAGAAGGGCGGCACGATACTGGGAACGGCCCGCAGCAGCGAGTTTGCTACTGATGAGGGAAAGAAGAAGGCCGCGGACATATTGAGAAAAAGAGGTATTGAGGGCGTGGCCATAATCGGGGGCGACGGCTCCTACCGGGGAGCGCTGGGGCTTTCCCGGGAAGGTATACCGGTGGTATGCATACCCGGCACCATAGATCTGGATATTGCCTGCACCGACTATACCATAGGCTTTGACACAGCCGTGAATACGGCCATGGAGGCCATAGACAAGGTGCGCGACACCTCCAGCTCCCATGAGCGCTGCTCGATAATCGAAGTCATGGGCAGGAACGCGGGCTATATTGCCTTGTGGTGCGGCGTCGCCACCGGGGCGGAGGATATTCTGCTTCCGGAAAAATATGACTTTAACGAGCAGAACATTATCAACCACATTATCGAAAGCCGGAAGCTCGGGAAAACCCACCACCTGATCATAAACGCCGAGGGTATCGGGCATTCCACCTCAATGTCCAGGCGGATAGAGGCGGCCACAGGCATGGAAACCAGGGCCACGATCTTAGGCTACATGCAGCGCGGCGGCTCTCCTTCCTGCAAGGACAGATTCTACGCTGCCATAATGGGAGCCTATGCGGCCGATCTCCTTGAGGAGGGCAACTGTAACCGCTGTATCGGGTATCTGGGCGGGGAGTTCAGGGACTTCGACATCGAAGAGGCCCTCAATATGAAAAAAGAGATTCCCGAATATTACTACGATGTTTCCAAAGCACTTTCCAGGTCAATAGCCAATGATCGGGTCGCGAAATAATCAGAGATTAAAAACCGTGCGTTCGCTGCTGGAACGCGGCAGCGCAAGAGAAAAGCTTGATGCCTTCGTTATCGAAGGCATCAAATTGTATGGAGAGGCGCCAAAGGAACGGCTTCTTGAGGTCTACGTTTCCGCCTCCTTCCACGCCTCATACCCTGAGATTGAGGCGGAGGTGGTGAGTGACCCTGTTTTTGAAAGGCTTTCCGACGTAAAAACCCCCCAGGGAATCCTGGCCGTGGCGAAGCGGAGCTTTGCAGATCCGGCAGAGCTTATGAAAAGCCGTCTTCTCATTGTGCTGGAGGGTATCCAGGATCCGGGAAATCTCGGCACTATTCTCCGCACCGGGGAGGGAGCGGGAGTAGGCGGAATTATCATGGACGCCGAAACGGCCGATCCCTTTTCCCCGAAAACTGTGCGTTCTTCCATGGGTTCAATATTCCGTGTACCTTTCTGCCGCCTTAAGGAAACTCTCTCTCTTGCGGAACGGCTTAAAAGCGCCGGATATACGCTTTACGCCGCGGACGCGCGCTCAGAGAAAAGCGTTTCTTTTGAGAAGCTTCCCTTTACGGAAAAAAGCGCGGTCTTCATAGGAAACGAAGCGAAGGGGCTGAAAAAGGAGACCCTGGAAAAAGCGGATGTACGGGTGCATATTCCGATGAAGGGCCAGCTTGAATCCCTTAACGCCGCCGTAGCCGCGGCTCTTATCATGTATAAAGCCTCCGCCGACTTGACGGACCTGAAAGAATCGGTAGAATAGGGGATATGAAGACAATCGCCTCCAGATTTTCCGCCACGATTTTAAACATACTGCGAATCCTGCTTTACGTATCGGGGTTCTGCGTCTTCTTTTATTTCATGGGGATCGAAAATTTCCAGGTATACAAGCTTTCCAGAACGTCAGTCGTCATGGTCATAACCTATCTGATGCTGACGTATTTTCTGACGCATATTTACGGGGGCTGCGACTTCGGACTCCGGGAGGGACGCTCGATCTTCCTGTCTCTGGAGCTGACGATGGTTTTAACGTACCTCGGCACTTATCTGATGCTCATTATCATGAACACCAACGACGCCAACGGCAGAGCCTTCCGTTTGAGCTCCTTCGGATTTTTCCTGCTCGCCGTGGCGATTCAGACCCTGTTTACCGCTCTTTTAATACGGGCCGGCGATTCCCTGTATACAGCCCTGCGTCCCGGTGAGCGCGTGCTTGTTATCACCTCCGGTCCTGGGGAGGAAGAGCTTCTGCGCCGGGCCATCGGCGTTTACGGTAAGCGTTTCACGGTGGAGGGCGTGGCAGGGGCAGGCGAGGAGGGGCTGCATCAGCGGATAAAGGCTGTGGACTCCGTCTTTTTTTACGATGTCTCCGGCGGGGAAAAGTCGGAGCTTGTGAGCTATTGCTACAAGCACCTGAAAAACGTCTATGTGAGCCCCGACATTTCCGACCTGGTGGATATGACAGCCAGGCAGATGATGTTCGGGGATATATTGTTCCTCAGAAAAACCATAGGCAGCATGACCTTTGAACAGCGTCTTATAAAACGGGCCATGGATATAGTTCTTTCTCTCCTGGGTATTGTTTTAACCAGTCCGGTCATGCTCATTGCCGCCCTGGCCATAAAAAAAGAAGACGCCGGAAAGGTGTTTTTCCGGCAGAAGCGGGCCACTATTCACGGCAGAACCTTCGAGATATACAAATTCCGCACAATGAAGGAAAATGTGGAAAACTATTCCTCCACCCGGGATGACGGCAGGATAACCCGGGTCGGAAAGACCCTTCGCCGCTACCGGATCGATGAGCTGCCCCAGCTTTTTAATATTCTGAAAGGGGAGATGTCCCTTGTGGGACCCCGGCCGGAGATGCTGGAAAACGTGGATGAATATGAAAAGGAGATGCCGGAGTTCAAGTACCGCCTTCGCATGAAGGCCGGACTTACGGGCCTTGCCCAGGTTATGGGGCGATATAATACAACCCCGAAGGACAAGCTGATTCTCGACCTGATGTACATAGAAAATTTCAGCATCATCATGGATATAAGACTTCTTTTCCAGACCCTGACGGTGCTCTTTAAGGCCGGGGATTCCACGGAGGGCTTTTAGATGCTCTGCTCCATTATTACCGTCTGTCTGAACGCGGAGAAAACCATTGCCCGGACCATAGAATCCGTCCTTAACCAGACCGATCCCGAGATAGAATATATCATTATGGACGGTCTTTCCACAGATAGAACCCTGGAAATAGCGGAAAGCTACCGGGAGGCCTTTGCCGAAAAGGGCTATGATTATATAATTCATTCCGGTCCGGATAACGGGATCTACGACGCCATGAATCTGGGGATCTGCCGGGCAAAGGGAAAGCTCATCGGAATCATCAACAGCGACGACTGGTACGAAAGCGATGCGGTTCAGACCATGAAAGCCCTCTACTCCGACGGGGGTTTCGACCTGGCCTTTGCGGACGTAAGGATGCACATGACAAACGGCAGAACCTTTATCAAACGCGCCAGGCTCCGTAAATACGTTACCAGCCGGGACTGGAACCATCCCACCCAGTTTGTGCGCCGGGAGGTATATGACCGCTTCCGCTACCGCTGTGAAAACATCAGCGACGACATGGATTTCTATTTCAGGGTCCGTGCGGCGGGATACAAAATAAGGATCGTAAACCGGGTTCTGGCCAACTTCCGTATGGGAGGGGTCAGCAGCAGGATACCCTTAAGTGAGGTGGGGGAGCGGATTAAGCGGCGCTACCGGATCTACCGGAACAACGGCTACAGCCGTTTTTATCTCTTTGAGTGTATCGGCTTTGAGGTAATCAAGTTTATTCTGGCATGAAGGTAACTTTTTTTTCAAACTATTTCAATCATCATCAGCGTTCCCTCTGTGATGCCTTTTATGAGCGTCTGGGGGAGGACTTCACCTTTGTGGAGACCGAGCCCATGGAGAAATTCCGTTCCGAAATGGGCTGGGGAGGAGGAAGTCTTCCGTCCTATGTGCTTCAGAGCCATCTGAGTTCGGAAGCCCGTGATAAGGCATTTAAACTGGCGGAGGAAAGCGGTCTCGTGATTATGGGAACGGCTCCGGAGGAGCTGATTTTCGCCCGCCTTCAGAAAAATAAGCTGACCTTCCGCTATTCGGAGCGGCCTTTAAAGGAGGGGCGGGTCAAGGTCCTGATCCCGAGACTGGCAAAAAAGTTTTATGTAAACCATTACAGAAACCGTGAAAAAAACATTTATCTGCTTGCAGCCAGTGCCTACTGCGCCTCCGACTATGCTTTTTTAAGAAGCTATCCCGGGAAATGCTATAAATTCGGCTATTTTCCGGAGGGAGAGAGACTTTCCGAAGAGGAGCTTTTTTCTCTGAAGGAGAAAAACAATCCGCCGGTTGTGCTCTGGGCGGGGCGGTTTTTAAAATTAAAGCGCGCCGACCTTTTTATCCGCGCGGCAGGGCTTTGTGCCGCCAAAGGGCTGCCCTTTTCCGTCCGCTTTGTCGGGGGAGGGGAGGAGGAGGAAAGGTTAAAGCTCCTTGTTGAAAAAGAAGGGCTGAAGGAGCGCACGGAATTTCTCGGGTATTTAAGCCCGGAAAAAACCCGTGAGGAGATGGAAAAAGCCGATATTTTCGTAATGACCAGCAACTTCCTGGAGGGCTGGGGGTCGGTGATCTACGAGGCTCTTTCCGCGGGCTGCGCCGTTATAGCCTCTCACGCCGCGGGGGCCGCCCCTTTCCTTGTTTTGCCGGGAAAGACCGGGTATCTTTTCCAAAGCGGAAAGCTTATGAGTCTTACGGAAAAGCTGGAACGGCTTTTAAAAAACCCGGAGGAGGTCCGTCACCTCGGCCGGGGAGCCTTTGAATATATGAAGGAGCTCTGGAACCCGGCCGTGGCGGCACAGAGGGTGCTGGAGTTTGCCGAAGGACTGATCGCGCTTGAACCTCCCCGCTATGAAGAGGGACCCTTAAGTCCCTGTGAGCTGCTTAAAAACAACTGGTACCGGGAATGAAGCCTAAGATCCTGTATTTAATGGAATATCCCATAGACCTGCCGGGAGGAGCCCAGCTTTCTACCCGGGCGATCTGCGACCCCCTCTCAAAAGAGGGGGAATATGAAATTGTGGTAGTCTGCCCGGAGCTTTTGAAAAGTAAGAAAAGCGACTATGCCTTCAGGGTCGAAACCTATCCCATGGGAGAGAAGAGGCTTCCCAACCTGAGGCTTCGGATTAAGGCCTTCAGGGAAATAATTGCCGCTGAAAAGCCGTCGCTTATACATATCGAGATGTCGGAGTCACTGATAACCTACGGTTTTATCCGCCGGCATTTTCCGCTCCTTCCCTATATTTATACGGACAGGGGGATGTATTTCGGCTACCGGCTCCGCTCCAGGCTTTTTATGATGCCGGTGCTGAAAAGAGCGGCGGCTCTTGTGACAACCACGGAGAAAAACGCCACGCTCTGGCGGGAGCACACTGCGATACGGCCCGTGGAAACCATACCCAACACCATAAGCCCGCTTTTTGAGACCTTTGAGCCCGAAAAAAAGAAAACCTCCGGGAAGCTTGTTATCGGTTTTGCGGGCAGGGTCTGTGAAGAAAAGGACTGGGACGCGGTGCCAGAGCTTGTGCGGGAGTTAAAGAAGGCGGGAATTGATTTTTTTGTGGATCTGGTGCTTTCTGTCTTTGAGCCGGGAGATGCGGAGGTGGTAGAAAAGCTTTGCGGCGGGCTCAGGGAAATAATGGGGGCGGAAAACTTCCGCTACCGTCAGGATCTTTCCCAGGAGGAAATGAGCGACTATTATTACGGGGTGGATCTTTTTGTCATGACCTCCAGATTTGAATCCTTCGGCAAGGCCGCGGTTGAGGCCATGAGCCGGAAATGTGCTGTTCTGGCCACGGCCGTGGGAGGGCTGCCGGAGGTGGTGGGAAAAGAGGAGGCGCTCTACGATAAAGAGGAGCCCTCCGGCTTTGTGGAAGCTGTCCGGCGTTTCGCCGGGGACAGAGAGGCGCTTATGAAGGAGCAGAGCTTTTTCCTGGAGCGCTACCGTTCCCTCTATAAGAGCGACAGATATGTTTCACGCCATAAAGAGCTGTATAAAAGAATTCTGGGTGGCGCCTGATGGAAGGGAAAAAGACGGCGGTAGGAGGGTTTTTAAGCTACTTCTACGGTAATTTTATCGTTCTGCTCTTAGGTTTCGTCCAGACACCGCTGGTGACCCGCCTTATGACCACCGACGAATACGGCCGTACCGGCATGTTTGAGACCGCGGTGAGCATAATATACATATTCGCGATCCTGGGCCTCGACCAGGCCTATATTCGTTATTATTATGTAAAGGGTATAAAGCGGGAAAGACTGCTGCGCTGCTGTCTGGGGCTTTCCGGGGCGGTGGTGCTCCTTCTGGTGGTTTTATATTTTCTTTCGGCGGGCAGGGTGAATCTCTGGCTTTTCGGAAAGGACGGCACGGACATACGGCTGCTGGTGGTGTCCTATACGGTGATTTCGGTGCTGGAGCGCTATTTTTTCCTGGACGTAAGGCTGCAGCAGAACGGAAAGCTCTATTCCAACGTCAATATCGCCCAGAAGGTTCTGAACATCGTTCTGATCGCCCTTGCCTGGTCTGTTCTGGGAAATGATTTCAGGGTGGTGCTTTATGCCATGACCCTTTCCTGGGGGATGACCACGGCTTTCCTGATTATAAGATATTTTATCTTAAGGAGAGGCGCCGCTGGTACGGCGGAAGCGGAAAATTCCGGAACCGCGCAGGGGGACTTTTCCTCAGGAGAGCTTCTGAAATACGGAATGCCCTTTATACCGGTGCTCTTGATGGAGTGGCTCATGGCCTCCTGCGACCGGGTGGCTATCCGCCGCTATTCCGATTTCGATGCCCTCGGGGTGTATACGGCGGCCATGAAAATAATGGTTCTCCTTATCACCTTTAAAAACACCTTTGTGGCCTTCTGGTCCCCGGTGGCGATGGAGCGCTACGAGAGCGGCAAAGAGGCGGAATCGAAGGCGTTTTTCAGACAGGCCTTCGATATGACCCGGTTTTTATGCGCCCTGACCGCAATCGGTCTGATTCTATGCCGCGACCTCATTGTGCTGCTTTTGGGAGAGGACTACCGCAGGGCGGCGCGCCTCATCCCCTTTCTCACCCTGATGCCCGTCTTCGCCATCCTTTTTGAAATCACCTGCCAGGGCATAAAATTTGTAAAGAAAAATGTCTGGCTGAACCTTGCCTCCGCAGTGGCGATAATAATAAACATTTCCGGGAACGCCCTGCTGGTGCCCCGTTTTGGGGGGATGGGAGCGGCCGTCGCGACCGGTCTTTCCTACCTGGTGTATTTCTGGATCGGCACCCTCCTGTCGGAACACTTCTACCCCGTGGGCTACGATTATTTAAGAACCCTTCTGATGGGAGCGGTGGTTATCCTCTATGCCTCCGCCGCAGTGCTGACGGAGCGGAAGGGTATGACGGCGGCAGCGGGAATTCCTGCAATTCTCTTAATATGCCTGCTGGAAAAAAAGAGCCTGCTTATGGCGGCAGCCTATGTCCGCGAGAAGTTATGTAAACTTATGAAAAAGGGCTGAGCAATGAATCCGAAGCTTAAAAGGAACGCGGTGCTGGTGTGTTTATCCGTTGCCGCACTTGCAAATTTCATACATACGGCTCTTAAGGCCCCTTCGGTGCAGAAGTTTTACCGGTATGATACCCCTGCCTTCTATAACGAGGCCTTTTTTGACGAGGGGCGCTATCCCGATCTTTTCCTGCGCCTTGCTATCCGGGAAAAGGAGGTTATGCTTCCGAGGGAAAGCCGTACCTATGCTTCCTATCCCAGCTTCGGCCGGGATGAGGAGGACGGGAACCCCTTTGATGCCCGGTATTTTAAGGAAAACAATTATGTGAGATATTTTGAGGAATACGCTTCTTCGGTGACGGTGGACAAAAACCTGCCTTTCGGCGAAGAAGTGGAAGCCGCTCTTAAGCCGGCCCTGGGGCGCTTTTCCGATTTCGGCATCGCCAATGACATGCTGCGCTATTCCTTCCCCTTAAATCAGGAGAAAATCCAGCAGGCAACGGCTTTCTGGTATTACTGGTACTACCATTCCTTTGCGGAGGAAAATCCTGGGGAACCGGGGAGCTTTCCGAAGATCAGGATAGCTCTTGAGGGGTTAACGGAAGCGGAACGTCTTGTGGCCCTGTGGGACGAAAACGAAAACCTGTATCTTATGGCAGAGCCGGTGGCGGAAGAGCTGGGGCTTTTATCCCCCGGAGGTGATTCATGAACGCCCCGGCCCTGACAGAGGTACTGCGCTTTCTCACAGCCCTTGCGCCTTTAAGAGAAGCGGCGGTTATGTTCCTGCTGTACCTTTCCGGAGGTGTTTTCCTTTTTTCTCTGGGACTTCGCCGCCTGCCGGGCTTTCTTTTAAGCCTGGCCTTTCCCGCGGGGCTCTCCCTCTTTACCCTGACGGGTTTTTTATGCCTTGTTTCGGGCCTGCCCTTTACCGGGCTTTCCGTTTCGCTCCTGATTTTCCTCGCCCTCTGCGCAGCCCTGTTTTTCGGACCTGGCAAAAAAGAAACCGGGGCGGTAAGGTCTTTGCTCCTTAATAAAAAATATCTGTTGATTTTTCTGGCCCTGGGAGCCGCCGCGGTCTGCTTTTCCGTCTGCCGTCTGCTTCCCGTGACCATAGACAACGATTCGGTTTATTACTATTCGGTCTATCCCGAAACCCTGGTGCGGGAAGGCCGCTTTCTGGCTTCCTTCGACACCTTTTTAACCGACGTGGGGCCTCTCTCCGCGGTGCTGAACTGTCTGCCCTTCTTTTTCGGTTTTGACAACACCATCGGGGTGCAGACCCTGATGAATCTCTCCTTCCTGGGGGCTTTTGCCGCCTTTATGTTTCGGGAGTTAAGTTCCTCCGGTACGGAAAAAAAGGAGGCCCGGCTGTTTTCGGTCCTTGCCCTGTTTTTCCTGCTGGGGAGTATGCCCTTCCGGTTTATTTCCTCCTGGATCATGTCCAACGCTTATTTCATGGAATTGTTTTTTATATGCGTTTTGCTGGGATATCGCTCCTTTGGGGTTGAAGACCGGGAAAACACTGGCCTTTTTGCGGCCCTTCTCCTCTTTCTTGCAATGTGCTCCCTCCTTCGTGTGGAGGGAAGCGTCATGACGGTGCTGGCCGTGGCCTCCTTTTCCCTTGTGCCGGAAAATTCCGGGAGGAAGCTTATGGCCGAAACCCTGGCCGCGGCCCTGACTCCGCTGCTTTTCTATCTGATGCTCTATATCCGGCTGGGAGTGGATCCGCTCTACAGCTTCCTGGATTTAAAAAAAGCCGTTCTTACGCTGGGGCTTTTCATTCTGCTTGCCCTCTGGATTCTTACCCTCCGGAAAAGACTTTCGGAGTCGGAACGCCTCTTTTCCTTTCTGCCCGCGGCCCTTCTCCTGCTGCTTATTGCGGGCAATCTGGGACTTGCCCTCATAAATAAAGAACGGTACATTTCCAACCTCAAAACCTTTTACACCAATATCCGCCTCGGAAACGGCTGGGGAATTTTCGGGCTTTTCTTTGTGCTCTGTGTGCTTTGGAGTCTCTTTGATCTCGTCCGTGCCGGTTTCCGCTCCCCGGATTTCTTCGATTTTTTCTTTCCCGCCCTGCTTTTGACAATCGCTGCGGCCTGCTGGGCCAGAGGAGGGCTTTTAAGGGTGGGGGTCGGAGATTCCGGCAACCGGGTGCTGATGCAGACCGTGCCCTTTGTGGTGCTGATCCTTGTGAGGAAGGCGGGGCGGCGGAGCCGCGCTCCCGGGGACATCTGACAAAGCGGTACAAAATATAGATGGATTTTAAGGGTATACGCTGGAATTACAACAAGATATAGTGTATAATCCTTGTGAAAAGGAGAGAATACATATATGAAAATAGCAGTTGCGGGAACGGGATATGTGGGGCTGGTTACGGGGATCTGCCTTGCGGAGCACGGGCATGAAGTCACCTGCGTGGATGTGGATGAGGAAAAGATCGCCGTTATGCAGAGCGGAAAGCCTCCGATTTTCGAGCCGGGCCTTGACGAGCTTATGCTTAAGAACATGGAGCGGCTCACCTACACAACGGATTACCGCTCTGCCTACGCCGGGGCGAAGGTCATCTTTGTGGGGGTCGGCACTCCCGAAAAAAGGGACGGCTCCGCCAATTTAAGCTACATATACGCCGTGGCGGACCAGATTGCGGAAAGCGTAAGCGAAGAATGCGTGATCGTCATAAAATCCACCGTACCCATCGGCACCAACGACAGGGTGGAGGATTACCTTAAAGATGCTTTAAAAGGAAGGGTGAATATTCATGTGGCTTCAAACCCCGAGTTTCTGGCCCAGGGAACGGCGGTGCGGGATACTCTCCATGCCTCCCGTATAGTTATCGGGGTGGAGGATCCTTTTTCCGAAAAGGTGCTCAGGGAGGTGTATGAGGGGTTTGACGCGCCCCTTATAGTGACCAACCGCCGCAGCGCGGAAATGATAAAATACGCCTCCAATGATTTTCTGGCGCTTAAAATTTCCTATATCAACGAGATCGCCAACCTCTGCGAGGTAATCGGCGCGGATATCGAGGATGTTTCAAAGGGCATGAGTTACGACTCCCGTATAGGAAGCCAGTTCCTCCGGGCCGGTATCGGCTACGGCGGCTCCTGTTTCCCTAAGGATACAAAGGCTTTAAACTGGCTGGCCCGGTTTAACGATCACGAGATAAAGACCGTAAAAGCTGCCATCGAGGTGAACGAGAACCAGAAATTCCTGCCGGTAAAAAAGGCCGCCAGATATTATAAAGACCTGAAGGGAGTAAAGGTGGCCGTCCTGGGACTCACCTTTAAGCCAGGCACCGACGATCTTCGCGAGGCGCCCTCTCTGGTAACGGTTCCGGTTCTTTTGGACGACGGAGCGAAGGTCAGGGCCTGGGATCCGGTTGGAGTGGAAAATTTCAAAAAGCGTCTGGAGGGGGAGGTGGAATACTGCGATACCATCGAAGAAACCTTAAAAGATGCGGAGCTCTGTCTGATCTTTACCGAATGGCCGGAGGTTAAGGCCATAAAACCCGAAACCTTCGTGCAGCTGATGAAAAATCCCATAGTGATCGACGGGCGGAACTGCTTTGAAACCGAAGAGATCAGGGGAGTTTCAGGCCTGGTGTACGACAGCATCGGAAGGGCAGTAATTGACAACCGGTGATAAAAACAAAAGAATCAGGGGCGTCCCGGAGGTGCTGCTTCCGGGAGGGCTTACTCTCCTCATTTTTTTCGCGGTGCTGTTTGTAAAGGGGATATTTCCTTTCGGAAACGGGGGCATCGACTATTACGACATGGGACAGACCAACGTCCCCCTGTACTATCATCTCTGGGATTTCCTCCACGGGAAATCGGCCCTCTTTTTCGACTGGTATATAAACGAGGGCCAGAACCTTTCCATGGGCAGTGCGATCCAGTGGAACATTTCTCCCTTCAACCTGTTTTTCCTTCTGGTAAAAAGGGAAAATGTCATGCGCTCCCTTTCGGTGTTCATGGGCTTACGCCTTTTTTTTATGACCGTGAATCTGGGTCTTTTCCTGAAAAACACGGAGCATACCCGGTATTCCCCGGCGCTTCTCAGAGCCCTCCTTTCCGTGCTCTACGGCCTCTCGGGGTTCACCCTTACCCACTATACGATACCCACCTATCTGGACTCCGCCGTTTTTCTTCCGCTGCTTGTGCTTTCCCTCTACCGCCTCCTTCATGACGGAAAGGCGTATTTCTACATTTTCATGCTGGGCTTCACCACGGCCTTAAGCTACTATCTGGGCTTCATGCACCTTATCTTCCTCCTTGCCGTGGGGGGAGGGTATCTGCTGCTCATTACCGGAAAGGAATTCAGACCCCGCCGGGCCTTTCTTTTTACGGCCGGGACGGCAGCGGGCATCGGCCTTTCCGCCGTGATGCTTTTTCCCGCGGCCGCGCAGATGCTGCGTTCTTCCCGTTTCCATTCCAACGTGGATACGAATTTCAGGGAAGCTGCGGTGGCGGTTTTAAACTCCGTGGGCGCGGATGAATATTACGTTAAATACCTGCAGCTCTTTGCCTGCGAAGCCCTCCTTGCCCTTGTTGTTTTCGGCTTTTTCAAGGCCCGGGAAACGAAGAAGGAGAAGCTTTTTTCGATCCTCTTTGCCGCCGTTCCTCTCTGTCTCATTCCCTTTGAGTCAATAAACCTTCTCTGGCACATGGGAACCTATTACCACTATCCCATCCGCTGCGGCTATATAATTCCCTTTGCCCTGACGGCTCTTGCGGCACATTATTCAGCGGCGCTTTTCGTGGACCGGAAGGAGGGACCGGGCTGGATGGGAGCGGTGATTGTCCCTGTCGCGGCCTTTCTTTCCTTCCTTTTTGTGAAATTCTTTCTGGGAGCCTTTCTTGAAAACGGCCCGGATATAAGGGAGGTCTTTCGCGTCTGGGCCCTTTCCGCTTTTTTACTGTTTTTGATTTACTGCCTCTTAACCGCTCTTTCCCTGCGTTTTCCCGCTCCGGCCATGGCCCTCATCTCGTGTCTTGTGCTTTCGGAGCTGATGCTCGGAGCTTTTGCGGGCTACGGGCCGCCGAAATTCAAGGACCGGTTTTTTTCCGACCCGGAACAGTCGGGAACCTACGTTGACGAAGCACTTTTCTGCCGGAAAAACCTGCCGCTGGAGGAAAGCAGGCTTTTCAGGATAAAAAACCCGGATACGGAGCTTAATACCAATTACGGAATGATTCTCCGGCGCGCCACGGTTACCGGCTGGGCCAATACCCTCACAAAACCCCAGCAGAGCGCGGCCAATGAATTCGGATACGGCACGCATTTTATGCGTATCCTGGATTCCGGCGGAACTCTTTTTTCCGATGCCCTTCTGGGAGTGAGGAGTCTTTTAACGAAGGTGCCCTTCGAAGGCGAAGCCCCGGTTTATGAAAAAGATTCTGAGGCAGAGGGCTGGATTCTGTACAATTCAAAAGCTCCGCTTCCTTTCGTGATGACGGTGCCCTCATCCTTCACGAAAGAGGATTTTTCGGAGGACGGGCTTGTATCCCTCCATAACCGCTTTTATCAGGCTCTCTCCGGTTCGGGGGGCGAAATCATGGAGGAAATACATGAACGAAATTTCAGGGTACAGGGCAGAAAAGCGCTGTACTTAAGAGGGGGCGAGGCGGAGGAAATCATAGTTAACGGCGCTGCTGTTCCCGTGCCCTCCATAGGCGACATGGAAAACACAGCCTATCCCGGGTGGTTCCAGTCCAATCTTTTGTATCTGGGAACCTATGAGGACGAAGAGGTTAAGCTCGACATCCCCGAAAAATCGGAGGTGTTTTCACTGGACTGCGATAAGCTCCTGTCCCTTGGCGGGGCTCTTACGGAAACCGGAACAGAGCCCGTGGCGGGGAAGGCAGGGCTTGATTTCACGGTTGCCGCGGCAAAAGAGGGCGAAGCCGCCCTGCTGCCCCTGTACGCCGATCCCGGCTGGAGCGGGCGCGTCAACGGAAAGAAGACGGAAATAAAAAACGTGGCGGAGCTCTTTTCGGCACTTTCGCTTGAAGAAGGTGAAAACAGGGTTTCCCTGCGCTTTTGCCCTGCGGGCTTAAAGAGCGGGGCGGCGGTGAGCCTGCTCATACTGGCTGTTGTGCTGCTTTTTGCCCTCCGTTCAAAAAAGAGGGTGGAAGCGCGCGTTCCCGAAAGCCTCTCCCGCCTTTTCCTGTGGCTTGTCACAATCTGCTGGGGCGCGGAAATGCTGGCGCTTTACGCCCTCCCCCTGTGCTGGTTTATGGTTCGTCAAGTTGTAAAAAGAGTTTAGATTTGATATATTGATACAAACGTCAAAAGTTCCACAGGAATTGGAGAACCAGATGAAGGTTGTCATCCTTGCGGGCGGCTTCGGAACCCGGATTTCCGAAGAGTCCCATTTAAAGCCCAAGCCCATGATCGAGATCGGAGAGCGTCCGATTTTATGGCATATAATGAAGGAGTATTCCCACTTCGGATTTCAGGAGTTTGTGATCTGCCTGGGCTACAAGCAGCACATGGTGAAGGAGTATTTCGCGGATTACTACCTCTATTCCTCCGATGTGACCTATGACCTTTCCGACAACAGCGTTGAGGTTCATGACAACCATTCCGAGCCCTGGAAGGTGACACTGGTGGACACCGGCATAGACACGATGACCGGCGGCAGGATTCGGAGGATAAAGAAATATATCGGAAACGAAACATTTATGTTAACCTATGGTGACGGCGTATCGGACGTGGATATGCGCGCTCTCCTTTCCTTCCACCGATCCCACGGCAAAACAGGTACAATAACCGCCATTTCCGTGGATCAGCGCTTCGGTGTCCTGGATATTGCCGACGGCGGCAGGGTTCATGAGCTGGCCGAAAAGGAGGGAAAGGATTCCAGCGTGGTGAACGGGGGCTATATGGTGTTCGAGCCAGCCATTTTCGATTATATCGAGGGGGACGGTACGGTGTTTGAAAAGGATTCCCTGCCGAAGCTTGCCGCCGAGGGTCAGCTGATGGCCTATCAGCACCACGGCTTCTGGCAGTGCATGGATACCCAGAGGGAAAAGAAAAAGCTGGAGGAGCTCTGGGCCTCGGGAAACGCCCCCTGGAAGGTATGGAAATGAAAGCCCTGGAGCGTTACAGAGGAAAAAGAGTATTAATAACGGGCCACACCGGTTTTAAGGGCTCTTACCTTTCTCTTATGCTTAAGATGCTGGGAGCGGAGGTGACGGGCTACGCCCTTTCTCCCCCCACCGATCCGTCTCTTTTCGCCCTGACGGGGCTTGAAAAGGATATCCGCTCCGTAACGGGGGACGTAAGGGACTTTGAGGCTCTCTTAAAGGTTTTCCGGGAAACGGAACCCGAATATGTCTTTCACCTGGCGGCCCAGCCCATTGTACGTCTTTCCTACCGGGAACCCGTATTAACCTACGAAACAAATGTCATGGGTACAGTAAACCTGCTGGAATGCGTGAGACAGACTTCTTCGGTGCGTTCGGTTATTAACGTTACCACCGACAAGGTCTATGAAAACGATGATCTGGATACGCCCTTTACGGAGGATATGCCCCTGGACGGGTATGACCCCTATTCCAACTCCAAGTCCTGCTCGGAGCTGGTGACCCACTCTTATAAAAAATCCTTTTTTTCCGGGGAAGGGGCACCGGCCGTTTCCACAGCGAGAGCCGGAAATGTTATAGGCGGCGGGGATTTTGCCGAAGACCGGCTGATTCCCGACTGCGTCCGCGCGGTTTCCTCCGGAGAAACGATCATAATAAGGAACCCGGAATCAATCCGGCCCTATCAGCATGTGCTGGAGCCGGTCCGGCTCTACGCCGTTATCGCCTCTGAAGCCGCGGAGGATAAAGTTAAGGCGGATTATTATAACATCGGGCCGGATTTGGAGGACTGTCTGACGGCGGGAGAGCTTGCGGAAAGGTTCTGCCGCGCCTGGGGAGAGGGAGCTGCGTGGGCTGCCCGTCCCGACGGCGGCCCCCATGAGGCGGCCTTTTTAAGGCTGGACTGCGGGAAAATAAAACGGGTCTTCGGCTGGAGGAGCGTCTGGGGAATTGACCGGGCGATGGAAAAAATTGTGGAGTTTTCAAAACGCTGGCTCGGGGGAGGAGATCTCAGGGGCTGCGTTGAGGAGCAGATAAAGGAATATTTGAAAGAAGCGGAAGAGGGACAGGCGGATGTTTGAAAATATGACGGAAGAAGCGGCCAGGGAGGAGATACTCAAGGCGGTGCGCGCCTATACGGATAAGTATCACTCCCAGGGGACTCCCTACAGGGAGGGAGACCGGATACCCTACGCGGGCCGTTATTACGATGCTGAAGAGGTTACGAATCTTGTGGACGCCTCTCTGGAATTCTGGCTCACCTCCGGGCGCTATACGGACCGGTTTGAGAAGGAGTTTGCCGGTTTTCTCGGAGTGAAATACGTCTCGGTGGTTAATTCCGGTTCTTCGGCCAACCTCCTGGCTTTTGCCGCCCTGACCAGTCCTCTTTTAAAGGAACGCCGGATTCTCCCCGGGGATGAGGTGATTACGGTGGCGGCGGGCTTTCCCACCACGGTATCCCCGATAATCCGCTATGGGGCGGTGCCGGTTTTTGCGGATGTGACAATTCCTCAGTACAATATTGATGTTTCCGTCCTTGAGGAGGCTCTGAGCGAAAAAACAAAGGCCGTGATGCTGGCACATACCCTGGGAAACCCCTTTGATATCGCGGCGGTTAAGGCCTTCTGCGAGGCTCATTCCCTGTGGCTTGTAGAGGATAACTGCGACGCCCTGGGAAGCGAATATACCCTTGACGGAAAGAAGGGCTATACCGGCACCTTCGGCGACATCGGCACCAGCTCCTTCTATCCGCCCCATCATATGACCATGGGAGAAGGAGGTGCGGTTTATACGAATAACGCCCTGCTTCATAAGATAGTCCGTTCCATGCGGGACTGGGGCCGGGACTGCTCCTGCCCCTCCGGGAAGGACAACACCTGCGGAAAGCGCTACGAGGGAAGCTACGGCACACTTCCTGCAGGCTACGACCATAAATATGTCTATTCCCATTTCGGTTATAATTTAAAGGCCACGGATCTTCAGGCGGCCGTGGGCTGCGCCCAGTTAAAGAAGCTGCCTCTGTTTACAAAAAAACGGCGGGAAAACTTTAAAATCCTGAAGGAAGGCTTTAAGGAGCTCGGTGACCTTGTGGCGCTGCCGGAGGCCGCAGAGCATTCCGACCCCTCCTGGTTCGGCTTTCTCTTAACCCTCAGGGATGATCTGTCCCGAAGGGAGGTTGTTGAACGCATTGAGGGTAACGGGGTGCAGACCAGGCTCCTCTTCGGCGGGAACCTTTTAAGACAGCCCTGTTTTGATGAATTTAAGGTGACGGACCGCTACCGCGTTGCGGGGGAATTAAAGGAAACGGACCGTATAATGCGCTCCTCCTTCTGGGTGGGTCTGGGGCCTGTGATGGATGAAGCGAGACTTGATCGTATGCTCCGGGTAATCAGGGAAGCGGTGAAAAGCTCCGCCGGGGAGGCTTGATGAAAGAGGTATCTCTTTTAGACTGTACGCTGCGGGACGGCGGCTTTGTCAACGAATGGAATTTCGGTCACGGCACGATCGTCAATCTCTTTGAGAGAGCGGTTTCCGCCGGGATCGACTATATCGAGGTGGGGTTTCTGGACGAACGGGAGCCTTTTGATATTGACCGCACCATAACCCCTGATTCGGCGGGGATGGACCGGATATTCGCGGGGCTTTCCCACGGAAGCTCAAAGATTTTCGGGATGATAGACTACGGCACCTGTCCGCTTGAGGCCCTTTCGGAAGCGGAAGCTTCCGTTCTGGACGGCATACGGGTCATGGTGAAAAAGAAGACCCGCTTTGAAGCCCTTGAATTCTGCGCTGAGCTTAAGAAAAAGGGCTATATGGTATTTGTTCAGCCGGTCTCGATTACGGGCTATTCCGATGAGGAGCTTCTGGATCTTGTGGAGCGGGTCAATGCCCTTAACCCCTTTGCCATGTCCATCGTGGACACTTACGGGCTTCTGGACCGGAGCAACCTCATGCACTATTTTACTCTGATAGACGAGCGCTTAAATCCTGAAATCCTTCTGGGGTACCACGCCCACAACAATTTCCAGCTGGCCTATTCCAATTCCATTGCCCTGGTGGAATATGACACAAAAAGGCATCTCCTTATAGACGGCTCGGCCTACGGAATGGGGAAGAGCGCCGGGAACTGTCCCCTGGAGCTTTTGACGATGTACGCCGATGAGAATCTCGGGAAAAAATATGATACAAGCCAGATTCTTGAAATGATCGACACCGGAATCCTTAAAATCTACGAACAGTCCCCCTGGGGCTACCAGATGCAGTATTTCCTCTGCGCCTCCAATGACTGCCATCCCAAATATCCCCAATATCTCCTGAAGAAAAAGACCCTGTCGGTCAGGGGTGTAAACGAGATTTTAAAGCTGATTGACGAAGACAAGCGTCTTACCTACCACGAGGAGTATATTGAGGAGCTCTATCTTGAGTATCAGAAAAATGACATAAACGATACCGCGGCAAGACGGGAGCTTAAGGAGGCCTTTTCCGGAAGAGAGCTTCTGCTTCTGGGCCCCGGAAAATCCATTGCCGGCTCTTATAAAAAGATCGCCGCATATATAAAGGAAACCGCACCCCTTACCATAGCCATTAATTTTGTGCCGGAGGGCTTCCCTCTTGATTTTCTCTTTTTAAGCAATTCAAAGAGATATATGCAGCTCTCCGGTTCCCTTCCGGAGGATGAGGGTTCCTTCAGGGTTATTGCCACCTCCAATGTCACAAGCGCCCACGGAGATTTTGATTTCTGCCTGGACTATGCATCTCTGATTGACCCCTCCTTTGAAATCCCCGATAATTCACTGCCCATGCTTCTGCGCCTTCTTAAGTCTCTTGAGGTGAAAAAGACGGTGCTCGCGGGCTTTGACGGTTATACCTCCGAGAGAGGAAAAAACTACGCCTTCTCGGGCATGGAATATGAATTTATAAAGGACTACGCCGTAAGGCTCAACGACTATACAAAGGGCGTGATCGGAGAAATGAAAAAGGAGATGGAGATAGTATTTCTTACGGAGTCTGCCTATGAGTGAAAGAGAATACGACATTGCAATATTTGATGTGGACGGCACCCTTTTTTACACGAAGCCGGGGATTGTGGCCGCCATTAAGGACACGGTTTCGGAACTGGGCATGAGGGAGCTTAAGGAGGAGGAGTACGATCAGTTCATCGGCCCTCCGATAAACCAGACCTTCGCCAGAGTCTATTCCCTGACGAATGAACAGGGTATGGAGCTAGCCCGGAAATTCAGGAGCCGTTACGAAAAGGAAAAATATCTCTGCGACGCTTATCCTTATGAAGGGATGCTGGAAACCCTGTCGGAGCTGAAGGATAAGGGAGTAAAAATCGGAGTGGCGACCTACAAGCTGGAATCCATGGCAAAGAAAATCTGCTCCGCCTTCGGTGTGGACGCTCTGGCGGATTCCATCCACGGGACGGACAGCGCCTCCGCCATAAAAAAGCCTGAAATCATAAACATGTGCCTGGAGGATTTCGGCTGCACCGACAAAAGAAGGGCGGTGATGATCGGAGACACGGCCTTCGACGCGGAAGGGGCGGTAGGCATCGGCACATCCTTCCTGGGAGTGTCCTACGGCTTCGGCTTCCGGGAAGAGACAGAGGTCATGAACTACGCCGGAGCCATAGGAATGGCCAGGAGTCCGGAGGAAATCCTGAGATTCTTTTAAGAATAAAGAAGGAGGAAATATGCGCATCAAGGTTACGGATTATATAGCGGAGTTTCTTGTGGAGCACGGGGTGGAGCACATCTTCACCGTGACCGGAGGCGGCGCCATGCATTTCAACGACTCCTTCGGCCACCACAGACAGCTTAAATGCATCTATAATCACCACGAGCAGGGCTCGAGCATGGCGGCGGAAAGCTATGCCAGGCTTACGGGCCGGGTCGCGGCGGTCTGCGTGACCACCGGCCCCGGAGGCATCAACGCCCTGACCGGAGTTTACGGTGCCTACGTGGATTCCATTCCCATGTTTGTCCTTTCCGGCCAGGTTAAGAGGGAGACCAGCATTCACGCCTGCCCCGCCCCTCTCCGCCAGCTCGGGGATCAGGAATATGACATAGTCGAGAGCGCTGCCCCGATGACGAAGCTCGCGGTACGTATAAACAATCCCAACGAAATCCGCTACCAGCTCGAATATGCCTGGTTCATGGCGCTTAACGGCAGGAAGGGTCCGGTGTGGATCGACGTTCCTCTGGACATTCAGGCTTCCTTCATTTATACGGAGGATCTGACGGGCTTTAAAAGTGAAAACTCGGGCAGAAGGGAAAATCCGGTTTATGACAGATCCTACACGGACATTCTTCTGGAGAGGATTTCCCATGCCCGCCGTCCCGTGATCCTTGCGGGAAGCGGAATCCGTTCCGGAGAGGCCTATAAGGATTTTCTGGACTGCACGGATGCCCTTAAGCTCCCGGTGCTCTGCGCCTGGAACGCCACCGACCTTCTCTGGGAGAGCAACCCCTACTATGCGGGAATGCCCGGTACCGTGGGAACGAGGGGTGCCAATTTTATCCTCCAGAGCGCGGATCTTCTGATTTCCTTAGGGTGCAGGATGAATATACGCATGGTGGGCTACGCCCCCCTCGATTTTGCGAAAAACGCCTTCAAAATCGTGGTGGATATAGACGAAAACGAAATGCGCAAACCCACCGTCCGGCCTGATATAGCAATACACGCGGATGTAAAGGATGTCTGCCGTTCCCTTTCCCACTGCGTGAAGGAGGAGGTGGGCGACCATTCGGAATGGCTGAAATGGTGCCGGGATATTCATAAACGCTATCCGGCCTGCCTTGACGAGTACGAAAAAAAGAAGAAACCCTTAAGCCAGTACGTATTCACGAAAAAGCTTTCGGACTTCCTCGGGGACAAGGACGTTATAGTCTGCGGCAACGGCGCGGCCTGCGTTGTGACCTTCCAGGCCTTTGAAGGGAAAAAGGGCGAAAGGATGTATACAAATTCCGGCTCCTGCCCGATGGGCTACGCTTTTCCGGCAGCCATAGGCGCCTCCGTCGCCCTGGGCAATGAACGGAGAATAACCTGTATCGACGGGGACGGGAGCCTTATGATGAATCTCCAGGAGCTTCAGGTGGCTGCCCATCACCATATGAATATAAAGACGTTCCTGATAAACAACAACGGCTACCACTCCATCCGCCAGACCCAGCAGAACCTTTTCAAGCCTCCCCTCGTCGGGGTTTCCCCGGATACGGGAGTGAGCTTCCCCGACTTTAAAAAGCTTGCGGAGGCCTTTTCCTTTAAATATTTAAAGATCGATTCCCTGACGAAGCTGGAGGAAAAAATAGCCGAGGCTTATTCCATTGAAGGACCGGTGCTTACCGAGGTCATCGTGGACGATACCCAGGATTTTGAACCGAAGCTTAAGTCGAGGCTCTTAGAGGACGGAAGCCTTGAATCCCCTACTCTCGACGACATGTATCCCTTCCTCCCCAGAGAGGAATATGAAGCAGTGAAGAAGGAGGCCTTCTCGTTTTGAAGGACGGGCGAAAAAAAATCAGCATCATGATCCCCTGCTATAACGAGGTGGAAAATGTGGTGCCCATGAGCGAAGCCGTGGTGTCGATAATGGAAAACGAGCTGCCGGCGTATGATTACGAGCTTCTTTTCATCGACAACCATTCCGAGGACGGCACCCGCGAAAAGCTTATGGAAATCTGCGGCCGCAATAAAAAGATCAAGGCCATCCTGAACGTGACGAATTTCGGGCAGTTTAATTCCCCTTTTTACGGCATGTGCCAGACAAGCGGGGACTGCACGATTTCCATGAGCTGCGATTTTCAGGATCCTCCGGAGCTCATACCGCGCTTCGTGAAGGAATGGGAAGCGGGCTACATGATAGTCAGCGCCATCAAGACCTCCAGCCGGGAAAACGGTCTGATTTATTTTCTCCGGAAGTGTTATTACAAGCTTATCCGCAACATGTCTTCGGTGAAAATGATCGAAAATTTTACCGGCACCGGGCTCTATGACCGCTCATTTATTAATCTCCTTAAAGAGCTGGACGATCCCATCCCTTTCCTTCGCGGAATAGTTGCGGAATATAACTTCAAAAGAAAGGAAATCCCCTTCGAGCAGGCGAAACGCAGGGCGGGGAAGACCCATAACAACTTTATCTCCCTCTACGACGCCGCCATGCTTTCCATCACCTCCTACACGAAGGTCGGGCTGCGCCTGGCCACCTGGATAGGCTTTTCCTCCGCGGCCTTAAGCTTCATCGTGGCCGTGGTATACCTTATAATGAAGCTGATACACTGGCACGAGTTTACCGCGGGCTACGCCCCTATGGTTATCGGCGTATTCCTTATCGGCTCGCTCCAGCTCTTCTTTATAGGCCTTATGGGGGAATATATCCTGAATATAAACACAAGAATTATTCATCGTCCGCTGGTGGTGGAGGAGAAGCGGATAAATTTCGACGAAGACGACAAAGATAAGGACAAAGACAAAGGCGAAGATGAAGCTTGACGTTCTGTATCAGTTTAACGAAAAGTATGCGCCCTACGCGGGAGTATCCCTGACCTCGCTGCTGGAGAACAACCTGCATTTTGACGAGATCAGGATCTTCATCCTGGGGGAAGAGCTTTCGGACCGCTCCATGCAGCGATTCAGGATCCTTGCGGCGCGCTATAACAGGAAGCTGGCCTTTATCGACACCCGCTCTCTTATCTCCATGATGAAGAAGCTTAAAATGCCGGCCTACCGGGGGTCGTATGCCGCTAATATGCGCCTGTTTTTAACCTATATTCTGGATGATGACGTGGACAGGCTTCTGTACCTCGACGCGGATACGATAGTGGACGGAAAGCTGGACGAGCTTGCGGAGATGTCAATGGAGGGGCACCCTCTGGCCATGTCCCTGGATTCATTGGTGCGGCGGCACAAAAAACGGCTGGGCTTTTCCCGGGATGATTTTTATTATAATTCCGGCGTCATCCTTTTTTCCCTGCCGGAGTGGCGCTCGGAGCGGTGTTCCGAGCGAATCGCCAACCATGTAAGAAACGTCAGGGCCTGGTATCCTTCTCCGGATCAGGATCTTTTAAACGTGGTGCTTAAAGGGGAAATTCTGAAGCTCTCCCCGGCCTTTAATATAGAACCGATGTATCTGGCCTTTTCGATAAAAGACTATTTTTCCACCTTCGGGGCCCGGGGGTTTTATACCGCGGCGGAGTTAAAGCATGCCCTGAATTTTCCGGTGATCTACCATTTCTTCCGGTTTATGGGAGAATTCCCCTGGGATAAAAACAACGTTCATCCCGACAACGAGATTTTTGACAAGTACCTTGCGATCTCCCCCTGGAACGACTATATGAAGCAGGCGCCGAAAAAGAGCCTGATCTTCCGGCTGGAAAAGGGGATGTACCGTCTGCTTCCGGGGGCGGTTTTTATCCGGATATTCCGCATTGCCTACGAGCGCTTTATCCGCAAGGCCAATTCCGACTCGCTTAAGTTTAAGACAAATCGGAACATGTAAAATGCCATGAAGAAATATATCCTGCCTTCAGTGCTGATTTTCCTTATCGCCCTGACGGCCTTCCTGAAATTTCAGACTGACGACGAGCTCTATTACGGCCTCTATGACTTTACGGATATTCCGGAGGGCGCCGACCTTTCGGACGGGGTCATAACCCTCACGACCTCTTCGGATTTTGCCGAAGGGGAGATTTTAGCCCGTATTCCCCTTCTCCATGTTCCGGCCGGGTCATACCGGCTTTTGATCGACCATGAACAGGATACGGACAGCCTTGTGCGGATTCTTAACGGAGGAAAGCTACTTTACGAGTTTACTCTTCCCGCCGGCGAAACGGAAAGCCGCCTTGATTTTTCCGGTGAAACCGAGCTCTACAGTCTTTCCGTGGAGTTTCTTTGTCCCGGGGGCGGCACGGTCAGCTTAAAACACGCCGTTCTCTACGCCTCCCGCGGCTTTTTTTATACAGATACCCTTCTGCTTGCCCTGTTCCTTATTCTCCTGGTGCTCATATTTACCCGGGCCTTTACAGGGGCTTCCTTCCGGGAAAAGAGACCGGAGGAGAAGTTCTTCTGCTTCGCCCTTGCCGGTTTTGCGGTTCTGATAAACTATCCCCTGTTTACGGGCTATATCCATTACGGCGGAGACATAACCTACCATATCTCCAGGATTGAAGGTATAAAAAACGAGCTTATCAATCTCCAGGTGCCGGTGCGCCTTTTTACCGGAGCTTTTAACGGCAGGGGTTTAACAGACTGCCTCTATCCGGATCTCTTTCTCTATATCCCGGCGTTTCTGAGGCTCCTCGGGGCCTCGGTTCCCTTTTCGTACCATGCCCTCCTTTTCCTAATCAATCTCGGAAGCATGGGAAGCGCTTATGTCTGTGCCCGCTCCCTCGGAGCGAACCGTAAGGGGGCGGCTCTTGCGATGGTGCTCTACGCCTGTCTTCCCTACCGGCTTTCCGCCCTGTATTTCCGGGACGCGCTGGGAGAGGCTCTGGCCATGGTCTTTCTTCCCCTGGTGATTGCGGGGCTTTACGAGGTTTTTCTGGGAGACAGAAAACGCTGGTGGCTTCTTACCCTGGGGCTTACCGGGGTTATCGAGTCCCACGTGCTCAGCGCGGTTATGGCAGCGGGACTGGCTTTTCTGGCCCTCGTCCTTTTCTTTTCCGTCTCCCGCCTTGTGCCTTTTATAATATCCGGACTCTGGACACTTTTCCTCAATCTCTGGTTTATCGTGCCCTTCCTTTACTACCACGGGGCGGATATAGACATCACGGGCAAGTTTGCCGCGGCGAATTTCCCGGAAAACGCGGTCATCCCCGCCCAGCTTTTCATGAGCTTCGCGGGGCTCGGCGACCATTCCTCAAACGTCCTTGCCAAAGGCATCGCGGGAGAGGACAATCTTTCCCTGGCGCTGGCGGGGCTTATCTGCCTGGGACTGGCGCTTTTCAGGCTTCTCACGGAAAAAAAGCGGGACGAAGCCTGGAAATTCCTGGCATTTCTGACCGGGACAGGGGTGGTTCTTGTTGTTATGTCAATCTCTCTCTTCCCCTGGGGAACACTTCTGAAATTTGCCCGGGCGGAGCGGGTGATCAGGGTATTCCAGTTTCCGCTGCGCTTTCTCCAGCCCGGAGAGGTCTGCCTCCTTTTTGCCGGCATAAGCGCCCTTTTCTCCGGAGAAGGCTTTCCGGCATACGCCAGAAAGCTCTCTCTTGCTCTTGGGATAGTTTCCCTGTGCACCGGGATCTTCCTTATGGATTCGTTTTTAACCGGTACGGAACATATCGCCTATGCCTTTTATCCCGGTGTCGATAATCACTATTTTACCGACTATACTCCGGTGGGCTTTGATAAGGATGCCCTGCCGGACGGGCCGGAAAGCGACGTGAAGGTTGAGGACTACCTGGACCTGGGCCTTTATGCCTCCTTTAAGGTGGACAGTACGAAAGAGGGCTATGTGGTTTTGCCCAAAACCTTTTATCCCGTTTATTCTGCCCGGGTTAAGGGGGAGAACGGCGGGGCGCTCACAGGCACAAAGGGAGAAGGCGGCATGCTCCGTCTTTCCCTGCCGGCGGGCTCATACGAAGCGGAGCTTTTATATTCCCCGCCTGTTTCTTTTCCTGTTTCATTTATAATCTCGCTCCTTTCTTCCGCGGCCTTTCTTCTTTACCTTTTATTGGGGAAAAGAGGAGAAAAGGGATGAGTCATATTTCCGTCATAATTCCGGTATATAATACAAAGCCGGAATACCTCTCCGCCTGTCTTGAGAGCGTGATAAACCAGACAGAGCGCAGGCTCCGGATAATAGCCGTGGACGACGGCTCCTCCGATCCCGTCCCGGCGATCCTTGACAGGTACGCGGCCGGGGATGCCCGTCTTAAGGTGATCCACCAGAAGAACGGCGGCACCTCCGTTGCGAGAAACGCTGGGTTAAATGCGGCGGAGGGCAATTATATCCTCTTTCTGGACGCCGACGACTACCTTGAAAGGGACTGCTGTGAGAAGGCCTTGTCCGCCATGGAGGAAAAGGCGGTGGACATGCTTTTTTTCGGTTATTCCACGAACTATACGAACCGGGAGCTTAAGAGGGTATTAAAAAACCCCGACCCGGGTCTCTTTGAAAGGGAAGCCCTGGAGCTGTCGATTCTCGGAGGGGACAGGCGGCTCGGCGGCGTCGAGGTGGGGGCTCCCTGGGGGAAGCTGATACGCCGCTCCTGCATCGAAGAGAATTCCGTGCGCTACACTCCCGGGCTTAAAAAGGGTCAGGATACGGTTTTTAACTTAAATCTCCTGGAGCACTGCGAAAGCTTTGCCTATCTTCCCCTGCCCCTCTACCACTACAGGATATCCGAGGTCTCGGTAAGCCACCGCTATAACCCGGAAATCGTGGATATAATGGAAAAAACCTGCGGGGCGTACCGGGAATTTGTCGATAAGTACGGCAAGGGAGAGATCTTCCGCCGCTCGTTAAAGAGAAAGTACTGGAAAATACTTACCGGAGAATACTGCTCGCTCTATTTCGTGCATCCGAAGAACCCGCTGCCGGAAGAGGAGCGGGAAAAAGAGTATCTTAAGCTCACTCTCCGGGAGCCTTACCGCTCGGCCGTTGCCTCGGAGGCGGAGGAGGCAGGGGGCCTGTGGGAGCGGTTACTGCTTTCCTGCGTGGAAAAAGGAAGGATAGGCTCTCTGTTCCGGCTGATTCGTATAAGAAACGCGGTCTTTAACAGGCTGATACAGCGGTTTGGGTAGCGGCTGTTATTTACAGAGGTTCCTGAATCGCGAGCCGCTAAAAAAGCGGCAGAAAGAGGAAAAGTATGGAAATACTCGGGTTTGTTCCGGCCAGAGGCGGTTCAAAGGGGATTCCCGGAAAAAACATGAAGCCCCTTCTCGGCAAGCCCCTTATGCAGTACACCTTTGAAGCGGCGAAGCAGAGCCGGTATATCGACAGGCTTCTGCTTTCGACGGACGAGCCCTCCTACGCCTCCTTCGGGGAAAGCGAGGGAGTGGAGGTTTCGATGAGGCCGGCAGAGCTTTCCGGAGACGATACGCCGATGAAGGAGGTGGTGCGCTACCACCTTGAGGAGTTTAAAAAGGAGGGGTATGAGCCGGATGTTTTCGTGCTGCTCCAGCCCACCTCTCCCTTAAGAACGGCGGGGGACATAGACGAAAGCCTGACCCTTCTGCTTAAGGACGAAAAGGCGGATTCGGTTGTAAGCGTCCGGGAAGTGCCCCATTCCTGCCTGCCCGTGAAAATAATGAAGGAAGAGGAAGGAGCCCTTGTTTTCCTGGAAAGGGACGGGGAAAAATATACGACAAGACAGGCTCTTCCCACCCTCTATGCCCGTAACGGTCCGGCAATTCTGGCCTTTAAGGTAAAAAGCTTTCTCGAAACCGGGAGCTTTTACGGGAAGCGGTGTATAAAATACCTTATGCCGGAGGAAAGAAGCGTGGACATCGACACGCCCTTCGACTTTAAGCTGGTAAGTTTTTTAATGGAATCAAACGAATAAATAAGTAAGAAGAGGAAATAAAAAAGTGGGATATTCCGAGATACATTTTGAACCGGGTACGAAGATTCTTGTGACAGGCGGAGCGGGCTTTATAGGCTCCAATCTGGTGGAGGCTCTTTTAAAGAAGGACTGTGAGGTTGTAAGCCTTGACAACCTTTCCAACGGAAAACGTAAAAACGCGGAGCTGTTTAAGGATAACCCCCGGTATACCTTTATGGAGGGGGACATTACCGATCTCGAAACCTGCCGGAAGGCTCTCGCGGGAGTGACCTTCTGTATGCACGAGGCGGCCTGGGGAAGCGTTCCCCGAAGCATCGAGCTGCCCCTGTTTTACGAAGAGGTCAATATACGCGGCACTCTGAATATGCTTGAGGCCGCAAGGGAGGCCGGAGTGAAAAGGTTCGTCTATGCCTCCAGCTCTTCGGTCTACGGAGATCATCCCGTGCTTCCCAAAAAAGAGGGACAGGAAGGGAAGCTGCTTTCCCCTTATGCCCTGACGAAGCGGGCGGACGAGGAATACGCGAGGCTCTACCACACTCTCTACGGCCTGGAAACCGTGGGGCTCCGCTACTTCAATGTTTTCGGAAGGCGGCAGGATCCCGATGGGGCCTACGCCGCGGTTATCCCGAAATTTATACGCCAGCTCATGAAGGGTGAGCGTCCCACGATCTATGGCGACGGAAAGCAGAGCCGGGATTTCACTTACGTGGAAAATGTGGTGGAGGCCAATATCAAAGCCTGCGTCGCTCCCCCTGAGGCGGCGGGACAGGTATTTAACATAGCCTACGGCGGAAGAGAGTACCTTCTCGACCTGTACCGCTCCCTTGCGGAGGCTCTGGGAAAGGGGGAGCTTGAGCCCGTCTTCGGCCCGGAGCGCCCGGGAGACATAAAGCACAGCAACGCCGATATTTCAAAGGCCAGGGAGCTCCTTGGCTACGACCCGGATTATGATTTTGCGAAAGGGATCGGCGAGGCGATAGCCTGGTATAAGGAGAACCTGTGAGGAAGCTGGCGCTTGTGACCGGGGCCTCGGGAGGGATAGGACGCTCCGTCGCGGAAAAGCTCGACACCCTGGGTTATGACCTTGTTTTAACCTGTTATAAAAACCCTGACGGTTTGAAAGGCCTTCCGGGCCGGCATTTCTCCGGAGACATCGGAGATCCGGCCTTTGTGCGGGAGCTTTTCGGAGGCCTTGGGCGTCTTGAGCTCCTGGTGAACAACGCCGGAATTTCCCATGCGGGCCTTCTTCAGGATATGACGGATGACGAGTGGAGAAGGCTGTTTGCCACAAATCTGGACGCCGTTTTTTATACCTGCAGAGAGGCGATACCGCTTATGCTGGGAAAGGGCGGGAGGATAATCAATATTTCTTCCGTCTGGGGAAGGAGAGGGGCGTCCATGGAGGTGGCCTATTCCGCCTCAAAGGGGGCGCTGGAAGCCTTTACCCGGGCTCTGGCCAAGGAGCTGGCTCCAAGCCGCATCGCGGTAAACGCCGTTTCTCCCGGCGCGGTGGATACCGATATGAACCGCAATCTGACCGCGCAGGAGCTTGAAAGTCTTAAGGAAGAGATTCCCTTCGGGCGCTTTGCCGTGCCGGAAGAAATAGCAGAAGCCGTGGCGATGCTTGCCTCCGCTCCGGAATATTTAACCGGGGAAATAATAGGAATAAACGGGGGATGGTATTAACAATCCGCCGATTGACGCGGCCTGTCGGAGAGAAATACATAAAAAACTGTTATGTAAATCCAATGCGCGAAATGTTACAATTAATTATAAACAAAAAATTCACAAAAAACTCAGAAAAACAGGCGCTTTTCATTGTTGACAAACGCACCGTGGGGTGTTAATATTTATTTCCGGTGTAACATTATTGTAACAAATACAACGAGGTTTTATGAAGAAGATCTCTATCGCGAAATTTACGGCCATTGTTCTTGTCTGGGCCGTTTTTATCAATCTTATTCCCGCCAATGAGCTGAGCGCGGCGTCGGATCCCGACTCCTTCCAGCTCCCTGTGGCGGGTATAGCCCGTGCGCTTAATGAAGGCCGGTCGGTTACCGCCATCCGGGCGGACAAGGTGAAAAAGACCGGAACCGCCGGGGTTAAATATATCATGGAGGTTGCCGCGGCTGCTTCCTCCTCCGCTGAGGAGTCCAAAGAAAAGGATGCGCCCGGTGAGGGCCACCAGTCCGTATTTTCAACTGTAGTATATGCTTCCGAGGAGGAAGGGCAGGAGCCTGAACCTGAGGCTCCCCAGGCGGATTTTGACGATGCCATTGTTGTGGATCCCCAGGAGAGAACGGATATGGAGATGGATGTAATCTCCGCCGGCGCAGGGTCTTCCATAACCGACGGGGAGGAAGAGGAAAAGCCCTCATCCACGGTTTCCGTTGATGATATTGCCTCCATAAATGCCGGGGCGGAATCCACTATCGATACGGGCGACAGCGACGGAAGCATGAATCTTGTGGACGCCGTGACAGCCAAAGAGCACTATGACGTGGAGGATTTCACAAATCTGGTTATTGCCCGGGTCAACGACTACGTGAATGTCCGGGAGCTCCCCACCGAGGAGTCCGAGATAGTCGGTAAGCTCTACAACAAGTCCGTCGGCGATGAGCTGGAGGACGCGGGAGACTGGGTAAAGATCAAGTCCGGCAACACAGTGGGTTATGTGAAAAAGGAATATGTGGTCCGCGGGGATGAGGCGGTGGCACTGGCGCCCGAGGTGGGTACCAGGATGGCCAGGGTCATCACAACCACCCTTTATGTTCGCCATGAGCCTTCTCTTGAGGCCGAGGTCATCGGTATGGTTCCGATGGACGACGAGCTGACGGTTTCCGAGGAAACAAGCGACGGCTGGGTAAAGGTCTCCATCGAAGAAGGTGACGGCTATGTCAGCGGTGAGTTTGTCAGGATTTATACCGACTTTGTAAGAGCCGAGTCCCGTCAGGAGGAAGAGGCCAGACTTAAGAAAGAGGCCGAGGAGCGCGAGGCTGCAAGACGCGCTGCGGAGGCTGCCCAGAAGAAGAACCAGAAGAAGAATTCTTCCGGAAAGAAGAACGGCGGCTCTTCAGGCGGCGGTGGCGGCGGATATTCCGCTTCCGGCAGCGGCACAGGCGCATCGGTTGCCAACTATGCTCTTCAGTTTGTGGGTAATCCGTATGTATACGGCGGCACGAGCCTCACAAACGGCGCGGACTGCTCCGGCTTTGTTATGAGTGTATACAGAAACTTCGGAATCTCCCTGCCTCACAGCTCCGGCGGTGACAGGGCCGTGGGAAGCGCGGTTCCGGGCGGACTTGCAAATGCACAGGCCGGCGACATCGTCTGCTACTCCGGTCACGTGGGAATCTATATCGGAAACGGAAATATTGTTCACGCTTCAACTGCCCGTACCGGTATTAAGGTTTCCAACGCGAATTACCGTAACGTCCTGGCTGTGCGAAGGATATTCTGAGTACTGCGTTGAAGGAGCTCGTTAAAAATTATTGGCTTTCCTTCCTGCTCGCTCTGGTGATTGCGGCGTTTACGCTGCTTTGCCTGAAGGCGGATGACGAGCTTTATCTTCCTTTCGATGCTTTCAGCGTAAAGGCTGAAAAATACGATACCGGTGAAGGTGTAATAACGATTCCGTCAGGGGCTGATAAAACCCCTGACGGAATTTTTGCGCTCTCAAAAAGCTTTGACCTGCCCAGGGGGAATTACAGCGCTTCTGTCGAATACGAATTTCCGGAGGACGGAAGTCTGCGTCTCATGGACGGGGAAACGATTCTCGGGGAAATACCTCTTAAGGCCGCTCGGATTAAAGACGAATTCACCTTTTCCCTGTCCCGCCGGGCAAATGATTTCCGGATAAGCCTTTCCTGTCCCTCCTCCGGGGAAATAATCTTCAAGAATATATCCCTTAAGGCCGACAGGCTTTTGTTCCGGGATCACCTTTTCCTGGGCCTTCTTCTGATCCTTGCGGTCTTTCTTGTTCCCGCCCTCTCCCGCCGGGGAATATTTACCTTAAGGACACTTTGCGCCGCGGGCTGCATTATTTTCGCTTCTTACCCGCTCTTTTCGGAAGCTCTGATTGCCGGGCATGACACCGTATTTCACATGATGCGGATAGAGGGCATAGCGGACGCCGTTCTGGACGGCCAGTTTCCCGCGGTGATCTACCCTGAGGCCGTCTACGGACACGGATATCTGGGTGCGCTCTACCCGAACCTTTTTCTCTACATCCCCGCGTTTCTGAGACTTATTAACGTCTCCGCCTCCGGGGCATACCGCTTTTTCTATGTTGTAATAAACGCCGCGTCCTTTGCGGCGGCTTATTTCGCGGTAAAAACCGTACTTAAAAATTCCTCCTTCGCTCTTTTCGCCGGGATTCTTTTCTGTCTCTCCCCTTTCCGCCTGATCGACGTGTATTACCGCTCCACACTGGGAGAATGCCTGGCCTTTTTATTCTTCCCCCTGCTGCTTGCGGGTCTCTATAATATCCTTATCGGGGACGAAGAGGCGTATCTTCCCCTTGTGATTGGTATGAGCGGCATGGTTGAATCCCACATACTGTCCGCCCTTTACGGCGGCGCGATCTGCCTTGTTTTCTGCCTTGCCTTCCTGCCGGAGCTCGTTAAAAAAACAAGGATCCTTTCCCTCCTTAAGGCGGCTTTTGCGACCCTTCTTCTTAATCTGGCTTTCTTCGTGCCTTTCTTCTATTACCGGAGCCAGAACCTGCAGCTGGACGCGACTATCCGCCGCTTCAATCCGAAGGAGCTCGCGCTTTCCCTTTCGGAGGTGTTCAGGATTCTTCCTTATTTATATTCCGACAACGAATACACGCTGCTTCCGCGAACCATGGTGCCGGTTCTCGGACTATCCGGCCTTCTTGGCCTGCTTTTTACCGGGGCATACCTTCTCGGAGAAAAAAAGAAGGAGGCTTTAAGGAAATTTGTGTCTCTTTCCTTTGCCCTCGAGCTCTTCTGCGTATATTTCTCCACCGAACTCTTTCCCTGGGCAACTCTGGAAAAGCTGACCGGGCTCTACTACCACCTCTACCTGCTTGAACATCCCTGGAGGGTCTTTGAGATAGCGGTGAGCCTTCTTTGCATAACCCTTCCGGTTTCTCTCTGCCGGCTGGGCGCTCTTAAAGGCTATCGCTTTGCCGCGGCGGCCGTCGTTGTGATAATCAGTTTGATTACGGCCTCCCTCCAGCTCGATCTCTTTGAAAACCGGAGGAGCACCATCGAACCCCTCACCGGAAACACGGCCTGGTCACACAACGTGGATTATATGCCTTCGAACTTTACGGCTATGGAGGACTATAAAGGTAAGCAGGCTCCCCTCCCTTCTCCCGGAGTGGAGCTTACGGAATACAAAAAGAAGGGTACGACGGTTGACCTGATTTATTCCGCCTCTCCCGAAGACTGCTTTGTGGATCTTCCCCTTCTTTATTATTACGGGTATCGCGCCTCGGACGGAAACGGAAACGGGCTTTTCCTTTCCGAAAGCCCCGCAGGCACACTCCGGCTTTTCCTTCCTCCGGCCATGAATGCCCGGGTTCACCTTTCCTTTACCCAGCCCTGGTTTAATTACGCGTCTCTGGCGCTTTCACTTCTTACCGCCGCCTTTTTGACTCTTACCGTAATTGTTCGGGGGCGAAAAAAACTTGCACAAAAATCCGGTGCCGTGAAAAATAATCCGTAATCTTTTCTTAACATCACAGTCGGGGAGTTATCCACAAAAACGGGGGAAAAAAGCGGGATAAAATCGAGTTATGCACTAAGTTATCCACTTTATCCACAAAAAATAGCGTATGATACCCTTACGTTTTATGGAAACTTTCGGGAACAGAGGTTTTGTTCAACTCTCATAAATAACACTTGCAACCGGAAAAAAGAAAAAATAGTCCCTTGACAAGGAAATAAAGAACAATCCGGTAATCACTTTTCCCGCTTTAATCATGAAATGAAATATGTTATAATCCTCTCATCATACGTTTAAGGGGGTATTCCTCATGAAATTTATCATTACTGGAAAGAATATGGACGTTACCGGGGGCCTGCGCGCGGCCGTGGAAGAAAAAATCGGAAAGCTGGAGAGGTACTTCACTCCGGATACCGAGGTCCGCGTCACGTTGAGCGTGGAAAAGGACCGTCAGAAGATCGAGGTCACCATCCCCGTGAAGGGCAGCATAATCCGCTCGGAGCAGGTCAGTAACGACATGTATGTTTCCATCGATCTGGTGGAGGAGATTATCGAGCGGCAGCTTAAGAAGTATAAGACGAAGATTGTGGACAAGGCCCAGGGCTCGGGAGAGCTGAAACGGGAATATATCGAGCGGGACTTCTCCGACGGGGACGATATCGAGATCGTCCGCACCAAGCGCTTCGGCTTCAAGCCCATGTATCCTGAGGATGCCTGCGTCCAGATGGAGCTTCTGGGCCACAATTTCTATGTGTTCCGCAATGCCGAGACCGATGAGGTCAACGTGGTGTACAAGCGTAAGGGCAACACCTACGGCCTCATAGAGCCGGAGCTTTAGCATTGAAAGTGTTTTCAATGGCTGCCAAAAATCGAGCTTGCTCGAATTTTTGCGCAGACATTTGAAAACCTGATGTAAATGAGCAAAAAAGCCACGCGGAGCGGGGCGATTTGCGAATTTACATCCGGGATTGCGAGAGTTGCGCAGCAACGGAGCAATCCTCACTTTCATATAAATTTAAAGAAATATCATATATAAAGGAGGATTTCAATGACAAAGAAAATTGTTCTTGCAGGTGCCTGCCGCACCGCTATCGGCACCATGGGCGGCGGACTTTCCACCACCCCTGCAGCCACGCTTGGCTCCCTTGTGATAAAGGAGGCTCTTAAGCGTGCGAATGTTCCGGCGGACAAGGTTGAGCATGTGTATATGGGCTGCGTAATCCAGGCGGGACAGGGACAGAATGTGGCCAGACAGGCGTCAATCGGTGCGGGGATTCCGATCGAGACTCCGGCCGTGACAGTGAACGTGGTCTGCGGTTCCGGCCTTAACGCCGTCAATATGGCGGCTCAGATGATCGAGGCGGGAGACGCGGAAATAGTTGTGGCCGGCGGTATGGAAAACATGTCCATGGCGCCCTTTGCTCTGGAGAAGGCCCGTTTCGGATACCGCATGGGTAACAACACCCTCATCGATACGATGATAAAGGACGCTCTGTGGGATGCCTTCAATGATTATCATATGATTAAAACGGCCGACAATATCGCCGAGCAGTGGAAGCTTACCCGCGAGGAGCTGGACGAGTTTTCCTTAAAGAGCCAGCAGAAGGCCCAGAAGGCCCAGGAAAACGGCTGGTTCGACAAGGAAATCCTTCCTGTTGAGGTTAAGAAAAAGAAGGAGACAATATCCTTTGACAAGGACGAGGGCCCCAGGCCCAATTCCTCCATGGAAGCTCTCGCAAAGCTCCGTCCGATCAACGAGGGCGGCTTTGTGACCGCGGGCAACGCCTCGGGCATCAACGACGGAGCGGCGGCCATCGTCGTTATGACAGAGGAAAAGGCGAAAGAGCTGGGAGCGAACGTACAGGCGGTCTTCTGCGGCGGCGCCCTGGCAGGCGTCGATCCCTCGATTATGGGAATCGGACCCGTGGCGGCCACGAAGAAGGTCATGGCGAAGCTCAATATGAAGATCGAAGACTTCGACCTCTATGAAGCCAACGAGGCTTTCGCGGCCCAGTCGGTGGCCGTGGGCAAGGAGCTGGGCTTTGATCCGGAGAAGCTTAACGTGGCCGGCGGCGCCATAGCTCTGGGACACCCGGTGGGAGCTTCTGGCTGCAGGATTCTCGTAACCCTGATCCACAACATGGAGAGGCTTGATAAAAAGACGGGGCTTGCGACCCTCTGCATCGGCGGCGGCATGGGCTGCGCCACCGTGATAAAGAGAGAGGGATAAGAAAAAGGAGACCGGAAGGTCGAAAAATATAAGGAGGGAACATGGCATTTATCAATCTGGAGAAAAAAGAAAAAATCGCCGTTATCACCATCAACCGGCCGGAGGCGCTTAATGCCCTTAATTCCGCCGTGCTGGACGAGCTGGAGGCGGCCATCGATTCCATCGATGTTAACGAAACAAGAGCCCTTGTAATTACCGGCGCCGGTGAGAAATCCTTTGTGGCCGGGGCGGACATCGGCGAGATGAGCTCTCTTTCAAAGGCGGAGGGCGAGGCCTTCGGAAAGAAGGGGAACGATATCTTCCGCAAGATCGAGACCCTGCCGGTTCCGGTCATCGCCGCGATTAACGGCTTTGCTCTGGGCGGCGGCTGCGAGCTTTCCATGAGCTGCGACATTCGTATCGCCGCGGACAGCGCCATCTTCGGTCAGCCCGAGGTGGGCCTCGGCATAACCCCCGGCTTCGGCGGAACCCAGAGGCTTGCCCGTATAGTCGGACCCGGCATGGCAAAGCAGATGATCTATACGGCCAGGAATATCAAGGCTGACGAGGCTCTCCGCATCGGTCTCGTAAACGCGGTCTATCCTCTTTCAGACCTTATGGCCGAGGCCGAAAAGCTGGCGGGAACCATCGCAAAGAACGCTCCGATTGCCGTACGCGCCTGCAAGAAGGCCATCAACGACGGGCTGGAGGCCGGCATGGACGACGCTCTTGTTATAGAAGAGAAGCTCTTCGGAGGGTGCTTCGAAAGCTGGGATCAGAAGGAGGGAATGGCAAACTTCCTCCGCAAGAAGGACGATCCCGCGAAGGTTAAGATTGTTGATTTTAAGAATGAATAACAATTGCGGTATAAACCGCGGAAAGGAAGCATGAAGATATGAAGGTAGCAGTAATCGGCGCGGGAACCATGGGTTCGGGAATCGCGCAGGCGTTCGCACAGAACGCTGAGGTGGAAAAGGTTTATCTTTGCGACATCAAGCAGGAGTTCGCAGACGGCGGCTTCCAGAAGATCGCCAAGGGCCTTGACAAGAGGGTGGCAAAGGGCAAAATGGAGCAGGCTGACGCCGACGCCATCACTGCCAAGATCCAGCCGGGACTTAATTCCCAGTGTACGGACGTGGATCTGGTTGTGGAAGCGGCCCTCGAGGTTATGGATATAAAGAAGGAGTGCTTCAAGGATCTGCAGGACAACATCGTGAAAAACGAGAACTGCATCTACGCCTCCAACACCTCCTCTCTTTCCATCACCGAGATCGGCTCGGGGCTTTCCAAGCCTGTGGTAGGCATGCACTTCTTTAACCCGGCTCCTGTAATGAAGCTGGTGGAGGTCATCGCCGGAATCAACACCCCCGCCGAGGTCGTGGACAGGGTTAAGGAAATTTCCGTCAAGCTCGGCAAGACCCCCGTTCAGGTCAACGAGGCTCCGGGCTTTGTGGCGAACAGGATTCTTGTTCCGATGATCAACGAAGGTATTTTCGTATATTCCGAGGGCATCGCGGACATCAAGGGCGTGGACGACGCCATGAAGCTTGGCTGCAACCATCCCATGGGTCCCCTGGAGCTGGGAGATTTCATCGGACTGGACATCTGCCTGGCCATCATGGAGGTCATATACAAGGAGACCGGCGATTCCAAATATCGTCCCGCACCCCTTCTTAAGAAGATGGTTCGCGGAAAGCATCTCGGCGTGAAGACGGGAATCGGCTTCTATAATTACGCGGACGGCGGCAAGGTTCCTGTGGACGCGAAGTAAACGAAGATTTAGGAGGAATAACATGGACTTTCAATTAGACGCAAAACACCAGATGGCGGTGGATCTTTTTAAGGATTTCGCCGAAAAGGAAGTTAAGCCCAAGGCGATCGAGGTGGACGAGACCGAGGTCTTCCCGCGGGATACAGTTGAAAAAATGCAGAAATACGGCTTCATGGGCATCGCGGTGCCCAAGGAGTACGGCGGACAGGGGTGCGATCCCTTAACCTATGTGACCTGTGTGGAGGAGCTCTCCAAGGTCTGCGGCACCACCGGGGTTATCGTTTCCGCCCACTCTTCTCTCTGCTGCGATCCCATTCTCCAGTTCGGCACGGAGGAGCAGAAGCAGAAATATCTTGTTCCCTTGGCAAAGGGTGAGAAGCTCGGCGCTTTCGCTTTGACCGAGCCCGGCGCCGGAACAGACGCCCAGGGTGCCCAGACCAAGGCCGTGCTCGACGGGGACGAATGGGTGCTTAACGGCTCCAAGTGCTTCATTACCAACGGTAAGGAAGCCGATGTCTATATCGTCATCGCCGTAACCCAGGTGGACATCGATCCCAAGGGCAGAAAAAAGAAGAAATTCTCCGCTTTCATCGTTGAAAAGGATACTCCGGGCTTCACCTTCGGTACAAAGGAAAACAAGATGGGTATCCGCGGCTCCTCAACCTATGAGCTTATTTTCCAGGACTGCAGGATCCCGAAGGACAACCTCCTGGGTGCGGAAGGCAAGGGCTTCCCGATCGCCATGCACACCCTGGACGGCGGCAGAATCGGTATCGCGGCCCAGGCTCTCGGTATCGCCGAGGGAGCGCTGGAGCGCACGATTGAATATACAAAGGAAAGAAAGCAGTTCGGCAGAAGCATTGCCCAGCAGCAGAACACCCAGTTCCAGCTGGCGAACATGGCCACCCAGGTAGAGGCGGCGAAGCTTTTGGTCTACAAGGCCGCCATGGCCAAGGCCACCCAGAAGGATTACGGCTTCGAAGCCGCCCAGGCCAAGCTTTTCGCGGCGGAGACCGCCATGGAAGTCACTACAAAATGCGTACAGCTCTTCGGCGGCTACGGCTACATCCGTGAGTACGAGGTGGAGCGTATGATGCGTGACGCGAAGATCACCGAAATCTATGAGGGAACCAGCGAAGTTCAGAGAATGGTCATTTCCGGGGCGCTTCTGCGCTGAGTCCGTTCGGAACAACAGATTAAGAAGCTTAAAAAGGAGTTAACATATGAAAATCGTAGTATGTGTAAAACAGGTTCCGGACACAAAAGGCGGCGTCAAGTTCAAGCCCGACGGAACCCTTGACAGAGCGGCTATGCTCACGATTATGAATCCTGATGACAAATCGGGCCTGGAAGCGGCGCTGAGACTTAAGGATCAGTACGGCGCCGAGGTCACGGTGCTTACCATGGGTCTTCCCAAGGCTGACGCGGTGCTCCGCGAGGCCATGGCCATGGGAGCGGACAGAGGAATCCTGGTAACGGACCGCGTGCTTGGCGGTGCGGACACCTGGGCCACCTCCTCCACCCTGGCGGCAGCCATTAAGAATCTGGATTACGACCTCATCATCACCGGCCGCCAGGCCATCGACGGCGACACGGCCCAGGTCGGCCCCCAGATTTCCGAGCATCTTGATATCCCGGTTATTTCCTACGCGGCGGATATAAAGATCGACGGGGACTATGTTATCGTACGCAGGCAGTATGATGACCGGTATCACGTGCTGAAGGTAAAGATGCCCTGCCTGATCACTGCCCTGCAGGAGCTCAACGAACCCCGTTACATGACTCCCGGCGGCATTTTCGATGCTTTCGATAAAGAAACCACGGTCTGGGGAAGAGCGGATCTTAAGGAGCTTGCGGATGAAAACATGGGTCTGGCCGGTTCTCCGACCCAGATCGCAAAGGCCTCCGACAAGGTGCGTAAGGGCGCCGGAGAAAAGGTGACCCCTGACTCACCCCAGGAGGGAGTGGAGTACATCATCAACAAGCTGTCCGAAAAGCATGTTATTTAATAAAGGAGAATACCATGGGATTAGAAGAATATAAAGGCGTAGCGGTCTTTGCGCAGCAGGTGGACGGTAAGCTCAGCTCCATCGCGCTGGAGCTTCTGGGAAAGGGCAAAGACCTGGCAAAAGATCTTGACACAAAGGAAGTTACGGCCGTCCTTATCGGCTCCGGTGTAAAGGGCCTCGCGGACGAGCTGGCGGAATACGGCGCTGACAGGGTTATCCTCGTTGACGACCCCGAGCTCAAGGAATACCGCACCGAGCCCTATGCGCACGCTCTTGCTTCCGTTATCAACGAGTACAAGCCGGAGATCATGCTGGTGGGCGCAACCGCCATCGGCCGTGACCTGGGCCCCCGTGTTTCCGCCCGTATCCACACCGGACTTACCGCGGACTGCACGCAGCTCGATATCGGCGATTTCCCGCTTGAGCCTGTGGAGGGCAAGGAGACAAAGCATAAGCAGCTCCTTATGACCCGTCCCGCTTTCGGCGGCAACACCATCGCTACCATCGCCTGCCCGAACCACCGTCCGCAGATGGCCACGGTTCGTCCCGGCGTTATGCAGAAGGCCGACCCGGTTAAGGGCGCGAAGGCCGAGATAGTAGAGTACAACCCCGGCTTCAAACCGGACAACAAATATGTCGAGATTCAGGAGATCGTTAAAGAGGTTTCCGGAGTTGCGGATATCATGGACGCGAAGATCCTTGTTTCCGGCGGCCGCGGAGTCGGCTCCCCCGAAAATTTCAAGCTTCTTGAGGATCTTGCGGACGCCATCGGCGGTACCGTGAGCTGCTCCCGTGCCGTTGTTGACGCGGGATGGAAGCCCAAGGACATGCAGGTCGGCCAGACCGGAAAGACGGTCCGTCCCCAGGTCTATTTCGCCATCGGTATTTCCGGCGCGATCCAGCACGTGGCCGGCATGGAGGAGAGCGATATTATCGTTGCCATCAACAAGGATGAGGATGCTCCGATCTTTGACGTGGCGGACTACGGCGTTGTCGGCGACCTCAACAAGATCCTGCCGGATCTGACCGAAAAGATCCGCGCTGCCCGCGCCGCCAAGGCGAACTGAGGATTCAGCGCTTTAAAAAACGTTACGAGGCGGAAAAACAGGCATCCTCCGGAAGGTGATGGGAAGATCTGCCAAAACCCGCCCGCCCCGCAGTAAAAAGCAGGATGTAAAACTCCCCGTGAGGACATAGTGCCTCGCGGGGAGCTTTAGATTAAGCATAATATTTTATTTCTCCGAAATGTTCTAACCATTTCTTTCTTGTATTTTCAACGTTTCCTTCTAAAGACATAAATCGAATAATTCTTTTCAAATCGTTAGCCGGAATATTATCGTTGTTGTTAGCTGTTTTTAAAGAACCATCACGTAATATCCAGACTTTTGTGGAATTTTTATGAGGTTTTTCAGAGATATGAAAATGTAAGGGTTCCAGAGGCTCACCTTCGTTGCTCCAGAAAAAGATATGATAACCGAAAGCTTTCTTTACTATATCAGGCACTTTTCTTCACCTTGTCCATAATGTAAGAGATAATATCTTCCTGAATTTTTGAATATTCGCTGACCATTTCATCAAGCTCTTTCTGAGAATATCCGGTTGAAGATACTACTGAAGCGTTTGGAATAGCGATAGTAGCATTGATAAAACCATCAAGTTCATTATCAAATTTTTCGACATAAATGAAAATTTTACCGTTTTCGTCAGGCTTTGAAGCAGTTACTTCAGTCCCGTCGTCATAGGAGAAAAGAGGATACAGCATGTGGGCTACTCCTTTCTGTAATTACATTGGTTCTGTCTGAATTATACCACCGAATAAGGATATTTGACATTTCTTTTATCAATAAACCCGGGGTGTGCAGACATGCAGTGTGGAGTTCTTCGCGGGGGATCCGGAACAGGGCAGGAAATCCTTGCAATAATAAACTCTCCGGATTTATAATAAACAAGTCAGGGGCAAATCGCCCGAAAGCATGAAAAGCCTGTCATCCATTCCCGGATACGCTCATGCTATTTTCCAAACAAATATAATAGCAGGAGCAGAGAGCTGAGGCCGGTAGTGGAAAGCCGTCTTTCTCCTGCAAAAATGTCAAAGGAGGACAGCGGATGGCAAAAGAAAAAGAAAGACGTGAAGAGCTCATAGGTAAGCTCACTTTGTTCGATGATGAACTTATGAGTAAGGTGTTCGATGAGAACATTGAGGCAACGGAATATCTTATTAAAACCATTCTTGGTAAGAAAAAATTAGAGGTAAAACAGGTAAAGGGGGAATACAGAATAAACAGCCCCCGTGTGGGTGGCCGGAGCATAACACTGGATATTCTGGCAGTGGGTACCGGTGGCCGGGAATTTGATGTAGAGGTACAGAATGATGCCCCGGGAGCCCATGTAAGAAGGGCAAGATTTCACAGCAGCATGATGGATTCCAGGATGCTGAGAGAGAATCAGGAACTAAGAGAGATTAAAGATTCATATGTGATCTTTATATACAGGCACGATAAATTCCGTCTGGGATTACCGGTGTATCATATTGAAAGATTTGTAAAAGAAGCCGGGAAAGAATTCGGCGACGGGTCGCATATCATCTATGTGAACGGAAAGTATAAGGGAAGCGGTGCGATAGGGCGCCTGATCCACGATTTTCACTGTCAGAGATCAGAGGAGATGTACAGCTCACAGTTGGCGAAAGGTGTGAAGCATTTTAAAGAAACGGAGGAGGGAAGAGAGGAAATGTCTGATATTGTAGAAAGATATGCTGAAGAAAGAGAAAAAAGAGGTGAAAAGAGAGGTGAAAAGAAAGGCGAGAAGAGAGCTGTCGTGAAGAATGTAAGGAGCCTCATGGAAACAATGAAATGGAATGTGGAGCAGGCTCTTGATGCTTTGAAAATTAACGAAAAGAAGGAGCGCGAGGCCATCATCAAGGCAGTGCAGGGTTGATAATTCTGTATTTTTAAGAATTGAAATTGAAGCTCCCCGTGAGGCTTGGTCCAGCGGGAGTTTTAATGGTGAGAGAAGAAGCGGTGTAGTATTTTGTTTTAAAACATGCTATTATTTTTTCAGGAATAATTGACGAGGAGAAAATGTTATGAGTATAAAAGAAGCAAACATTGCTTTGTTATCGGTAATACCCGATAACAAGCAACAGCAGATTTATATGTATCTCTCTGATAATTTCTGCGAAAAAAATCCATATAAGCCGTTATCTTCGAATGAGATATATGCAGAATTAGCAGAGTCTCGTGAGTGTTATTTGCGGGGAGAAGGGGAAGATTTCGATAATGCGTTGGACGAAATAAGTACAAAATATGGTTTATAGAGTTATTATTATGCCTCCTGCAAAGCGCAGGCTGGATATGTACATCGGATATACTGCTGTTCAACTCAATAATTTACAAGCTGCTAAAAGCATTCGTGATGATGCAAAAGATACGAAAGAGCGTTTATCAGAATCAGCAAATATGTTCAAATTATGCGACAATCCGATTTTAGCAAAACACGAATATCGAAAAATTAAGTTCAGAAAGCATGATTTTGTGATGTTATACAGGATCGACGGGGAAAAAGCGATAGTCGATGGGATGTATCATGAACTGCAGGATTATGAGTCAGCTTTCATTGGTGAAATGCATCTGATGTAATTATCTTTGGTTTGAAAGAACTCCCCGTGAGGATATAGTGCCTTACGGGGAGTTTTGTGTCAAGGGAGACCTGCGGCGAGGGGGTTCGTCACTGGAGTTCGGGGCGTGGAGACCTGCGGCGAGGAGTTTCGTCACGGCACGGAGCACACTAAATTCATCGTTCGTGTTGAAGCGGCGCTCTTGTCGCTCACCTGGTTTCAACATGCGAAAGCTTCCAAAGGCGTGGTTCGCTCAGTCGCGCCACAACACTCCGATTCATTAAGTGTGTCCGGCTTGGTGTGACGAAACTCCTGCCGCCCGGCCTCCCCGCCCCTCCACTTCACGAACCACACGCTACATCCCGGTTGGAATTTGTGCCCGGAACAGGGCAGGAAATCCTTGCAATAATCAACCATCCGGATTTATAATAAACAAGTCAGGGGCAAATCGCCCGAAAGCATGAAAAGCCTGTCATCCATTCCCGGATACGCTCATGCTATTTTCCAAACAAATATAATAGCAGGAGCAGAGAGCTGAGGCCGGTAG
>JAILBQ010000065.1 GCA_024680815.1 Lachnospiraceae bacterium | reverse complement strand
AAATCGACAGGATTTTTCAAAAGTATGTATGCCCGAATTGCAGAAGCACATGTAGTGACAAAAAACCAAGCAAAGAAGAATTACAAAGAGGGTTTATCTTACATGGCTGAAGCCGGCAGCCGAAGCAGCTTTTGCGGAATATTCAAACGCAACCCGCCTGGTGAAAAAATTGTAAAAGGAGTGAACGGAAATGGATGAAAAGCTTGAAATGATCAGACATTTTCTTAATTGCCTGAAGACAGATCCGGAAGCCGTAAAAAAGCTGGGCGACCTGAAAAAGCCGGAAAACGGAAACGAAGATGAGCTGCTGAAATATTACGCTGAAGCGGCCTCACGCCTTGGTTACGATCTTACGGAAAGCGAGCTAAGTGCTTCCTGGAAAGAGCTTACAACGAAAAGGGCTTCCGAAACGGAAAAGCTTGAGAAAAGCATCCGGGCCTTATCGGACGATGAACTGGAAAGCGTAGCCGGCGGTTATGGTGAAGGCTGTGCAACCAAGCTGATCTGTTACGAAAACCAAATGGAATATGAGGATTGTTACAATACCTTCCAGGATCAGGAAGACTGTGACAGAAACGACGGCTGTGACAAAACAGTCAATCATTATGGTGATTATACATGCTGGGCCAACTACCAGGGTTACCAATGCGACGCCGCTTCGGCAATTGCCTGCAAGGATACCTACTTCTAAGTAGTAAGATGAAAGTAGTCACCACGTTTTGAAAGGAATGTATATGAAACTTACAGGCAATCTTAAGAAACAGGTAGAAAAGGCTGAATCAAAACAGGAAAAGAAGAGCCTCATTGAAAATGCGGGGATGCTGCTTAACGATGATGAGCTGGAGATGGTTTCAGGCGGAGACACTACGCTTGTGGGATTGTATTCTGAATGTATAGTTACTAAACAAAGACATGAATGGAAGCTGTATGAAAAAAATGAAAATAAAACGATTTTCATGTGTAGAAATTGCGGATGTCGGGGCGAAGAAAAAATTATCAGGAATCCTTTGACCTGGAATCTTTGATAATCCTTACTTAATCCCGCTTAACAGACAGTTCAAAGACTGGAAGCCGGGACAGGGGTTTTATCCCCAGTCCCGGCTTTTCAATTGCCCTGAAAGTTACGGTTGCAATATTTATTTTTTCTTTTCTTCAGCTGCCGCTTTGGAATTTTCGTCTTTCTCTTCCACGGCGATGATGCGGCCGTCGCCGTAAGGATCGGAGTATTCCTCTCCGACGACTCCGCCCAGTGTCCCGGTGATGTAGTCTATAAGGATCTGGTTATCAAGCTTCACGGAATCCTGAAGGATGTCGCCTTCGCTAAACATTGTGAAGCCGTCGCCGTTTTCGGTCAGGATATAGCTGTTGGAGGCAACGGTGTATTTCTTTTCGAGATCCAGAGGTTTTCCGTCTACCATCACGTTCTTCACGCGGTATTCGCCGTCCACCTTTTCGAACATTCCGTTCTCGTCCTCTACACAGTTGCTGTCAATATAGGTATGTATCTCATAGGTTAAGCCCGATACCTGAAGGAAGCCGCCGAATTCGCTCGGTGTGGCATGGCACCCCCATTCAAGAGCGTCAAGGAGCTGCTGCCCGGTGACCTCCACCACCGTCATAAGGTTGCTGAAGGGATGAACCTTCATGATGTCTCCTCTGGTGATATCGCCGGCAGGGATCGAGACTCTGACGTTTCCGCCGTTGATGAAGGCGACGTCGGTTTCCATCTGATCGCGGTAAGCGTCCGCGCAGAGGTCCGCCAGATTTGTTTCGGCCCTGCGCACGATACGGATGGGATGTCCTTCATTGTCCACTGCCTCGGGATCGTTGATTGTAAGATCCACGGAAGTTTTTGCCACAACCTCCGACAGGGATTTCTCAAGTCTTGCGGATATTTTCGCAATCTGCTTTGACACCTTGTTGTCAAGGTTGAACATCTTTGAAGCGGGGATCTCGTTATTGTAGGTATAGAGACCTGTCGTAAGGGTTCCGTCCGTACCGAGCCTGCAATAACCGACACTTTCAAGCTTTGTGCCGCAGGCGGATCTGGGAACGTCTTCTCCGTCCTTATTCTGCATTATAACCTGATCGCAGTCGTGGCTGTGACCGTCCAAAACGGCGTTGATACCTGTGGTGTTGGAGACCACATCCGCATAGGTCCAGGGCTTGCAGCTGTCCTCGTTTCCAAGATGGGCCATAGCGATGACATATTCGGCGCCCTCGTCCCTTGCAGCGTCCACCGCTGACTGAACAGCGTTATACATCTTTTCTCCGGTCTTGTCCTGGCAGAAATCGTAAATAAATTTGCCGTTCTCGTCCTGGAAGTATTTCGGAGTGGAGCTTGTTATGGTCTTAGGGGTCGTGATACCGACAAAGGCCACCTTGACACCGTCAAATTCCTTTATGATATAAGGATCAAAAACAGGAGTTCCTTCTTTGTTGAAATTGCAGCTGATATAGGGGAATTTCGCTTTCTTCGTAAGAGAAAGGAACTGATCCATGCCGTAGTCGAATTCATGGTTCCCGGGGGTCGCGATGTCGTAGCCCACAGTGTTCATCAGCTCGATATTCGCTTCTCCCTTCGTCATGGAACCGATGGGTTCTCCCTGGATGGAATCTCCGTTATCTACAAGAACAACATAATTTCCTTCATCTTCCAGGGATTTTTTTGCTTCGAACAGTCCGGGGTAACTGAAATTCTGATCCACGCCGCAATGCACGTCGCTGGTAAAGAGGATCACAACGTCCTTTTTAAGGGAATTGCCATCCTCTTCAGCCGGCTCGGCATACGCCGTTCCCACCATACCGAACACGAGGCAGAATGAAATAAGAATCGTCAGCAGTTTCTTCATGTTTCTCCTTTCCGTGCCGTGCGTTACGGCACCTTCCAAATCCAAATGGTTACCTTTGCAGGGACGATCCTTCGGATAAGCAGCATTACGAGCTGCCCAGCGGCCTGTCGTCCTCGCCGTAGAGCTCAGGGCGTTTATTTCGTTGTCTTTAACACCGTGAGCGTTTCGGCCGCCTCAAAGGCGCGTACGGCTCCTTCGGCATCGAATCCCCGTGGGGCATGATCCTCGAGGAACGACACACTGTATAAAGCCGAACGCACACTTGCCATGGCATTTTTTTCGTCTTGCCTGAATGAAACAGCAAAAACAACATGTTCGCATAATATAATTTATACGAACAGAACGCCGGATTTTTCCTTATCTTTCAGCCTCTATCGCTCCCTCGTCTGAAACAGTATGTCCAAATCGCAGCTTCCGCTGACCCCGTCCACCTGTCCTTCGTTGCTGTACTGCCAGATCCGGAAGTCGTAGGGGGTCTGGGGAAGCGGCTCGTAATCCGCGTACCAGATGGGGATTCCCTGAAGTTTGTTTAAATCCAGTTCAAAGGCCTCCCAGAGCATGTTGGCGTATATCATCGGCTCATAGCCGGCTTCGCGGATAATTTCGCAGAAGGCGGCGCTGTTGGCCGTAAACTGTTCACGGGTCACATTATCGGTTCTGGCCGGGGCGTCGAGGATACTTTCCGGGTCGTAAACCACGGGCAGATCAAGCTCTTCTCCGTTTAAAAGCTCCAGAACGAAGGCGGCCTCCTCCCGGGCCTCATCCTCGTTAACCGCCTGGGCGAAAAAGTACACCCCTGTTTTCAGGCCGGCAGCCCTTGCGCCTTCCAGATTATTCTTAAACTGCCTGTCTTCACCGAGATTTCCCTCTGTGCCGTAGCCTCTGAAGCCGATACGCAGGATTGCAAAGGTAAAGCCCTGAGAGGCCACCTTTTCCCAGTCGATTTTTTCCTGATGATGGGAAACGTCTATCCCGGAACAGCTTTGAAAATTCTCATCCGTATAGGAAAGAAGCTGCCCGTCCCGCTGAAACAGGGAAAGGTCATAGGGGTGTTTCGGGATCTCAGGGTCGATTTCCGTTTCGTACTCTTCGCCGAAAACGTCCACGAAGTGTAGAATTTCCGGCTGGGAGGGCTGTTCATCGGAGGATACTCCGACGGGGGAGCTGTCCGTGGAGAAGGAAACTCTTTCGGCTCCGCCGGAAAGCCCGGGCATTTCCGGCGTGGCATCGGTTCTGTCCTCCGCAGAAGGAAGCGGATCCGTAAAAACGGCTTCCTCCTTTTTTCCGCAGCCGGAAAGGGCCAGGGCGGCGCAGAGCAGTACGCACAGGGCACAGGCTCTAATCGACATCGTTCTTATAGTCCTCATAGGATCTTACCTTGTGAGAGGAATTGGAAAAACCGCAGGAACGGTAAAGGTATTCGGTGTAATACCCCTTCTCGGACTTATCGTCGGCGTTTTCATAGTCCGGGAAAGAAACCTTCATCTGGAAAACATAATCTCCGGTAAGGCAGAACATGTCGTAAAGGAGCATATCGTCATCCTCCGCGTCCCGCCCGGTAACAATGAACCAGGCCTTGTCGCCGTCAACCTTTACCGGATAAATATTGTCGATATCCGTCATTTCCTTTATTTCCTGGCCATGTACAAAATCGGCGGCATCCTTCATTCCGGCGCTGTCGTTTCGCTTATAGACCCGGTACAGCAGGGACGAGCCTTCACTGCCGGTGAATTTAAGGGATTCCAGATGGGTGCCGTAATCGTTGGTAAAGTCTTCCCTGTCCCGCTTTACAAGGTTAAACAGATCAAGGGGATAGGTGAAGTTAAACATGTCGATATCGGAATCATAATAGTATTCGAAGTAGCTGTCGGCAGCCACCTTTTCGTAATCCTCCTTTGTATCGCTCTTGATACCGAATTCGGCGTTGTCGCCCTCATCGACAGGCTCGGCTTCCTCTTCTTCTTCGGTCTCTTCCTCCTCCGCGGGCTCCTCTTCTTCCGCGGGTGCGGTATTTTCATCAGTCTCCCATTTTTCTTCGGGAATATCCTCCGGTGAGGCATCGAGAGTCTCTCCGCCGTCTTCCTCCATGTCTTCCGCTATGGCTTCTGCCACGTTTTCGTCCGGCTCTTCCGCTTTCTGTTCAAGCTTGCCCGGCAGCACAAAAAATATGATCACAACTGCCGCGGCGGCAGCCAGAACCAGGGCCAGTGCGCCCAGAATCACAATAATAACGCCCTGATCCTTTTCTTTCGGAACAGGCTCATACATTTCCTTTTCGGGTCTTGCGTTTCTGTGCTCTTTGGGTCTGTGCACATCAGAAGGGATAGGTCCCGGTTTTCCGGCATCCCGGGGGGGAGCTTCGGGCATTTCGGGCATCATCACCGGCTGTGCGGCTTCAGGTTCTGCAGCGGCCTCGGGCATAACCGCCGGCTGCGGTTCTTCGGGAGCTTCTGCCGGCTTTCCGGCAGGTGTCGGCACAACCGGAGCCGCAGCTTCGGGCGGAGCCTCCGGAATCCGGACGCGCGTCCCGCATTTTGTGCAAAAAAGAGCATTTTCCTTGATTTTTGTTCCACACTTCGTACAAAACATTATCAGCTTCCCCCCTGAAAATCCATCCTGCTACTCGTACTCGCATATATACCCTATTTTCCCGGAAAAACTGTCGGAGACGGCGAGGATGTCGTTCGGAATGTCGTTAAAATACCAGGTATCCGCTTTGGAACGGAAGATTAAGTCCATCCGGGTTTCCTCGTTATCCCCGTCCGAGAAACTGGGCTCATTTTCCAGCCAGTAACCGCTGTAGTCGCCGCCGTTAACGGCTTCACCGAAGTAATCACCGTCCTCATTCACCCAGCGATATTCTTTGCTGCCGGCGTCCCGCTTTCCTCCGACAAAGAAGGAAATGCCGGTCAGATCCTTTTGGTTCAGGGCTTCAAGAACATCACGGAATTCCTCGTCCGACTCGAAGGTCACGAGGTGCCCGCCCCATTCGCGGCATTCGGCGAAGGCCTGATCCCAGGTAAGGTCTTTAACGATATAATCATAAGTATGGGGAGCTTCGGACTCTTCTTCCTCTTCTTCCGCGGCCTCTTCTTCCGCCGGCGCCTCTTCCTCCTCAGCCGGTACAGGCTCCTCCGCGGCCGGCGCCGCCTCTTCTGCCGGTAAGGCTTCCTCCTCAGCCGTCTTCGGTTTTGCTTCGGCCTTTTTCTTGTTCTTTTTCTTTTCCGCAGCCCGCTCCGCCTCCTGCCTGGCTTCCTCCCTGGCTTCAAAGCTTCCTTTCAGCACAAAAAACAGGGAGACGCCGACGATGGCGAGTATCACGACAACCAGAACAGCTATCAGCGGCACGAGGGAGCGCCCGGGTTTTTCCTCCGGTTCCTCCAGCTCTTCCTCGGCGGCCCTTATGAAGGAGCCCATACCTCCGGGCGGCCTTCTTTCCGGTTCCCTTACCGATCTTCTTTCCGATACCGGTGGCCTTTTCGTGACCGGTGTGAAATCATCGAATTCCGGTGTCGCGGGAGCCTTTTTCGTGACCGGTGTGAAATCCCCGGGATCCGGCGCGACATCCGTGATATCCCTGGCTTTTGTTCCGCAGTATTTACAGAACTTCGCTCCTTCTATCAGTTTTTTTCCGCATTTTGTGCAAAACAAGTTTCAACCTCCCTTAAAACGCGCGGATCGTTCCGCGGCGTAAATCATAGCGTCAGTCCCAAAAGATACACATACAGCCCGTTCGGCAGGATACAGCCGAGCTTTGAAAGCGCCGGAAGATATCCGGCCGGGTTCCAGAAGACGGGCGTCAGCACAAAGGAAAAAAGAAGCAGCAAAATCGTGAGGCACAGAAATCCTTCCTGACGCCGGAACAAAAGCCCCGGAAGCCTTGCCCATAAAGGACAGAGGAGGAGGAGCAGGGCAAGCAGGGCAAACTCCGCGCCCCAGGGTACCTCCGGCTCCAGAAGGCGGTTTAAAATGAGGGCAGCCGCGGCGGGTATGGTCAGAGCCGCAAGGTTTTTAAGCAGAAAAAAACCGCCGCCGAAAAGCCGGCCCTTTCCGAAGCTGAATTTGTTTTCCTCCTGATCGAAAAGGCAGAGCATAAAGAGAAAAAGCGCCGTCAGGGCATGCACCGGGAGGCGCCGGTTTTCCTGCTCTGATGTTTTCTCCCGGTCTGTGCTGTCGCTTTCCTCCGCTCCGGTATATTCAAGCTTAAAGATGTAATCGCTGTCCGAGTAGAGGGCATTTTTTTCCGCCACAAGAGCGTAAGCCTCCTCCGGTTCTTCAAAAATCCTTTCGCTCTCGCGCTTGAGCATCAGCTCCGAATAGCGCTTTAAGAGCGAGGCAAAAACGGTCTCCGACGCAACGTTTCCTTTTACGGTAAAGGGGGAGGTCACAAAAATTATGCTTTCCTCCGTGTCTCCCTCCCGGCATTTTTTCCCGAACTCATCATCAAAAACAAAGCCGCACTCCGCTTCCGAGGAACGGACAGCCTCTTCAAGGTATTCACGGTCCGGCGCCTCCTCAAAGGAAAAGGCCGAGCCGCTTTTTTCAAGCTCCCGGATTATCTCCTGCGCGGTTTCGTCTGAACCGTAAAGGAGCACCCTCGTGCCCTCCTTTTCCGGAGGCCGTACAAAGGCAAAAACAGCGACAAAGAGCACCATAAGGGCCGTGGCCCATAGTGACGCGCCGGTTTTTACGGAACGTTTTAATAACAACAGATATCTTATCGCAGCCTTTTCCATTGCAGCAAAATCCCCGCAGAAGAAAATCCCAAACCGTAGAGCAGCGCCGGAGCAAAAGCCGTAAGGGTAACCGAAGCGCTCATTGTCCGGGTCAGAAGATCCAGCCAGGCAAAACCGGGCAGACAGGAAAAAGCCCCTTTAAGCGCTCCGGGAAAATATGCCACAGGCAGAACTATGCCGCTTAAGGCTATCAGTATGAGCTCCAGAAGGAGCAGAATGTTTTTATTTGAATGGGCATTTGAGCCCAGGGAATATACAAAATGAAAAAACCCCGCCACCGAAAAACAGAGAACAAGGAGGAAGGGCAAATCCGACGGAAGGAATTTCCCCGCCCGCAGCTTAAACAGCGAAAGGGCGCCGCTGAAGCACAGATTCAGCAGGAGGCACAAAACGAGAAGCACGGTGGTCATCACAAAAAGCTTAACGGCTCCGGTTAAAACGGGGCCTATACCCCCGCTTAAAAGCTTCTGTTCCGCCGCAAGATCGGAGGGAGAATACAGAAATCCGAAATAAAAGCCCGTCAGCAGCAGGATTCCCAGTATCGCCGCCAGTGCGAAGTGGTCAACGATATTCAGTTCTCCGAGAGGACTTGCCACCAGAGCTTCGAAACAGTCTCCCCGTTTAAGAACGGCCCCGGTATAAAGCCCGGTCAGAAGCTCTTCCATTTCGGTGCGTGAAAGCTTCATCTCATAGACCCGGGAGGCATCCGTCACGGCATATATTCCGGCCTCCGCAGTGTCCACCATGGAAACCCCGGCCTCCAGAAACTCACGGAAGAGAGAGCCGCCGAGAGTTCCGCCGGGAGGCAGGATGACCGTTGCGGGAGTGTTGATTCCCGTATTGATGTCTTCGTAAAAATTCTCCTGGAGCACGATGGCTCCGTCCAGCTCTCCTGCCTTAAGCCCCTGCTCCGCCTCTTTTTCGCTCATGGCGTCAAGGGCGCAGAAACGGCTTATGCTCTCCATGGACATAATTAAACGGACCGCGAGGGCAAGCTCCCTGTCATCGTCCTTTACAACTATTCCCACGTGAATGGGCTCAAACATGCCGCCCTGGTAGAGAGCGAAAGCGCTTCCGAGGGCAATGATGCCCATAGCCGCGATCAAAAGAAGGAGACTGACAAGGACGCGGACAAAAACCGCCGCAGTCCGTTTATATTCAATTCTGATATATTGAAGGAGCCTTTTTATCATCCCATGGGTTTCTTCGGATCGCCTTAAAAGGCCTCTTACCAGCTCCAGTCTCCATCATAGGCCGGTTCTTCGACCGGTTGCTCAACGGCAGGTGCAGCTTCCTCAGCCGGCAATGCATATTCATCGTATCCGCCAAGATCGCCGAGGAGTGAATCCAGTCCGAGTTCGTCCATAAGCTCTCCGGGAAGATCCTTTGTCAGATCCTTAAGGAGCTCTTCACCGTTCTTTGCCGCTTTCTCTGCGAGCTTTGTAAGTTTTTCCTCCGACATATCGCCTAGATCCACGGCGGTTTTTGTATCCACCTTTTTTATTTTTGCGCCTTTGGTCATGGTCAGTGTCAAACTCGCGTCGTTTAACATGCCGGAAAGACTCATGCCCTCGGCCTCGATATCGTCAACGGTAAGGGAAAAGCCCTTTCCCTTCTTAACAAGCTTTCCCTTGATTTTGGCTGATGCAATGTTGTTTCCCAGCTCAACCTGCAGCTCTCCGCTTCTTGTGTTGTATTTGTATTCCAGAATATCGACAGAGGCAGCGGAAATTTTCCGCTTTTCCACTTTTTTTTCGGATTTTCCGGAGATTTCAACCGCGGTTCCGGCCGATTCAACGGTCATGTTCTGCGTCCAGTAATCGCCTCCGTGAAATTCGATGCACAGAACGTCGCTTCCGTATGCTTCAAATTCCAGGCGGGCGACTTTTCCGCCGTAAAGATAGATATGAATCTCACTATCATCGATGTCGTCGAAATCCTGGTCGGACATGGTGTCAAAAAAGTCTTCCACCTTGTCGGAAACCTCCTCGGGAACCTTCGCGTCTTTTTCATAGGTGTTCCAGGTCTTCTCCAGACCGGTTAAAAATGTTCTGGCGGCGGCTTCGTTCAGCTCCGCGCTGTAGCCCTTGCAGTCTCTCTTCTTTCCGTTGATCTTAATCCCTTTTGAAGATATTTTATGGAATTTAAGCTTGTTGAAGGACTTGATTACGGCGCTTTGCAGCAGCTTGTAATATTTCTTCGGAGCGGGCATGGAAGTAGTCGCCTCCAGATTTTCACAAATCTGCTCCATTCCCTGCTGCTCCGCAATATAACCGTCATTGTCCTCCGTGTAGTTATATACAAGGACATCGTCCAGAATTTCCGGAACGTAAAGCGCAAGGGTCTTTTTATCAAGGGTGAGCGTGGCCTCGGCTTCGTTTCCGTCAGCGTCTGCGTGGGCCCAGTATGAATAATTGCCTTTTCCGGCATCGCCGGCGGCTTCCATTTCAACTGTGAGATCATCCGAGGTTAACGTCAGGCCGGTGGTATAATCGCCGTTCAGAATGATATCCGAAACGTCAAGAGCTTCCACGAACGCTCCGAGATCGGCGGATCTCTTAAGAGCCAGCAGGAATTTGCCGTTTCTCCCCAGAGCGATTCTGAAAACTATCAGTGCCAGAATCAGAACAACGACAATGCCGCCGGCGACTATCCCGGCAATTTTGGCGGCCTTCGGTACGCCGCCGGTACCGCCTGCGCCCGAACCGCCCTTGCCGCCTGAGTAAACCGGTTCTCCGGTCATCGGATCGTAGCCGGTGATTTTTCCCGTGGGAGGCGGGGTGGGAGCTGAACCTTCGTAAACCGGTTCGCCGGTCATGGGGTCATAGCCGGTGATTTTGCCGGTGGGCGCGGCAGACGGAGCCGGTGCGACTTCTTCGTATACCGGCGCTCCGGTCATGGGGTCGTAGCCGGTGATCTTCCCCGTGGGAGCCGGTGCGGCTTCTTCGTATATCGGCGCCCCGGTCATCGGATCATAACCTGTGATTTTTCTTCCTTCGCTCATGTTGCCTCCTTAAGTACACCGCCTGACAGCTCAAAACACCGGCTGCAGGTTTTTATTTCCTCTTCGTCATGGGTCACGATAACGAGAATCCCGTTAAGGGCCCTGTAGCGGCCCATAAGCTCCCGGATTTCCGCCTTATAATAGCGGTCCAGCCCTCCTGTGGGCTCGTCCAGAAGTAAAACAGGGGGCCATCCCACCATCGTACAGGCAATGCTGACCCTGCGTTTCATTCCGCCGGAGAGATTCTTAACCGGTACCTTCAGTATTTCCTTGAGATCGAAAAAATCCGTGAGCTCTCCGGACGGCGCTCCGCTTTTTCCGCTCCAGAGACTTATATTGTCCTGAACGCTCAGTTCCTCCAGAAGACAGTCCCCCTGGGGAAGATAGCCGCAATATTTTGCGACGGTGCGTTTTTCTTTAAATATGTTGTGTCCGAAATAGCTCACGCTTCCGGCGTCCGGCTTTGTGATTCCCGCCATAATATGCATAAGCGTTGTTTTTCCGCAGCCGTTCCGGCCGATAATCGCGGCCTGCTCTCCGGTTTCGAGGGACAGATTAACATTCGTCAGTACAGCCTTTTTTCCGTAGGATTTGCGGATCCCCTCAACACGGATCATAAAGGCTTGCCGCACTTGACGCAGAATTTGTATTGGTCGGAATTCGCGGTTCCGCAGAAAGCACAGTAAACCCTGCCCACGATTTCTTCCCCGGAGTCTTCGTTTCTGCCGAGGATCTGGTTTTCTTCCTCTTCGATTTCCTGTATCCGGGCCTTCTGTCTGGCGATTTCCTCTTCTTTTTCCCTGATTTTTTCGCAGAATTCGTTCAACTGATCAGTGTCGAATCCGCCGTCCTTTTTCCATCTGGCATAGGCGTTTGTGCCCATCCTGGAATACAGGGAGCTGATTTCGTGCTCCAGCGTGGAAATATAGGTATTTATTTTGTTGATGGTCACAAAATTGTTTTTCTTTAAATTGATCGCCGTAAAGCTTTTTGAAACGGTATCCTTTAATCCGGCCATGGTGTCCTCCTTCTGACTTCGTTTACTATAACACGAATGCATTAATTATGAAAGACTTTCAGCCCTTTTGGGACGCCGGGCCGTCCTGTTCATGCACCTCCGCCGTGAGGTTCTCTCCGTTCGCTCCGCTGCTTTGGAGGATTTCGACGCGGCAGCTGATCCCGGGGAGGTCTTCCGGTCTGACGGGCGGAAAGTCCGGATCTTCGGATCCGGCGGTTATGGTCAGGTCGATTATTTCATCGGCAAGGGATATCGGGATTCTGTGAGGAATGCCGCAGCGCGTCCTCTCCGCTCCGTTTTTAAGAAGGGTTACCGCCGTGCCGGGGCAGTCCTCTCCGAGCCGCTCAAAGTCTTCGGAAAGCTCCTCGCCGGGGTTCGGAAAGTCCTGCTTAAGCTGGTCCCACCAAAGCCGCCGCCCGGAGAGCACGAAGGCTTCCAGGGCTTTTCCGGCCAGACGCACATAGAGATCCTCAGGGGTCGTCCTTCCGGAGCTTTTGAGCTTCTCTCTTTCCTGTTTAAGATATTTGTCCAGAAAAGCCCGGGAAGGCTCCGGAGTATCGGAAAGGGGCTCAAAGGCACAGATTGCGTAGCCCACGCCGGTTACGTCCTGGTAGGAAAGCTTTTCCGCCCGGACAGGGCGGGAATCCAGCGTTCCCGCGAGCATGGCGAAGGAGTTGTGGCCGCACTGCGAGGCTTTTTTAAGAAATCCGGCGTCAAAACCGAAGAGCTCCCCGAAGTCGGCACGTTCCATAACGCCCGTTATACGAAAGTCATATTCCGGACCCGCAGGATCAAAGCCGTAAGGGCCGTTTTCTTTCAGCTTATGGGAAAGATCGCCACTGGCAATAAAGACCGTCCGGCGGTTAAGCTCCGAAGACACAGCCTGAATTTCCATGCCCAGAGCGTACCAGGCGGACATGGGGTGGCCGGAGCGCCCGATGCGCACAAGGCGGAAGCTTTTGTATTTCTGCAGAATGAACCATAGGGGGATAAGGGTGCCGTGATCGAGACAGGCTTCCCTGCAGCCCTGCGCTCCCGCTTCAATCCCCGCTTTTTCGGCGTTTCCCGCAAGCTGCATCGAAAAAATCGTGTCGAGGGGCACCTCGAGACGTACTCCGGGAGCCCCGAAGCGTTCAAGGGAACCGCTTTCCGTCTCCCCTGTGGAGATGTTGAAATATCTTGGAAAGGCCACGCCGTGGGGCGAGGAAATAACGATGGTGTCCGGGGCGAGAGAGGCTATGCGTTCCGCAACCCGTTCATAGCCTCTTAAGGTTTCTGAAAGCATCGCTTCCCGCCCCTTTCCGACTTCGGGCAGGAGCATCGGCGGATGAGGTACCATAAATGCGGCAAGAAGAGACATGGAGGTTCTCCCGTTTACAGGATGTGCGTATTCTCAACGTCAAAGGCCACAAACGCGGTATCTCCGACATTGTATATTTTCTTGTTCTTAGGGTTGAAATCCGTGATCTTTACAAGGGTATCTCCTACCATAACGTGGTAGTTCTGGTAGCTTCCCATGAAGCAGCTTAAAATGACTTTGCAGGGAAGCTGGCCTTTATCGGCAATGAGCGCGGCTTCCGGACGCAGCACCAGGGTGCAGTCCCGACCTTCGGTGATGCCTTCCTGCGAAACCTCTATTCTGCTTCCTTCTATTTCAAGCTCTGCTTTACCGCCGGAAACGGAAACGGCTTTTCCCCGGAGGAAATTGGCTTCTCCGATAAAATCCGCCACGAATTCATTCGTGGGGTGGTAATAGATTTCCTGCGGCGAGCCTGTCTGGGAAACCACTCCCTTTTCCATAATGATAATCCGGTCGGAAATGGCCATGGCTTCGCTCTGGTCGTGGGTGACATAGACCGCCGTGATGCCGGCCTCCTGCTGGATCCGGCGGATTTCGGTACGCATGGAAACCCTGAGCTTCGCGTCCAGGTTTGAAAGGGGTTCGTCGAAAAGGAGGACACCGGGCTCCAGCACCAGGGCACGGGCCAGGGCCACTCGCTGCTGCTGGCCGCCGGAAAGCTGGTTGGTCATTCTTGCTTCCATCCCCTCCAGTCCCACGAGCTTTAAAATCGCGGTTACCTTCTCCTTAATCTCCTCTTTTCCCAGCTTCCTGAGCTTCAGTCCGTAGGCCACGTTGTCGAAAATGTTGTAGTGGGGAAGCAGGGCGTAGCTCTGGAAAACCATGGCCGTATCCCGCTTGTTCGGGGTCAGGGCGTTTATGGCTTCGCCGCCTAAGTAAATCTCGCCCTCGTCCGGGCTTTCGAAGCCGGCAATCATGCGGAGCGTGGTGGTTTTTCCGCAGCCTGAGGGCCCCAGGAGAGTCACAAAGCTGCCCGGTTCGATCGTCAGGTTCGCGTCATGTACCGCGTAAAAATCCTGCTTTGTCTTCGGATCCCTGTAAATTTTGGAAATGTGCTCCAGCTTAATACCCTTTTTTTCTTTAGACATGGTGTTCCTTTCCGCGCCGCCTGCGACGGCATTTAAACTGATTTACTGCTCCTGTATGGCTTTACTGGTGCCGAAGCGCTTGATAATGAGATCCATAAGCAGAACGGAACCGTAGGTTATGACTATCAGGATCGTGGCAAAGGCGCAGGCGATGCCGTAGGCGCCTTTTTCGGCAAATTCATTGATCTGCACCGTGATAAGCAGAAACTGCGGCGTCACCAGCAGGATGATGGCGCTGATGGCCGTGATGCTGCGCACAAAGGCCGTGACAAGCCCGGAGAGGAAGCTGTCCTTGATAAGGGGGAGGGTTACGGTCATAAACACGTGGAAGCTCCCGGCCCCCATATCATAGGCGGATTCCTCTATGCTTTTGTCTATCTGCCTCAGGGCGGAAATACCGCTTCTGGTACCGGTGGGCAGGCTTCGCACGATGAAGACGATAACCAGGATCGCTCCGGTGCCGTAGAGCCCCTGCAGGAAGCCGGTACGGAAAACCCCGGCGGAAAAGCCCCGGATATAGCCGATGCCCAGAACCGTGCCGGGAACGGCCATGGCCAGCATGGACACCGCTTCGATGAAGCCCTTCGCCTTAAAGGTTTTCTTCACCACAAGATAGGAAATTATCATGGAAAGCAGGGCCGTTATCGGCGAGGCTATCAGTGAAAGCACGAAGGAGTCTTTAAAGGCCTTGAAGCCCTTATAGCGTTTGAAGACCTGGACGAACCACTTCGTGGTCAGGTGGAAATCGTAGCCCCAGGTCTTAAACAGGGCTCCGAAAGGCACGCAGATATACATCAGGATAACGAAGATGGCGAGAAGCGAACAAAGAAAGCTTAAAGGCCTTGTCACGCTTTTGTCGGTAATCAGCATCCTGGCGCGGCTGGCCTTTCCGGAAAGGGTGGCGGTGCTCTTCGCCTCCAGGTAATATTTCTGGACAATAAACATAACAAGCGTTATAAAAAGCAGGGCCACGGCCATTGCCGAGGCGCCCTCTTTGTCGTAGGCTCCGGTGATCTGGAGATAGATTGTTGTGGCCAGGGTATCGAAGGAACCGCCGATGATCATAGGGTTGGCGAAGTCGGCGATGGACTCGATGAAGGTCACAAGAAAGGCGTTGCCGAGCCCCGGAAGAATAAGAGGCAGGGTTACCGTCAGGAAAACCCGCAATCTTGAGGCTCCCATATCTCTTGCCGCTTCCTCCAGCGAGGGGTCGATGTTTTTAAGAAGGCCCCTCAGCATCATGTAGCACACCGGGAAAAAGGTCAGGGTCTGAACTATGGCTATGCCCCAGAAGCCGTACACGCTGTTGTCATATATATGAAGGATATAGCGCGTCACTATTCCCGCCTTGCCGAAGAGCATGATCATTGAAAGCGACAATACAAAAGGCGGGGAAACCACCGGGAGCATGGAAACCACCCGGAAGAGCCCGCCCATCATTTTCGTCTGTAATTTAACATATACCTCCACATAGGCAAACAGAAGTCCGATCAGCGCGGAGGCGATGCCGACCAGAAAGCCCACCTTGAGGGTGTTGGTGATGGCCCTGCGGAAATTGGTCATCGCCAGCACCCGTTTAAATACATCGAGGGTGATCCCCTCGTCGGTTATAAAGCTGTCTACAAGAAGAATGGCCAGCGGGTAGAGAATAAACAGCGTCAGAAACGCGATCAAAACGACTATTGTAGTAACCATGACCGGATCCGCCCAGAATTTTCTGCGGTCCAGCTCCGCTCCCTGTCCGTTTTTCCCCTTCATACCCGCCGGCCTCCCGTGTTTTATTCTGTCTGGAAACGATCGTCGGCTGCGCTGCCGAGAGCTTCCATAACCTCTTCCACATACTTCGTGGTGTTTTCCTTGGCGTCTTCAAAGTCGTAGTCCATTACGTTGTTCGGATCAAGGCCGAATTCCGATGCAATCGCGGACTGCTCGGCGTTGTCGAGAACCAGGAACTGATAGGAGCCGTTCTGGGCAGCCAGTTCAACGCACTCGGGACTTAAGGCATATTCGACCCAGAGCTTTGCAGCGTTGGGATGCTTGCAGCCCTTGAAAATGGCCGTTGCGCCGATTTCGAAGGAAGTTCCGGAGGACGGAATTATAAGGTCGATGTTGCCGTAGCCGTTGTCCTCGATCTGGGTGATGCCGTCATGCAGGAAACCGATACCGACGACGCACTCGCCCGTGCCAACATTCTTGGAGGGGCCGGAGCCGGACTTCGTATAAACTTCGATGTTCTTATCCAGATCCACGAGATACTGGATGCCCTCGTCGTGGCCGTATTTCTGGATCATGGTGTTGACCACCAGCTTCGCCGTGCCGGCTGTATTGTAGTTTGAAAGCCAGATAAGGCCCTTATACTTGGGGTCAAGCAGATCCTGCCAGTCCGCGGGAGCTTCGATATTCATGCGCTCCAGCTCGTCGCGGTTGACCATGAAGCCGAGGATTCCCTTGTAGATTCCGTACCAGTTGCCGTCTTTGTCGCGGTACATATCGCCGATTAAGTGGCTGGCGTTCTGTGCCTCGTAGGGCTCGAGAAGCCCTTCCGCGGTGGCTACGTTGTAGGGATCGGTCGTGCCGCCGAACCAGACGTCACCTGAAGGATTGCCGTTTTCTTCCTCGATCTTGCTCTGCACCTCGCCGGTGGAAAGCCGCTGATACTGCACCTTGATGCCGTAGAGCTCTTCGAAGTGCTCGCAGGCTGCCGCCAGATAGTCCTCTTCGCAGAAACCGTAGACGATGAGCTCGCCCTCTTCCTGGGCCGCCGCAATCAGGTCGTCAAGACCGCCCGCGCCCGCAGCGTCATCAGCCGCAGGAGCTTCGGCGCTCTCCCCTGCCGGGGCCGGAGCCGCTCCCGAATCAGCCGCAGGGGCTGCTGCCTCTCCGGTACATCCCGCCAGGCTTAAGACCATAATTCCGGTCAGAGCCAATGCCAAAAGCTTCTTCATGTGTTCTCCTCCTTTTGTGATAAATGATATTTTGGAAATAATAAACAATTTCCGTAATAATTCTAATATATTTCATAGTAAAAAGCAACAAAGGAACGTTGACACTGATATACCCGTAAAGTATGATTGATACAGGATATTTCTTAAGGAAAAGCAATCCGCAAAAACCCCCTGCGCCGGCCGCATTCCGGCAGAAAGGAAAAATTATGAGAAGAAAAGCGCTGGCTGCCATTGTTTGTCTGTCACTGGTGTTAAGTACCCTGCTCAGTGCATGCGGCGCGGGAAACACAGCCCGGCCCGGGCAGGAGCCCCCTGCGAACCCGGAAACGGCGGAATCCGGGAAAAAACCGGAAACTGCGCCTTCGGAAAACAAAGTGTCAGAGGGGGACGATATCGACGCGCGCATAACCGCGGCAGGTGAGTCCTATGACGGACTGTATGTTTATGAAGAGCCGGATTATGACTACAATGCAGGCACTACTGCAAACTCGTCCCTGGTAGGCGGCTTCCTTTCAAAGCTTTTCGGTTCCAGTTCCTCCGTGGAATATTATGCCGCGGATGCCGGGGCCACCGCGCCGGAGATGGAAACCGCGCCCGTGGAGGAATATGCCTCCGGGGCTGTGGCGGAGGACGGCTATTATGAGGAAGGATACCCTGAGGAGCCCTGGTTTGATCCCCAGCCCCTTCCGGTGGACCGGGAAGGCTATAACGACGTGCAGGAATCCGGCTTCGTTTCCACGAAAACAAGGCCTTTTTCCACCTTCGGAGCGGACGTGGATACCGCTACGTATTCCAATCTCCGCCGCACCATATTTGAAGGGTACGGCCTTGAACCCGGTGCCATCCGGCTTGAGGAATTGATCAACTATTTCGACTATGACTATCCGAAGCCGGAGGAGGGCGAGCGTTTCTCCGTCACCACGGCCTTAACCTCCTGCCCCTGGAACAAGGACACGAAGCTTTTGCGCATAGGCGTCAGGGCTGAGGAGAAGGAGCCGGAAAACGGCAGCAACATAGTCTTCCTGATTGATACCTCGGGCTCGATGTTTGATAATAACAAGCTTCCCCTGGCGGTAAAGGCCTTCAAGCTTCTGGCGAAAAACCTGAATGAAAACGACAGGATTTCCATCGTGACCTACGCAGGCAACGACGAAATCGTGGCGGAGGGCTTAAGGGGAAGCGATTACGATAAAATCGCCGAAGCTCTGGACGGCCTGGAGGCCTACGGCTCCACCAACGGCGAGGGAGGAATCAATTCAGCCTACGCGGTTGCTGAAAAGTTCTTTATCCCGGGAGGCAACAACAGGGTGATTCTCGCCACCGACGGAGACTTAAACGTGGGAGTTTCCTCCGAGGCGGGGCTTACCGAGCTTATAGAGAAAAAGAAAGAAAGCGGAGTTTTCCTCTCCTGCCTGGGCTTCGGCGAGGGGAACTATATGGATGATAAGATGGAAGCCCTGGCGGATCACGGCAACGGAAACTACGCCTATATCGACTGCACGGGAGAGGCGAAGAAGGTTCTGGACAAGGAGCTTTCCCAGACCATTTATACCGTGGCGAAGGACACGAAGTTCCAGGTGGAATTCAATCCTGCCGAGGTGAAGGGCTACCGCCAGATCGGTTATGAAAACCGGAAGATGGCGGACGAGGACTTTGCCGATGATACGAAGGACGGCGGCGAGGTGGGCTCCGGACAGACCGTTACCGTGCTCTATGAAATAGTGACGAAGGATTCCGGTTATGAAATCCCGGAGGTGGCCTCAAAGTACGGAAACACCGCTGAAACCAACGGGGACGGAGACGGGGAAAAGGATGAAAACTCCGGTGAGCTGCTTACCGTAAACATCCGCTATAAGGAGCCTGACGGCGATACCTCGGTGCTTCGGGACTATCCCGTGACCGCGGACATGTACACGGAGGAAATGGACGACGACACCTCCTGGGCCGCCGGTGTTGCCCAGTTCGGTATGCTGCTTCGGGATTCGGAATACAAGGGCGATTCTTCCTATCAGGTAATCTATGACAGGCTGAAGCTTATTCCCGCCGTGCTGGACGACGACTACAAGGCTGAGTTCCTCTATCTCGTGCGCCGGGTCAGGGACGATAAGGATGACCTCTCAGAGGAAGAGGACGACGGGAATTTTCCGGAGGAATAGGTCAGGGGCGTTCTGCGGCAAGGCCGTAAAAGCATTGTCCGAGGGACAGACCATTGTCGTTTGCGGGGAGGCTTCGGGGTGTAAAAACCCTGAAGCCTCTCTTTTCAAGTTTTGAGCTTAAAAGCCTGAGAAAAAGCAGATTCTGAAAGCAGCCCCCCGAGAGGACGGCGGTGCGGATACCGCTTTCCACTCCCAGCTCCAGGGTTTTTATGGCAATAAGGGCCGAGAGGGTATCATGAAATTCAAAGGCCAGGCTCTCCGTATTTTCCCCGGCCAGACGGCCTGCTGCCATGCGTCTTATGAGGGCCGGGGTGTCGATGACGGGACCGGCGGCGGAAACTCCGGCTTTGGCGGCAGCTTCCCCGTATCCGCTTTTCCCGTCCCGGCGTTCAAAGCGCTCCGCCGCGAACTGCAAAGCCATCGCGGCCTCCCCCTCAAAGGCGGATTCCCTTTTCAGGCCCAGAATCGCGCTTACGGCGTCAAAGAGCCTGCCGCAGCTTGTGGAGGTACGGACGTTAACGCCCGATAACAGGCTTTTTCGCAGCATATCAAATTCCGCTTCTTCGCAGAGTCCCAGAGCGGCAGATAATTCCGCGCTCTCCGCCTCCGGAAATGTCTGACGGATGAGGGAGGAGGCAATGCGCCATCCCTCTCTTGCCCCGGCATCCCCTCCGGGCTGCCGGAAAGGCGTAAGGTACGCTTTTCTGGTAAAACCTTTTAAATCCGCCTCCAGTATCTCCCCGCCCCAGATCGTGCCGTCGGTGCCGTACCCTGTGCCGTCAAGGGCTATGCCCAGAACGGGGCCTTTGAGGTCATATTCCGCCATACAGGATAAAATATGGGCGTGGTGGTGCTGCACGCGTATAAGCCCGGCGCCTTTCTTTCCGGCAAAGCGTTCGGCGAAGTGCGTGGTGTTGTAGCCGGGATGCAGGTCGCAGACCACGGTTTTTATATCTGCCTCCAGAAGGGTGATCATCCGTTCCGCGGATTCCTCCAGCGCTGCCACGGAGCGCTCGTCCTCCATGTCTCCGATATAGGCTGAGGGATAGAGGAGATTCCCTTTCCCGATGCAGAAAGTGTTCTTAAACTCTCCTCCCACAGCTAAAATATCACCTGTTATCCCGGGCGCAGTCAGGCCTGAAAGGGCCGGGACGTCCTTTACTTCCGGCGGATTCTCCATAATAACCGGCAGAGGGGCATAGCCCCGGGATCTTCTGATAAAATACGGCCTTTCGCCGGAAAAGATAACCACGGAATCGTCCGCCCGGGTGAGAACCGGCCTGTCGTGGCTCAGGAAATAATCCGCGATATCATCGAGCATTGAAACCGCGCTTTCGTCATCCTTCGCGATCGGGGCGCCGGAAACATTGCCGCTGGTCATAACCAGGGCCTTCGGAAAGCGTGCGGGGCCGGAACCGGAGACAACGCCGTTCCCGCCGTCGTCCGTTTCGTCATATCGGAACAGCAATAAATGTATGGGGGCGTAGGGCAGCATAACGCCGAGACGGGGGTTATCCGGAGCGACAGCGGGGGAGATGGATAAAGCCCGGGGAAAGGCGCTCTCCCGCTTTTTTAAAAGCACAATGGGTTTCCTGTGGCCGGTAAGCTCCGCTTCTTCCGCATCGCTTACAAAACAGAGGCTTCGCACCGTATCGATATTATCAGACATCAGGGCAAAGGGCTTTGCCGGGCGGTGCTTTCTTTCCCGAAGGAGACGTACCGCCCCGTCGTTTCCGGCGTCGCAGCAGAGGTGAAAGCCGCCGATTCCCTTAACCGCCACGATTCCGCCCCGGCGGATTATTTCCCGGGCCTTCCGGATGGCGGCAAGATCCCGCAAAAGGCCGCCCTCCGGTTCCGCCGGAAGCCCTGCCGCCCCCGCCCTGCCCGGAAAACCGTATACCCCGGGCCCGCAGTTATTGCAGCAGACCGGCTGGGCGTCGAAGCGCCTGGAGGCAGGATTTTTATACTCCTGTGCGCAGGAGGGGCACATCGGGAAGCTTTTCATGGAGGTGCGCTCCCTGTCGTAGGGGAGGTGTTCGAGAATCGTGAATCGCGGCCCGCAGAGGGTGCAGTTGATGAAGGGATGGAGATAACGAATGTTATCTCTGTCGAAAAGCTCCCGGGCGCAGTCGTCACATATGGCGATGTCCGGGGAAATATAAACCTCTCCGGGTCTGGAGAGGCTATCTGTGATCTGAAAGGTGTCCGCTTCAAAGGCTTTCGCAGGGGAAACGGAAAACTTAAGAATTTCCGAGCGCTCCGGGGAGCGTCTCTGAAGATCGGAAATAAAGGCTTTCAGGGCCTCCTCTTCGCCCCGGGCCCGGATTTCAACATATGCTCCGGCGTTTCGGACCGAGCCGGCGACGGAGTATTCATCCGCCAGGCGCTTCACGGTGGGGCGAAAGCCCACGCCCTGCACAATGCCGTATATACGAATGGTACGGAAGGCTGTCATTGAGCCTTTGCGAGAGCGACGATACGACTGGTGCCCAGGCGGTCCGCCCCGAGCCGGATAAATTCCTCCGCGTCTTCAAGAGTGGAAATTCCGCCGGCTGCCTTGATTTTAACGTTTTCGCCTATATGCTCCGCGAAAAGGGCCACATCGGAAAAGGTGGCTCCGCCTTCGGAAAAGCCGGTGGAGGTCTTGATATAATCCGCCCCCGCCTCGGTCACAAGGCCGCAGATCCGGATTTTCTCCTCCTGATTTAAAAGACAGGCCTCCACGATGACCTTAAGGATCCGGCCCGCCGCCGCTTTCCGGATTTCCCGGATTTCCCGGAGCACAGCCTCGTCCTCTCCGGCTTTAAGCCGGCCGATATTGATCACCATGTCAATTTCGTCCGCGCCGTTTTTTATCGCGTCCCCGGTTTCAAATACCTTGGCGGCTGTGGTCATGTTGCCGTTCGGGAAGCCGATTACGGTACAGACCTTCATTTTATCTCCCACATAGTCCTTTGCCTGCCTGACATAGCAGGGAGGAATACAGATTGAAGCCGTATTAAATCTGACCGCGTCGTCCGCGAGAGCCTTTATTTCCTCCCAGGAAGCGGTCTGTTTCAGCAGGGTATGGTCGCATTTTCCGAGAATTTCTTCGATAGTCACTGCCGGCTCCTTTCAAAAATGCTTTCATTTAAAGATTTTAAACAATATAGATATTCCTTTCCTCCGGTGCCGGGAATCAGCATCAGGTATGCCTCTTTCCAGCAATAGCCCCCGTCTTCGCTGCGCAGTCTGAAAGCCTCGTTCACATAGCCCTTTTCCGACCGGACGATTCTGTCATAAAGGGTATTGCCGTCAATAAAGGCCCGGAAGAGGTCACAATCCTCCGGATGAACCCTTTCCAGAATGTGCTGCTGACCCTCCGAAAGGCTGATATGGGAATCCGGGTCAGTTTTGGTAAAGAGAAAGCTTCCCAGAAGAGGTGAAAGGGTCATGGACCTTATATTTACCAGAAGCACGGCCTCAAAAAGCAGGTTGAGCTCATGAAGCTTGGAGTCCAGCCTTTCTTTTTCGTTTTTCCACTGGTCTTTGGTCAGGTTTATTATCGAACCTTTTATTATGTGCTTTTCACCGGTGTTTACCAGGGTCTGCCCCTCAAAGCAGTAATAATTTCCGTTGGCGGTATAGTAAAATCTTTCGGGCCTGTCAGTGCTCTCCAGCTGATCCGCAAATTCCCGGTACTTATGGATAAGTGGAGATTCCGTGTGGTAGATACGCCGGTCAATCTCCTCTATATCCAGACCTGAGGCCTCTTCAAAAATCTGCTCCTGATATTTCCGGTTCATAAAGAGAGTCCGGAAAGAACCGTTGTCATCCTCTATGATTTCCAAAGGGGTGTCCGTGGCCCTGGCATGGAAGCCCGCAACCTCGTAGAAATACCGCTGAGATCTGGTTTCGATCTGAATACCCTTTTCTTCAAGCTGCCGGAAGACTTCGTCCAGCGGCTCGGGCCGTCCGTAATAATAGCCCTGAATCATTTCACAGCCGATTTCCCTTAAGAAATCCAGATGCTCCTTTGTTTCCACGCCCTCCGTCAGGGTCTTCATACCGATTTCCTTGGCCATGGTCACGGTGGAACGTACGATATTCCTGGACTTTTCCGTGAAGGGATAGAGGAAATTCATGTCCAGTTTGAGAGTGTCAAACTGATAATCCTTTAAAAGGTTCAGAGATGAATAGCCGCTGCCGAAATCGTCCATCCAGACCTCATAGCCTGCTTTGCGGAAGCTGTTGATAACGCCCCTCATCATCTCCTTGTCTGAGGAAATCATGCTTTCCGTGACCTCAATATGGAGGCAGTCCCTGGGAACGTCATACTTTTTCACCGCCGCTCCCACCACCGAAAGCATGTCGCACATAACAAAGTCCAGTCTGGAAAAATTCACCGATACGGGAACCATGGGCAGCTCCGCCTCGAGACGTTCATGTATGCTTTTGCAGACTTCCTGCACAATGAAGCAGTCCAGCTTATGGATGCAGCGTTCCTGCTCCAGAATCCCGATAAACTGATTAGGATTTAAAAAGCCGAATTCCGGGTCAATCCAGCGGGCCAGGGATTCCATCCCGCAAAGACACCCGGTCAGGGAGCGGATCACCGGCTGGAAATACACCCGGATCCACCCCTTCTCAATGGCCTCGTCGATTTTACGGACCACATGCTGGCCGGTTTTGATTTCCTTTATCAGATTGTCCGAATATTCAATAACATCAGTTTTTGAATCGTATTTGATATGGTCGCAGGCAATCTTTGCCTGGGAAAGAGCAAATTCTATGTCAAAATTCGGAAGCAGGGGAAAATGGTATATTCCGAACTTCAGCACAACGTGGTTTTCGCCGCCGTATGCGTCAAAGAACTGCTTTCTGACCTCTTCGGACTTCTGAACGAGATTTTCATATCCGGAAAAAACCGCGAAATGGTCACCGGAAATCCGGGAAATATAGGCTTTTTTATAGCAGCGCCGCAGAATGTCGGAGATAATCGTCAGACAATCGTCACCTGCGGTCACGCCCTTTTCGATATTAAGAAGCTTGAAATTCACAAGGTTCACGTAGATAATGGCGTAGTCTCCCGAGCTTTTGTCACCCAGCCTTCTGCTTACGGCGGCGACATGCCTGGTGAGCTTGCGCTTTCCGTAAAGGCCTGTCGTGGAATCGAAATCCGAGCCCACATTGTCGGTTTTATGAAGGAAAATACAGGCATAAAAGAGATCGCCTTCGGAACTGTCGTGAACCAGGGTCCAGTGATTAACAACCCTGCGTATATTGCCGTGCTTTGTCTGGATATGATAGAAAACGTAACCGGAACGGTTCTGGGACTCCTCGAGCTGGAAATCGATTTCCCTGATAACCGTATCTGACTGGGATTCGCTGACTATGCCGTCGAAGCTGTTGCCCACGAGTTCGACAAAATCCTCGTAATCATCGCACTCAAACAGCCGAACCATACCCTCGTCCGCGTAAACAAGGCTGTGCTCCGGGTCTGCCCGGTAAATAAAGGTTCCTCCCGCGAGGTTCTTTGCGAACATCTCCGGGATACTGTCATGATCAGTGCGTTTAGTCATCAGCAGCCTCCTGCGAAGGGAGGGACAATAAAAGAGGAAACTTTATTATAGCAGATATTCTTAATACGGTAAAGAAATTCTTGTTTTCATGGGAGTTTCAGGAGAGCTGACCCGATTTTTTTTCCTTCATCTGGTATTCGGTATCCAGATCGATAAGCCGCAGCATGATATCTGCGAAGACAGGATCGAACTGGGTTCCGGCCCCTTTAGCGATTTCCTCCCGCACAATATGCTGGGGAATCGCCGTTCGGTAGCTTCTGTTGGAAGACATGGCGTCGTAGGCGTCCGCCACGGAGATGATCCTGGCTATTTCGGGGATTTCCCCCGCTTTAAGACCGTCGGGATAACCCTTTCCGTCATAGCGCTCATGATGGTAATGGGCTCCGATGCTCAGATATGGATATTCGTTGATGCTTGAAAGAATCTGGTTTCCCATTATGGGATGCTGCTTTATAATCTCATACTCTTCCTTCGTAAGCTTGCCGTCCTTGTTGATTATCCGCTCATCAATACCGATTTTTCCTACATCATGGAGAAGGGCCGCGTAGTAGATCTTATAGCATTCTTCTTCGCTTTTTCCCAGCATTTCCGCAATTTTTTCGGAATATCTGGCAACTCTTAAGGAATGACCGTGGGAATAGGTGTCTTTCGCGTCTATTGCGTTGACAAGAGCGGTGGCGGTCTGCTCGAAGAGCCTCTGGGAAATGAGCTGCTGCTCCTTAAGATGCAGGATTTCTTTCGTCCGGTATTCTTCAATCCGCCTGCCGCTGCGGTAAATCAGCACGATGGCAGTAATCGTAAATACGTTGGTGAAAAGCCCCGGAATACTTGCCAGATTGTGACGTGACACAATTCCGATAACGATCATGGGAAACTGGAGAATAAGAATAATAAGAGAGGTAATAAAACCGGGTTTACGGTACAGTACCACAAGAAAGAAAAGAAGGATATTGGCAAAAGAAGAAAAAACCGCCGTAAATGTATTTGCCGGTAGTGTGTATTGTCCGACCGTTAAAATGTTTCTGGACTGGGCTGTTAAGGAGGCGAGCACTGCCGCAACGAGATACAGAATAAGCAGCAGCGCATATCCGACATATGAGGTTTTGTTTTCGACAGCTGGTTTTTCTTTGTACTCAGTATTCATGTTAAGCGCATTCCCGTCCCCTCAGACTTCTCAATTATAACATCAGAAGAGAATTAATTCCACAGGAAAGCACCAGGGCTTCGGGGTTTTAAAGCTCCAGATATCCGTGTACTATTAAGTCCCCGCGTTCAGGCTCTTTTTTAAGGAGGTTCTGCATCAGGGAAACGGCGGGCCGGTTTTCGCCCGATATAAGAAAGCTGCCGCCCTCATGGTTTTCACCGTTCACGACCTTTAAGAGCTCGCGGAACAGCAATGCCAGCTGGAATACGGCCCCGTCATGGCCCGTAAAATACTCTATGATCACGTCTTTTCCGAAGCCGAAGCAGACGATGACCCCCTGCAGCGTGTTTTTCTGCCAGGCACAGAAGCTTAAGGCCCTGTTAAACGAGGCGGAACCCAGTCTGGAGACATCGTATCCGTTCTTTGATAAAAGGCCCAGGGCAGCCGACATCTCCTCCCGGCTAAGCTCCGAAAAACATTTTGTGTGTCCAGGGAGCTTTCGGTCAAAAAGATTTTTCCGGAGATACTCATTTTCGATAAAACCTGAGAACGGAAAGGCGAAAACGGGAGTACTGCCCATGATAGTGAACCCGCAGGACAGCAGAAATTCCTCCATGTCTTCCATACTGTGCAGAAAGTCCGCCGTAAGGAGCCGGCAGCCCTGCGCCTCCCCGAAATTGGCGATTTCCGCCATGACCTTCATGGCAAAGCCCCGTCTTCTGTATTCAGGCAGAACGTAGAGCATTTCCAGCCGCTCAACCGGGCCCTCCGTGCTGAAGGCCGCAAAGCCCGCCAGCTTCCCCTCTTCCACCAGTTCAAGCCTGGTGACCGCCTGATTCCCGTCCTCAAAGGGAACAAAGAGAATATCCTTTATTCTGTCCGGCAGTTCGCCGCTGACTCTTAAAATGTCCATAATCCTCCACCTCTGTTATGCTTTTGCGCCGGCGGGAGCTTTTTTTATGCCGGCTCAGGCATTCCCATCTGTGCTCTTAATGCAGCCCTTATTGCACTGAAGTTTTCATAGGCCTCCCGTCCTCCGATCCGCATGAACTGCTGTAGCGTATCGAGGGCATTTGAAAACTTTCTGTCCAGATCGGCCTTCATTGTAGCAAAGCCTTCCGACTCGGCCAAACGGTCCAGCCAATAGCTGAAATCCAGTTCCAAATCCACTTTTGCTCCGGCAAGAAGCGATGCGCCGAGGCTTACGCCCACCTTTCCTCCTTTTGTGATATAGGCGCCGACGGTGCCGCCCACGCCGCCCAGGGATCCCGAAAGAGTGACTCCGATCTTCACTCCGGCTATTGTCAGGCTCCCTTTGAGGAAGCCCCTGAGGAGAGCCGCCTCTCCGCTTAACATGAATGCCGCTCCTGTATCCTCTGTATCGTCCGGCAGAGTAATTCTGCCGACCTTGGCCGTTGCTTTTCCTTTTGCGGTAAGGGCCTGTCCTTTGGCCTCCCCGTGTATACCGAAGAAGCCTTTCTGAATAAGACTGCGCTTCCTTTCTTCATCGCTTACTTCTTCCCCTGCATGGGGGTCGAACTGGGAGTCCACCTTGGCTTCTGCCTCCAGAGCCGAAACGGATGCCTCGGCCTGGGCTCCTACATCGAGTACAAGTTTGCCGTTCTTCATTCCGGCCTCAGCAGCCAGGCTTCCCGATAAACTGGCTTTTAACACCGATATGCTTACGCTTCCCTCTGAAAAATCATCTTTATATGAGGCGCTTGCGGTGATAGCCGACGCTGCAATTTTGCCTGATACCGAGGAGCCCGTGTTTTTTGTCTCAGCTGAATATCCTAAAATGGAAACAGAAGCCTGTGCGACTCCGTCGTCATATTCCCGCCTGAATACAGCAGTCTTTTTGGCGACCTTCTTTACACCCTGCGCCTCCAGCCTCTTAAGCCTTACCGTGGCCGAGAGATAGTCGGCCAGCCCGGTCTGCCCCGCCGCCCGTAACTCAGCCGCTTTCCGCTCCAGCTCCTCCGGACCGGAGCCGTCGGTATCTTCTTTTTTAAGCACCAGATAGTAGGGACTGGAAATAATATCCATCTTGGCGCGGTAAAAATCTCTTATGCGTGTATATTTATATACCAGGGAGTTTGCCTCGTTGAAGTCTGTCCCCAGCTCGGTAAAATCACTGCTGAGCCTTACGGCGATGATCTCGGCGGGGGATAAACCCGCGTAGACACCTGCCGTCTCGGGAGTTTCCTCCGGAAGGCTTTCGAGAATTTTCTTTAATCCGGCGAAGGACTGGAGTCTTGAATAGTTCTGCTCAAAATTCTGTACAAAGGTTTTGTCATCGGAATAATCCAGAAAATCCGTGGAGCAGGACACCATTGCTTTTAGAGCTTCCCGGGCGGCCTTATATTCTTTCACCGTCATTTCCTCGGGAGCGGAAGCCCCCTGACCGTCCTGTTCCGCTTCTCTCCGGGAGCGCCAGGCGGAAGCAGTCTCACCGGAATAGAGAACCTCTTTTTTCTTCTGGGCCTTAAGACGGCGCGTTTTTTCCCAGGTGCTTAAGCTCCTGTTCTTGCTGATTCCGCCCAGTGTTTCGGATAAGTTTGTCTGAACCTGTTCGTCATCAACCAGACGGAGGTCGCCGTCTTCAAAAAACCATCTGGCGGCCGCATCCGCAACCCTTTCACCGGAACGCATCTCATCCTCCCGGGCGTGGGCTGCAGCCTGATTCTGCATTTGCCCCGGCGCCGCGTTTAAAGGTTCCTGCCGGCTGTGCCGCGTCGTTGTGGTAGTCGCGGTGAAAATAGCACCTGACCCTTCCGAATTGGTTTCACGCTGCTTTGTTCCTGTCTGACACATGATAGCCTTATCCTCCATGTCGGAGCTGACGTCCTGCCGCAGCCCCGTTAAAGCCGGTGCCCCGGCGTTTTGTCTCTGCTTCTATTTATACGATGTATACCGGATTCTGGCAACTGAATATTGTAATTATTACTCAAAACGCGGCAGACGCCGAAGTAGGGAAACTCCGGCGTCTGCTGTAAGAGAGGTTTGGGATGTATTCAGTTATGGGATAAACTATTTAATGACCGTTATCGTAACGGATCTTCTGACCTCCGGGTTGTCCAGGGAATAAACGGTGATTACCGCACTTGCCTTTCCGTCTGTGCCCGCGCTCACTGCCTTTACTTTCCCGTTCTTCACTGTGGCAACCGTCGTGTCGGAGGAAGCCCATATAAGCTTTTTATTCGCGAATTTCGTTCCCTTTGTCAGCGAAGCCTTCAGTGATACTTTTTTCCCCTCTTTCAGCCCTCCTGCTCCGGAGGAAACAACGGAGGAATATTTTGAGCTGTCAAGAGAAAGATCGCTGTCGGTCACCGGGGCCACCGTGACAATGCAGGAAGCCGTTTTCCCGTCCATTGAAGCCGTGACCGTTACCGTTTCCCGGAGGCTTCCCGTTTTTAAAAAGCCCGTTTCAGGGTCGATCACGCTGGCCGCCCCGTCGGAAATGCTCCATTTAATCGTATCATAGACCGCCGGACTCGCCGATGCGTAAAACTGGTAATACACGTTGCTTCCCAGCGTCAGCTTCTTTTTGTTTAATTTAAGTTTCGCCTTGCTTTTCTGCTCCTCCGTAAGAGGCTCGATGACCTTTATTTTCTTTGTTATGGTTTTGGAAAAGCTTTTGCCGTTGTCCCGGGAGGAGGTCACAACCGCTGTGAGCTTTGCCTTTCCCGCGGCTACTCCGGTTATAACCCCGCTGCTGTCGACAGTAACCTTTGAGGTATCGGAGCTTGACCAGGAAACGGAATATTCCGCGTCCGAAGGGGTAATAACGAGGCGGCTTCCCATATTGAAGGTTTTGCCCTTTTCAAGTGTCACGGACTTTTTAAGGGCAGCCGAGGTTGGATTGATAACAACTGTTACTACGCACTCTCCGGTTATGGTGCTGTTGTCGGAAAAGGTGGTTTTCGCTGTTATGGTTACGGGATCAGTGCCCGCTCTTACGGCGGTAATCTTGCCGCCGCTCGTCACTTTAACCACCGATTCGTCAGAGCTTGTCCAGGTTATGGTTGTTTTTACCACTTTCCCGTTGTACTGGCTGTCATTGGATTTGTACAGCGGCATAAGGACAGCGCTCTTGTTCCTTGCAAGATTCAGCGAGGATGTAAGGGTTTTCGAGGAATCACTTTTTAAATAAAAGCTGATCTGTGTGTCTGAGGAGCCCTGCTCTCCCGGATTTACCGGATCTGCGGGGGTAGTGGGATCCGTGGGCTCTGAGGGAGGGGTCTCTCCGCCGGGGTTTGACGGGTCAGCCGGCTCAGTGGGAGGGGTCTCTCCGCCCGGATTTGAAGGATCGGTCGGCGGAGTGCCGCCGGGCTGTCCGGGTGTACCTTCGCCGGGGTTTGACGGGTCGGCCGGCGGAGTGCCGCCGGGCTGTCCGGGATTGCCGCCGCCGGGGTTTGAGGGATCGGTCGGCGGAGTGCCGCCGGGTTGTCCGGGATTGCTGCTGCCCGGCGTACCGAGAGTCACCGAAACCTCTTTCCCTCCGATTGAAACCGTGTAGCTTCCTGTTTCGGACAAAGAGGGCGAGGAATAAATCAGGAAAGAGGCGGCATAGGGAAGAGTCGTATTTATAAGCGTTTCATTGCCGCTCTTTACCGTGAAATCCGAGCCCGCGGTTATCGAAGCCGTTGCTGAAGTGCCGCCCGGGGCACCGCCTCCTCCCGCTCCATAGGTCATATAGACCGCATCCCCGTATCCGGGTGTGGATTCATTCATCCCGTCACAGCCCACGCCCAGAAGGGTCGCGCCGTTTCCGAGGGTAAAACCGCTGTCGCTGTCCAGGGGCGAATTGGCTGTGGAGGGAGAAGCGCCGAAAACGTAAGTCGTGCCGCCCCGGATATCGAGGGTACCGTTGCAGTCGATTCCATCCCCGTCGGCCCTGTATTTCACGGTTTTTTTCGAGGAAGCGCTGCCGTTCCTTAAGGAAACGCTCTTTGCACCCGCGCTGTCTATTTTTATCGTCACCGTTCCGCTGTAGATTTTACAGGTGTTTCCGCTTCCTTTAACTGTGGTTTTCGTATAGTTGTAATCTTCGTTGTCGGCGCTGTCATAGGTATAGGTCGCGGTTTTATGGGCCGCATTGATGCCGTCGTCGGCGGAATTGATGGTAAGGGCGGGGCCGTCGTTACTCCCCTCGGTGCCGATTATGATATCCTTTCCCTCTATTCCTTCAAAGCAGCTCTCAATATTGACTGTTGTTCCGCTTCCTGTTATGGACACGGTTCCCGCCGCGCCCAGAGCGTCATCCGAGGAATTGATCGTGATGCTGCCGCCGGAAATAACAAGATCGTTGTTGGAATGCAGGGCATCATCCGGCGAGCCTATGATATATACGCCGTTGGCACAGGAGGTATAACCGTTTGTCGTAACCCGGTTTGCCTTTAAGCCTGCCCCTGAGGTGTCAATGTTAATCGTACCGCCGGTGATTTTAAGTCCTCCGGAGGCCGTGGTGGTGCAGCTTTCTTCCGACCCGTCTTTATAAACACAGGTTGCGGCTTTCGTACCCGCCTTTATGGCTTTGTGGCTTCCCGTATCTATATTAATACGCTCGGTTTTGACTCCGGTGCCTTCGTTTTCGGTAATGGTGTTATATTCAGCGGAAGTGCTTCCCGAGGTATAATAGCCGGTTGCCGCGGTATTATATACGGTTGTGATATTCACCGTGCCGTCTGAGATATTGACATTTTCTCCCTGGATGCCGTCACCGTATATCTCATTATTAATATTAAGGGTTCCGCCGGAAATGTTGATGTTTCCCCCGTCGGAGACATCCTCCATCTTTGCTTTAAGGCCATCCCCCTGACAGTTTGATATATTGATTGTGCCGGAGACTATGTTTATGGTGCCGTCCTTTGATTTTACGGCGTCATCCAGGCAATTTGTTATATTAAGGGTTCCGCTTCCGGTGAAGTTAAGCACGGACTGGGGAGCCTTTATTACAGCCTCTGCCTCCTCCGAAAAGCTTTCACTTCCCGTAAGGGTGTTTGTTCCCGAGGTTTTTACAGTTAAGACCGTGCCGCTTTTTTTAACGGCGATTACCGGATAATCCTCTCCGGTGGCGGCAGAGAGCCCGGTATTATCGATACTTAACCCGTCCAGATTCAAAGTGACGCCGTCTGTCAGGTTTTTGGCTACGGTCACGCAGGTGTTGACGGCACTGCCGCTTAAGGTATACTCTCCCGCGGAGCTTATGGCTACGGTCACAGCCTTGTTTTCCGAATTTGTGGTCACCGTGATTCCCGATGCGCCTTCGGAAAGCTCCGAAAGGGTTTCTCCGCCGGAGACGGAAAAAGTCACGGTTCCGGTGCCCGATTCGGGAGCTGTATCTTCGCCGGGCTCCTCTTCCGGAAGGGTTTCCTCCGGGAGAGAGTCTTCCGAAACCGTTTCCTCCGGGGAAACCTCTTCATTCGAAGAAACGGATTCTGATGCGTCGTTGCTTTCAACTGTCTCTTCCGCCGTTTCTTCCAAAATAACGGCTTCGGTGTTTTCCGCCGTTTCTTCCGGAATAACGGTTTCAATGTTTTCCGTTGTTTCTTCCGGAATGGCGGTTTCGATGTCTTCCGTCGTTTCTTCCGGAATAACGGCCTCGCTTTCCGCGATTTCCTCCGCAAAAGCCGGAAGCGCCGACAAGCCGGACGTGCCGGTTAAAACGCAGCAAAACGCCACCATAACCGACAGCCCCTTTCTTACAAATCTTTTTTTCAGATTTCTTAAGCTCTTCATAACAACCCTGCCTCCTTTTCGTTTTTACCGGCGGCCTGTTTCCGCCTGCAAGCACAAATACGCAGGTCTTTTTCCGGAAATGGGGGTATGGATGAAAAAATAATTTAAAAAATTTTCTCCGTACCTCCCTTTTTTTCAGGAAGAGTTTCGTATATCTTATTATTGAAACAAAAAGTCATTTTTTTCGGGGAGAATGCCGCGGGATCCATGGAACGGGATTTAAGAAACGAAAACGAAAAAGCCGCCCGGGCCTCAAACGACAGGCAGTACCGGGAAATATTCCTCGGTGAAAACGAGGATCATATCCTGCGTCTGACCGCGAGGCTTATGAAAAAGGTAATCACAAAAAGTGACGATGAATACTCCGTTGCCCTCATTGCCGTTTCGGAAGCTCTGGATGGTTACGATCCGGAAAAAGGGGATTTCTGGGGCTACGCTTCCTTTGTCATAAAGAGCCGGCTTTACGATATGTACAGAAAGGAAGGACGTCACAGGGATGAAATAGCTGTTTCGCCCGATTCGTTTTCGGGGGAGCTGGAAGAAGGAGATCCCGAGGCCGGAATGAAGCTTGAACTCAGGGAGAAGCTTTCGGATGCGGAAGCGGAGGAGGAAAATTCATTAAGGTATGAAATTGAAGCGATAACCGAGGAGCTTGAGGGCTTCGGCATATCCATTTTTGATATAAAAAAATCTCCGCGCACGGCTTCCACCAGAAAAATGTGCGCCAGGGTGATAAAGGCGGTTTTCCTGCCGCCGCCCCTCGTGGCTCTTTTAAGAAAGACGGGTCTCTTCCCCGCGAAGGATGTTATGGAAAGACAGGACGTATCGAGAAAATTCATAGATAAATACAGAAAGTACCTTATCGCGTCAACGCTGATACTTGACGGAAACTACCCGTTTCTCGCGGAGTATGTGAAATATTTAAGGAGCTGAACAGATTGCAGAATCTGGGAAAAGGAATGGCTATGAAAAAGGCTGTAGTGATAGGAATAAAGGAAGGCCGGGCCGCGGTGCTTGCGCCGGACGGAGCGATAAATTTCATAAAGGACAGGAATTACCGTCTTGGACAGAAGCTGGATATCGACACCTCTCCCGTCCCCGTTAAAACGGTAAAATTTGTTAAAGCCCATTCCGCCATGGTAGCTGCCGCCGCGGCGGTGCTCATCGTAGCGGGCTCTTTTCCGGCGGTAAACAGCTACGCCTGCAGCGATGTGACTCTGGATATAAATCCTTCGTTTAAATATACCTTAAACCCCTTTGACAGGGTGCTGGAGGTGAGTGTTTATAACGATGACGCCGGACGGTATATGGACGAAATGGCCGGGGCAAAGGGCAAAACCCTTGAAAAGGCCATAGAGCTGACCCTTGACGTTCTGGAGGAGGATTATATTGAAAATGAAACCGAAGCGGTGATAACGGTGTCGAGCCGCTTCAAAAGGGAAGAAAAACTGGAGGAAAAGGTTAAAAAATCCGTTGAATACTGGAACAGCGAAAAGCAGGGGGAGGAAGACGATTCCCGGATAAATCTTGAGGTTATAGAGCTTACGGATGAGCTTTCAGACAGAGCCGAAAAAGAAAACAGAAGTCCCGGAAGCATCTATATGGAAGAAAATTCCCCGAAAGAGCCTGAGGAGACGACGGATATCCCGACGGAAAACGGGACATTTGCCGCTCCGGAGCTGCCTGCCGGGGGCGAAGCCGCCTTTGAGCCGGAAAAGCCGGCCGATGACGGGAACACAGGCGGGGCGGAAAAGTTCGATGACGGCGAAGACTCCGCAAGACCGGAGAAGCCCTCCGGGAGTGAAAAGGCGTCCGGGAAAGAAAAGCCTGCGGAAATGCCCGATGAACCTTCGGGAGCGGAGAAACCCTCTGAATCCGGAACGCCGCGGCAGGGTGAGGAAAATCCCCGGGGGAATGAACAACCGGCCGCGCCCGATCTTCCGGAAGGAGCGCCGGGTCTTGAAGCTCCTGTGCAGGAGGGAGCCACACCGCCGCAGGACTGGTCTGCTCCTGTGCAGGAGGGAGCCGCGCCCCCGCAGGAGGAGGCCGCTCCGCCATCGCCTCCTGCGGAACCTGAAACCGCACCGCCGGAGAACAGTGAAGCTCCGTCCGGCCCCTCCGGAGAAGGAGGACAGGAACCGCCCCGTCCTTCCGGCCCGGATCAGGGTGGCCCCGGACCGCAGGGTAGAAATTGATGCCCGGGGGAAATATTCAGAACAGCGCCATGATTCCCCGGCTTGACTGATTTGCCTGTGAAAGCATGGACTGGCCCGCCTGCAGCAGGATGTTCTGCAGGGCCAGCTTCACCATCTCGGAGGCCATATCCGTGTCACGGAGCCGCGATTCGGAAGTCGTGGTGTTTTCCACAATATTATCCAGGTTGCGGATGGTGTGCTCCATGCGGTTCTGCGCCGCGCCGTAATAGCTCCGGACGCCGCTTACGAGATTTATGGCATTCTGGAATATATCTATTGCGCTTGTGGCTTCCTCCATGGTCAGGGCGTTGACTGCCTTACCCTCGCCGCTCTTAACGCCTTTAACCGAAGCGTTTTCAATTTTATCCAGCCCGAGATCTTTCGAGGTCATCCGGAACATCTTCATCATTATACGGTTGGTGGAGGCGCTGTCCGCCCCGGCCTGAATGGTGACGCCGGCGGCTCCCGGTTCAGGAAGGCTCACTCTCTCAATGTAAATGTTTTCCGTGTCAATGTAGATCTTTGACGAAGTCTCGCTGTCTCCCAGGACATCCTCGGCAGCCGCCCCGAGTCCCCCGGAGGCGATGACGGAGCCTGCCCCGTCATCCGATACCTGGTTCATCAGGCCGCGGACAAAGTCCACTGCGGCGGAGGTGCCGTTGTTAATGTCATACATGACCTGCTGGAGGGTGTGCTTCGAAGCTTCGCTTTCCGGAAAGATATCATACACCAGGGTATCAAATACCTCCTCCAGGGATTTTGTGGGATTATCCGCAAGTTTCTTGAAAATCTTGTTCATTCCGCTCGCGATTTTTTCCGCCGTTACATTTCCCGCATTGTTATCGGCAATATAGCCCATATACGCCGCCGCAAGATAACCGTGGCCGTAGACGCGGTTTTGTACGGGATCGTTCACGGTCATTGAACTGTTTATCTTGTATTTCTTAAGATATTCCGAGATCTTATTCACATCATCGCCG
>JAILBQ010000011.1 GCA_024680815.1 Lachnospiraceae bacterium | reverse complement strand
GCCTTCCAGATAGATATTGTCATGTTTACCATGTATATAATCGCTCGCGGAAGTATCAGTCCACGTTCCGGAGCCGGCGTTGTAGGTTCCCTTATAGTTATTTTTAAGGATATAGCTGCCGCTTAAGCAGATCTTTTCAGTATGAAAATTAGTCTGGTCATATCCCGAGATACCGCCGCAGCCTTTTGGTGTATTTTGGCAGTAGTTCCCGGTGATGCTGCCGCCTTTTAAGTAAACCTCACCGTCACCGTTGAAAAAGACAGCTCCACCGCATTCACTATCGTTTCTTCCGGATGTATTGGCCACATTCCCTGTGATACTGCCGCCGGTCATGGTGAAGGTACCTCCGGCGATCTGGACGGCCCCGCCTCCGATGCTTTCGCAGGCATTGCCGGTAATGTGGCCGCTCTCCAGTGTGACTGAACCATAATTAATAAAGATTCCGCCGGCACCTTGGATATTTGAGGTGAATCCGCCGGTGATGGCGCCTGTTTTCCCCGGGCTGCTGTCGCGTATAACGAGGGAGGCAGGATTTGACTTGCTGCCGCTCACCATGATAACCTGGCCGTTAGTTTTTGCCTCCGTCAGGTTGCGGTCTATCTTGTGGCCGTTTAAATCGAGTATGACGTGGTGACCGGAAGAAACAGCAAGGAAGCTGTCATTGCTGTCCGCAACGACATCACCGTCCAGCTTAATGACGGTGGGATTGTCGGCGTCGGTGCTGCTTCCGGCAAGTTTGCTTTGGAGAACCGCCGTCCATTCACTCTCAAATGTCGCCGAGACCGTGATGGTCGAAGAAGCCGCATTTGCGGGCACCTCAAAGCTGTAAACACCGTTTTCCGCTGAGATCGTATGGTCGCTTCCGTCATTGAAGCTTACGGAGGCAACACGGTAGCCCTGACCAGGCGTCGGGGTAACGGTAACGGTCTCTCCGTCGGCGGCAAAGGTCTTATCGGTGCTGATACTGCCGCCCGTGAGTCCTGCAGCCGGGGCGATGTGGTGGCCAACGGTGGCAGTCAGGTCAAGACCGTCATAGTGATAACCCACATAAAAATCGGTATGGCTGTGGAGTCTCATACTCCGGTCTGTACTGACATTATCTGCAGTGCCGCTTCTCATCTGATCGATAAGCGCTGTGCTGCCGTCGCTGTCGTAAACTGTCAGCCAACCTTTAATACCCCCACCACCATACTTGATATTGCCGGTGAGCCGAATAACGCGCCCCTCGGGGGCTGTCAGGGTAAGCCAGTCGTCGTCAAGATTATGGCAATGGCCATCAGGGCCGCCGTCGTCATAGACCCTGACGGTGTTCACGCCTTCGGGAATGGTGACATCAATGCTGCCGTTTTTCTGCATACTGATGGCATAACTGCCCTCGGTGAAGATGGGGGTGACGGTAACACCGGAATTGGGCATGACGAAGGTGGCCTCATTGGCGGTGTACCAACCACCGAGACTGCTGACGGCCCTCCCATTCGAGGTCCTGATGACGCTGATACCATCGAACACATAGCCCTCCGCAGAGGTAGCTTTCACAGTGACGGTGGTACCGGCGTTGGCTTCTGTAACCTCGCTTCCGCCCGCTTTGATGCTGATGGTACCGCCCGTTTTCCCGACCTTTTTGATTTCATAACTCTTGCCTGGATCATAGACTGACACAGTAAGGTCGAGGCCTTTGGTAGTATTAAAGACGTCGGATATGAAACTGATGGTGATACTCTCCCCGGTGCTGGCAGGTGACTAGATACTGACAGGTGCCGATTCACCTAACACCTCGTAACTTACGGAACTGCTGCTGGTTGGTGGCACGAGTGTTGATTCGCCGGCGACCGCACCGTCGTAGATCGTCAGATAATCCTTATCGCCATCTGTCGTGACGGTACCCGACACCTGGAGCCTCATGCCCGACGGTGCGGTCAGGGTAAGTGTGCCTTCATAGTCACTGCTGTATTCCACATCCGGTCCTCTATCGCTATAGACCTTAAACGACTGCACGCCGTCGGGGATGGTGATGGTCCGGCTGACGGCGCTGTTGCCGGTCCTGGCGGGCATCCAGACATTGAGCCCGCCCTCGGCCGTCAGGTCGTTCACGAAGTTTGGAGTCACTGTGACGCCCGCGGTGGGCATGGTAAAAGTCGCGTCACAGATGCTCGTGCCGTCAAACCAACGCGGATTGTTCGCTATGCTGACGCTCTGACCGTTCCCGGCGCTCACGCTGATGCCGTCGAGGAGATACCCCTCCGCCATCGTCGTCTTACTCACAGTGATCGTGTCACAGTATTTAGCTGAAACCGGCGTGGCTGAAACGGTGCCGCCTTCGTCAGGATTATTGACGGAAACACTATAGGTCGCATTTGTATCGATTGCTGTCACTGTGAGGTCGAGTCCTGCTCTGGCGTATTGTCCGTTAAACCTGATAGTTATGTCTCTGCCCGTGCTGATGGCATTACTTCCAATGTCAGCGGAGACTCTATCTTCGCTGCTATGAGTCACACTGTTAAGTGATGAACCACTTGCTTGTCCTCCATCATATATGTGCAGATAGGGACCACCTGCTTTCGTCGTGACCGTGCCTGTAATCTGAAGCACGCGATTTTCGGGAGCGGTCAGGGTCAGTGTCCCATCACATCCCGCGGAATTATCGCCGTCCGCACCGCCGTCGTCATAGAGTTTAAAGGAGGTGATGTCGCCCGGAATGGTAAGATTTTTTGTTCCCGAAACCGGCATACGGAGATAGAGATCTGCTTTGTTTTGAGTAAAGGTCGGGGTGACGGTGACAGCTCCTGCGGGCATGGTGAATGTTGCGGTGTTGCTTATAAAGTCGCCGCCATCCACCGGCACGGTCACAGAGCTGCCGTCTATCCCCACGGTGATACCGTTCAGGTAGTAGCCGCTTGCGGGATTGGCAGTGATCGTCACGGTCTGATCCATTGTGGTCTGTGTCGCAGTTTGCCCGCCTACCAAGGCAGTAATCGTTCCGCCGGCAGCAGAGGCGCAGGTAATGCTGTATGGTGTTACCGCGTCGACCAGCTCCACCGTCATCTCGAAGCCCGCATAGACAGGATCTGCATAGGAAGAAAACTTAACCAATACCTCATTGTCGGAACTGATATAGGGTCCGAATGCCGTTTCTGCACCATCGGAGGTACTATGCCCGACAAACAATTTGTTGGCTGCGACTATACCGGTTCCATTGTACACTGTCAAATCATCTGTTCTGGAATTATTTTCTGTCCAGAGGGTTCCCGACATCTTCAATTTATATCCTGTGGGAGCCTGCAGAATGATACGGCCATCAGCGTTATACTTATAGTCTCCATCCCTGCCGCCATCGTCATAGACCTTAAGCGAGGTTACTCCTTCATTCACCAATTTCTGCAGGCTGATGGTCGTCGGCGTACTCCCCGTAGAATAAGTTGCCGGCATATTCACATAGTAGCCGTCCGTTTCATTATATAAGAGCGTTCCGCTCTGTACACCATCCGCCGCGGGCATAACATCGTCACCGGATTCTTCTTCAACGGCAGGCTCCTTCATATCCTCTTCAATTTCCGCCGGCTCTGGCTCATCCTCCGGGACAGGGGTGTCGTCGATAACCTCATCCACCGCTTCGCGGTCCCCCTTCCCCAAAGGGGAAGGCAGCTCATCCACCGCTTCGCGGTCCCCTGTCTCGCCTCCCGGCTCTGTCGTTTCGCTCACAGCCTCCATTTCTTCCGTCTCAACTTCCGGAAGGGGCTCCGCCGCAAAAGCTGTTACAGGAGCCTGGCTGACAAGCAGCATCATTGCCAGCCCCAATGCCATGATCCTGTTCGCGATATACTTTATATTCTTCATGGTCTTCATCCCCGCCGACTACCACACTATACTAAATCCTGTAATCCTTAAGGATTAAAGCTTTCAGATATTCCAGCTCCTTTTCCGCATCAAACCCGCTCTCCGTATACAGCAGGCCTACGGCGTATCTCGTCACCGTCGCAAGCATAATGTGCAGCGTCTTACTGAACATCTCCTCCTCCGGCTCGTCTGTCCGGATGGTATGATCCTGCTGTGCTTTAAGATATACCGTATTGTGGAAATGATCCTTCATCCTGCCGATCATCTCCTGATAGGGGCCGAGCGAATCAAGATCGATCTGTTCTGACCGGACATACACATTGAAGCACTGGTTAAAGCTTAAGAAATCTCTGTGATCCCTGAAAAGCTTCAGGAAAAAATCCAGATACAGCTCGAAATGCACAGCCGCGCTCTTTTTGTCGTCATATCCTTCACTCTCCCAGCCTTCCCAGATCTCCTTCGCAAACTGATCCCATTTCCACGCCGACACGGCGACGACAAGGATCGGCTTTGTAGGAAAATAGCGGTAAAGGGTCATATTCCTGTATCCGCTTGCCTTTGCTATCTCCGCCATTGTCACGGATTCTATGGTCTTAGTCGAGAACAGCTCATAGCTCTTCTCCAGAAATATATTCCGTGTAGCTGTTGTTTTTGCCGGGCTTTTACCTTTACTCATTATGTTATCAATAGTAACATTTTATGACATCCCTGTCAAAATTTTATCCACAGGAGCAGCTCAGCCCGATGCAATTAAAATCAAAAAGGAGTAAACGCCATGACAGACAAAAAAAGACAGGATACCAAAATGGCAACACTTTATGAGTTGAGATTGATTTTCGCAAAAGGCAAAAAAAAAAGAATATACCACTGACGAAATTTTTGAATTACTCGACAAAATAGCGCTTGCAAAAGACCAAACGTAAAACTAAATCATATAGGCGGTGTAAAGTCCATAAGGACTCAATTACAGGAGAAAAGCTATTTATGCAGCACAAAAAACTCTTTCAGCTTTGTCAGCAGCTCCTCCCGTTCGATGCTTTTTAAAAAATAGCCCTCCGGCTTTAAGGCCACCACCGCCATGACGCTTTCCTTATCTCCTTTTCCGGTTAAAAATATCACCGGAATCGAGCTGGTTTCCACGTCGTGCCGAAGCATTTCCAGAACCTTGGGGCCGGTCGTCACAGGCATCTCATAGTCCAGAAGAATAAGATCGGCCTTGTTGTTTCCAAGCCACTTTATGGCCTGCAGGCCGGAGTTTACTATGGCCACCTTATAGGTGTCCTTAAGCCACTCCCTGACAAGGCCCAGATAATTTGCGTCATCATCCACTATAAGAATACTCTTCCTGAACTCTCCCGCATCGGCCTTATCCAGAAGCTCTCTTACCGTTTTTATATATTCCTCGTTATTTAAAGGCCTTACAAAGGATTTGTATATGATATCGCCCGGAATGTGATCGACCAGAAACTGCATGTCGTTTTGTTCGCTTATGGGAATCAGCTTCTTTCCCTCGTCCGCAGCCCTGTCCACAAGAAAATGAAGCACGTCTCTGGGAGGTCTCTCGCCCTCATCCATATAGAACGTAATAAGAGCGGTCTCATCCCATCTGGCGTTGATATCATTGATGCTCCAGCCCACATATACGCCCTCAAGCCCGGCATCATTTATTTTTTTAACCAGGATTCGTATTAAAAACGTTTCCTTCGCACCGATGACAAGTACCTGACTCTTAGCCATAGCTCCCTCCAAAGCACCATTCTGCCCCATCATTCTACCACTTTTACCTGAAAAAATCTCCTATTTTCGACATGGTGCCGATGACGTTTGAAACGCTGTTGACCGCTTCGCTTAAGCCATGAAAATCAATTTCCGACAGGGATTCCACCGCCCGGGTTAAAGCTTCGGAGTTTTCCTCCACTACCGCGTCAATGTGGTTGCTTGTCTTTTCCACGTTTTCAGCCATATTGTCCAGCTCCTCCAGGGTTTCTTCCACTTCAGCGGCTATACCGTCAAGCCTTGACATCACCCTCATAACATTGGGAATAACTATCAGCGCAGAGATGAGAACGATTAAAAACATCCCGCCGGTAAAAAACGCCGTAAGTGCGAGCAGCAAGGTATTCCTCTTTGCTGTTTTTTTATCTTCATCCCGGGTTCCCTGACTGTTGACCATTACCGGATCCATATCAATTCTCCTTGTCTGTGCCTGTCTGCATGCTTTACCTGTTTTGTTGCTATAACACTGTGTGTCTGATATACTTATCATACGGGTCAGCCGTGAAACTCATCTGATCCGGTATAAAACCCTTCCCCGTCAACCAGCAAAAAAGGAGAAATGCCAGATGAGCACACCGCATAATTCCGCTGAAAAAGGCGACATCGCCAAAACCGTTCTGATGCCGGGAGATCCCCTCCGGGCAAAATTAATCGCTGAAAAATACCTGGAAAACCCCAAATGCTTCAATGAAGTACGGGGTATGCTGGGCTACACCGGAACCTATAAGGGTAAGGAATTGTCCGTCATGGGGCACGGCATGGGTATCCCCTCTGTCGGAATCTATTCCTATGAGCTGTTCAATTATTACGATGTGGACAACATCCTCCGCATCGGCAGCGCCGGCGCCCTCCAGGATAACATCAACGTCATGGATATAGTTATTGCCATGTCGGCCACAACCGATTCAAATTACGCGGAGCAATTCGGAATTCCCGGCCACTTTGCCCCTACCGCGGATTTCCACCTGCTTGAGCTTGCGGTCGCAGCCGCCAGAGAGACGGGATCCACATTTTATGTCGGCAATATAAACTGCTCCGATACCTTCTACCGCGACGATAATGTAAACGAAAATCTCCGGAAAATGGGAGTGCTCTGCTGCGAAATGGAATCTGCCGGGCTTTACTGCAACGCATCAAGAGCCGGAAAACATGCCCTTGCAATACTTACCATGTCGGATCACATTTTCCGCGACGAAGCCATCTCTGCCGAAAAAAGACAGACAGGCTTTACGGAAATGATGGAGATCGCCCTGAAGGTTGCCTCGCAGCTGTAGCCCCGGCTGAGTCCTTCACCACGCAGGGTGTGTAGAGAGAATTTTTAATTTCATTAATGAATATAAAACCGTCTGACGGGATTGTATTTCCGTCAGGCGGTTTTTCAGATTCATCCGATGCTTTCTATCAGTCCTTTCAGCTTTTCGATAAAAGCCTTTTCATCCACATCCACCGCCACCATGGCGTTTTTAAACTCAAACTGTTTATCGCTGTATAGATCCGTCACCGTCTTTCCGCAGGTAATCTTCCCCTTTGTCTCCACGGCCACCCCGGCTTCCTCCATATCGAAAAGCTCCGGAGAATCCAGGAAAAGAACGGGACAGCAGTCGTGCATCTGCACTCCGGGATGATGCAGGGCAGAGTGAAAGCTCATGGGTACCTGAAGAATATCGTGTACGAATTTGCCGGCCCTGTTCCCTTTTGCGGCCAGCTCCTTAAGATCCTCCCTGGTCAGGCAGACCCGTTCCGTTACATCCAGAGGAAACAGGTATATGGGGACACCTGCGCGGAAAACGATATCCGCCCCTTCCGGATCCGCGTAAATATTGAATTCCGCACAGGGCGTTACATTCCCTTCTCTGGTGGCCCCTCCCATAATCAGAATTGAATGCAGGTGCTTTGCGAGAGAAGGATATTTTGAAAACGCGATTGCCAGATTTGACAGGGGCGCGGTGGCTATGAGTCTGAGCTTCCCCGAATACTTCTCGGCAGCCTCATTCAGCGCATCCCAGGCCGGAAGGGTATACACCGTCTCCTCTTCCGGCAGCTCCACCTTCACATCTCCCAGTCCGTTTTTTCCATGGACCTCGGCGGCATGAAAGGGCTCCCTTAAGAGTGGCTTATCCGCTCCCCGGTAAACCGGATAGGAGCTTTTGCATATCGTATTAATACATCTTGTGTTTCGATAACTGTTCTCCGGGCCGGAATTTCCGCACACCGTTGAAAGCCCGATAATTTCAGTCCCTTTAAGCGCGTGCAGCGAAAGCAATGCCACTGCGTCATCAGTGCCCGTATCCACATCCATCCAGACAGGAATTGTTTCACTCATAGCTTCAGTACCTCCCGACAGCTTCGATCAGGTACGCCGCAAAAGCATCCCTGTCAAGATCCATTATACAGTCAGCATTGGGCTCCTTCCCCGTTGTGCCCCGCACATCCGCCACTGTCGTGCCGCGGCAGTAATCTCCCTCTGTCTCTATTTCCACATGATACTTTTTTATCGTAAATATTTCAGGATGCAGAAGTACCATCACTGCGCAGGGATCGTGCATCGGGGCTCCGGCATAGCCCAGCTTGCAGTGGAACTTATAAAAGAATTCCAGCCACTGATAAACTATATCGCTGACGGGATTTCCGAGTTCGCGTATCTTCTGAAAATCCTCCGGCAGCATCAGAGCTCTCTCCGTCACGTCGAGACCGGCCATGATAACGGGTACTCCGGAACGGAAAACCACATCAGCGGCTTCCGGATCCACAAGAATATTGAATTCCGCCGCGGGAGTCCAGTTGCCAAAACCGACCCCTCCGCCCATGAGGCTTATCCGCTCTATTTTCTTCTTAAGCTCCGGGTGGGCAAGCAGCAGCACCGCCGTATTTGTCAGCGGTCCGGTAGAAACAATTGTGACCTTTTCCCTGCTCTCACGCAGCACCTTCGCCATAAGCTCAACCGCGCTTAAAGAACTTATTTCAATTTCCGGCTCCGGCAGAGCGGGGCCGTCCAGACCGGATTCGCCGTGCACCGAGGGAGCGTTCATAAGCTCCGCCTGAAGAGGATGCGCGGCTCCGGCAGCAAGGGGCACGTCCTTAAGGCCGATAAGGGTACAGACCCTCCTTGCGTTATATGTGGTTTTATCCAGAGTCACATTTCCGCCCACAGTGGTTACGGCCCTGATATCCGCAATACCGTCACTTCTCCGGGAGGCCTCTGCAAGCACCCATGCGATGGCGTCGTCGTGACCCGGATCCCCGTCCAGAATCATGGGGATTTTCTTACCCTTCTCTTTCATACCTGTCCTTTCCGGCATTTGTGAGCCGCTTTGGCGGCTTGTCTGACTGCCGCCTCTCCCCCTTAACTTTCTGTCCTCGGCTTCTTTGCTTTCTGTTTTCTTATAATACCGAAAATTGCCAGCGAAATAATCGTTATGGCATAAGGAATGGGTGAAGCCAGGTTGGAATCAAGGCCGACCGCGGAGAACTTGATGCCGAGGGCCTGGGCAAAGCCGAATAAGAGCGAGCTGAGCATTCCTCCGAAGCACTCTCCGCCGCCCATGGCCTGAGCCGCCAGAGCGATAAAGCCTCGTCCGGCCACCATATCAAGTGACCAGCCCTGGGCATAGCTCATGGACATAAACGCTCCGCCGAAGCCGCTCATCAGCCCCGAAAAGCCGATAGCGATATATTTGATCTTCAAAACGGAAACACCTACCGAGGCGGCTGCGTTGTGATTCTCCCCCACAGCCCGGATATTGAGTCCGAGACTGGTTCTGTAGAGCATGAGGGAAGTTAAGAAACATAAAACAAACGCCAGATAGGTCAACAGACTGTGTCCCGAAATAACCCTGCCGATAAAGGGTATGCTCCCTATTATCGGAATATTGATATTCGGAATACAAAGGCCTGAAGTTATGAGTCCGGTAGTTGAGGCCATTGCCTTGCCCTCTGTAATTCCGGTTATGACCTTGCATAAAAACAGAGTGCCGCCTGATCCCATCATGTTTATCGCAATACCCACAAGAATGATGTCGGTCTTAAGCTGGAAGGCAAAAAAGCCCATTAAAAGCGACATTGCCACACCAACCACAAGAGCGGCAAGGAACCCGATAAACCAGCTTCCGGAATAGTAGCTGGCAAGAGAACCGAAGAGGGCGGAAAACATCATAAGACCCTCAAGACCGATATTGGAAAAGCCTGCCTTCTCCACAACGATAGCCGCCAGAGTGGCATAAAGGATCGGGGCGGAAATCCGGAAAATCGAGAAGAAAAACTCAGGTGTTATCATATTATTAAGCAGATTACCCATTTGCGTTTCCTCCTTCCTGTGCCAGCGCCGCCTTAGCCGCTATCTCCTCCTGCGCGGTTTTCACCACCAGCTTCTGTCTGTACTTCGACAGGAACTGCTCCGCGGCAAAGAAGAGGAAGATCACGCCCTGAACGATGTCTATAAGCTGCATCGGGACGTTTGCGTAGGTTGCCATCATATCGCACCCCTTTTGCAGGTAGGCCATAAAGAAGGCAGCCAGCGGTACGAAGAGCGGATTGTTTCCGGCCAGTATCGCTATCGTGATTCCTGTCCAGCCGTAACCGGGCAGGGCGCTCCATGAAAAAGTGGGATAACGCCCGAGCATTTCGATTCCGCCGCCGGCTCCTGAAAGAAAGCCGCCTATAAGCTGGGATATGACAATGATAAAGCCCACCTTCATTCCGGAATATTTCGCGAAATCCTGATTTATTCCGATCATCCTTATCTGATAGCCCCAGCGCGACCGGTACATGAACAAGCCGCAGACAACCACGGCAATAAGCGCAATGACAAAACCGACGGTGAGCTTTGCCGAGTTAAAGATCGGGCTCGACCCCAGCGGCGCGATTCTGGAGGAATTAAGAAACGGATAGGTCTGTATCTGTCCCTTTGACTTGTCGGCATAATATGCGTTCATCAGGTATTTTATAAAATACATGATGATGTAATTTAACATAAGCGAACACACCATCTCGCTGACATCCAGCTTTACCTTAAGCAGAGCCGGAATCAGCATCACAAGCCCCACGGCAATACCGCCGATAAGAACCGCGGCCACGGCATGAATAACCGGCGGCATGGGCACATAGATAGCGACAATGCCGGAAACAAAGGCCCCCAGCATTATTCCGCCCTCAGCCCCCAGATTGAACTGATTGGCCGAAAACATGATGCACACGGCAAGTCCCGTAAAGGTTGTGGGAATCATTGCCGCCAGAATATCCGCCAGACGCTTCCCTTCAAAGCTCACACCGTTTGTGTTCACCCTGAAAAGCGGACCCACAAGAAGCTGCTTTAACGCCTCTCCGGTGGCGGCAAGCTTTGCACCGAAGGTATCGCCCCCTGCGCTTATGAATATTAAGAGCATCGCCACCAGAAGAGCTATGAGAATCGCCAGAGCTCCGCGTACCAGCGAGAATGTTATCTGTCTTTTTTTACTCATGGCACACCCTCCCGATTTCCTCAGGACTCTGTTCCTTAAGTCCCAGCATATACTCTCCCATCTCCTCGTCCGTCAGCTTCTTTGTATCCTCGAAATAGGCCACTATCTTTCCGTCGTGCATAACGATAAGTGAGTCCGACAGCTCCATAACCTCCGCCAGATCCGCCGAAACCAGAAGCACGGCTATCCCCGAACGGGACAGCTCCACCAGCTTCTTCCGGATAAATTCCGTGGCGCCCACGTCTATTCCTCTGGTGGGCTGATCCGCCAGAATCAGCACCGGATCATTGGAAAACTCCCGGGCCACAACCACCTTCTGGATATTTCCGCCGGAAAGCATACCGACCTGCTGCTTCGGCGATTTGCAAAGAACCGTGTAGTCCTTCACCAGCTGCTCCGAAAGCTCATGTATGGCCTTCATGTTAAAAAGCGGCCCGTTGTTCAGCTTCTTGCTACCGGAACGGTCGGAAATCACGTTTTCCTCGATGGTCGCCTTTCCCGCGATGCCGTAGAGCATCCGGTCTTCCGGTACAAGCGAAACCCCCATTTCGCGGATTTTCTGCTGATTGATACCGATGATGGATTTCCCCTGTACCTCAGCCGAGCCCGAATCGGGAGTATCCATGGAAAAGAGCATGTCTATGAGCTCCTTCTGCCCGTTCCCTTCAACACCGGCGATTCCCAGGATCTCTCCCTTACGCACATCGAAGGAAACGTGATCCAGCATCTTTTTATTCCACTCGTTTACATACTCCAGATCCCTTACCTTCAACACAGTATCCGCGGGTTTGGCCTCGTCCTTCTGAACGTTAAGCACAACATCGCGCCCCACCATGAGTCTGGAAATTTCCTCCTTTGTGACCTTTTCCGTTTCATACACCCACATGCTGCGGCCGTTTCTCATGATGGTGATGCGGTTGGTGATCTCCTTGATTTCGTTGAGCTTATGGGAAATAAAAACGATTGTATAGCCCTGATCCTTAAGGCTGATGAGCTCCTTAAAAAGCTCCTGCGTCTCCTGAGCCGTCAGCACCGCGGTGGGTTCGTCAAGGATCAGTATCTTCGCTCCGCGAACCAGAGCCTTTAATATCTCCACCTTCTGCTTCATTCCCACGGGTATATCCGCCACCCTCATCTCCGGCTCGACGTGGAGATTGAACTTTTCCGAATATTCCTTTGTTATTTCCACGCATTTTGCCCTGTCCACGAACAGGCCTTTGCGGGGAGCCATTCCCAGTACCATGTTTTCGGCCACCGACAGGGAGGGCACAAGCATGAAATGCTGATGCACCATTCCTATTCCTTTTGAAATAGCCACGGAGGGAGAACTTAAAACCACACTCTCACCGTTAATTACTATTTCTCCCGAGGTGGGCTGTTCCATTCCGAAAAGCATTTTCATCAAAGTGGATTTCCCGGCGCCGTTTTCCCCCATAAGCGCATGGATTTCGCCCTTTTTCAGATTAAAGTCCACTCCCTGGTTTGCCGCAACGCCGTTCGAATATACCTTTTCGATTTTTTTCATCTGAACGACATATTCTTCTGCCATTGGATTATCCTTTCCTGTCTCTTAAAAAAAGGAGGGAGTTTTTGCTCCCTCCTTCTTAAAGCCAAGCCGGTATTACGGCTGTACCGCCTTCTTTAACTCCTCAACCTTTCCGGAAGTGTCGCCGATGGCGCTGTCCACCTTGATATCTCCCTTAAGGATGGATTCCTCAGCTGCCTTCACCGCCGCTTTTGTTTCTTCGCTGGCATATTTATCGAAGTTCTTGTCGGTCACAATGCCTACGCCGCCTTCTGCTATTCCCAGATTGACTTCCTGTCCCCAATAGGTATTTCCGGCATCCCATTCGTCAAAGAGCCAGATCAGGGAATTGCCGATGTTCTTAAGACCGGAGGTCAGTGTCAGAGCCGCAAGATCGGGAGAGAATGTCAGCTCCTGATCGGAATCCACGCCGATGAACCAGGCCTTGCCGGTTTCCAGAGCAGCTTCCGCAGCACCGTTTCCGGCATTTCCTGCCACGCCCCAGATAATATCACACTTGTTGTCATTTATCATGGAAAGACCGTATTCCTTGGCAATGGCGGTATCCACATAGTCGTTGGTGTAACGCACATCAACCTTGATATCCTTGTTTACAGACTGTGCTCCCTCGATAAAGCCGAGGAGGAAGTCGTTGATAACAGGGGAATCCACGCCGCCCACAAAGCCCACAACGGGATCGGGATTAATGTTTTCCACCGCGGTATCCGTGGTCATGCCCGCAGCGAAAACACCGATAAGATAGCCCATGTCGTTCTGCCTGTAGGAAAGGTTGACGACATTTGAATTCTCGCCCACATAGGTGGTGTCATCAAAGATCGCGTATTTCTGATCGGGATAATTCGTCGCCGTATCCTTCAGATAGTCGGGCATCTGATAGGTTCCGCAGATAATGAGGTCATAGGTGCCGTCAGCTGAAACCTCGTCCAGAGTGGATGCCCACCGGGGCTGATCCTCGTCCGTGCCGCCCATTTCAATTGTGGTGCACTCTATCCTGCCGGCTTTCTCCAGCTCGTCCAGCCCGCTCTTTGCGGAATCAAAGAAGGATTTGTCTCCCAGATTTCCGTTTACAAGATAGGCTACCTTATAGACTCCGCCTGCAGGGCTGCTTTCTGCATCGCCCCCATCGGACGTCTGAGCCGAAGACGCGTCCGCCGCGGGCGAAGCCGCCGGAGCGTCAGTTGTTGCGGGAGCCCCGCCGCAGGCAGTCAGTCCCGCCGCAAGAATACCAACCAGAGACAGCGCTAAAATTTTCCTGATCATAAGTTTTTCCTCCATACGGTTTTTGTTGCAATTCATACAAAATACCTGTTTATAAACTTATATAATTGTATATTTTTTCCATAAAAAAGTCAAACATCTTTATTCGGAAAAATCACGTAAAAACGGCGCCAACCTGAACAGTCGGCGCCGATTTTTTTAACATTTTAGCGAATGAATCCCTTGGATCAGACGGTGAAGAAGCTTATCTCATCGTTGAGCCTTGCCGCAAGCTCCTGAAGCTCTCCGGCCGAATGGCTGATAACCTCGAAGGTGGCGTTGAGCTCTTCCATGGAGGCGTTTGTCTCCTCCGTGGAGGCCGCGTTCTCTTCGGAAATAGCGGAAAGATCGGAGATTATGCTGATGAGCGAATTCTTGGAATCGTTAAGCGTATTGACCCTGCCGGAAATATGCTGCGAGCTGTCCGTCACGCTGTCCACATCGTTCTGCATGCTGTTCATGTCGTTCTTTGTGGACTCGATCTGCTCTGTCTGCTTCTCGAAGGCCTTGTTGAGATCCATAACCGTCTGCACGGTCTTGTCGGATTCGCTGATAAGCTTTTCGACGATCTCGTTGATCTTAACCGTAGCATCCTGGGACTGGGTGGCCAGAGAACCGATTTCGGTAGCCACAACCGCAAAGCCCTTGCCGGCGTCTCCCGCTCTCGCCGCCTCGATTGAAGCGTTCAGTGCAAGGAGGTTGGTCTGTGTGGAAATATTCGTAATAAGGTCGGAAGCCTCGGCAATGTTCTTGGCCGCATCGTTGGTGGAGCGGATCTGGGCATCGATGACCTTCATGGATTCCACGGTGCTCTCGTTCTGTTTAAGCAGCTCGTTCAGAGCCTGCATGGCTCTTCCGCAGGCCTGCTTCATTTCGTCGGCATATCCGCCCAGCTCGTTGACATTATCCGTAATGCCGTCGATATCCACACCGATGTTGGAGGTGTTGTTGGCGGAATTCTGTACGCTCTCCGCCTGTCCGACCGCACCCTTGGAAATCTCATCCACGGCGGTTGTAACCTGGTTGGAGGCTTCGGAGGCCTGCTGCGCCGACTGAGACAGCTCGTCACCAGCCTTCGTAACATCTCCGGAAAGTCCCTTCGCCGAGCTGATAACCTTCACCAGCTCCGAATTCAGGTTCTTCGCGCTCTCTGCTATCGTACCCAGCTCATCCGTCCTGTTAATCGCTTCCTGAGAGAACTCCACTCTGAGATCGCCTCTGGACATGCTCACTATTGCCGCCACGATATCCTTCATCGCCTTGGCGCTTCCCTTATACAGGAGGATTCCGATAATAACCACAACTACCAAACAGATAACCGCAATGATAATCATCAGAGCAATGATGCTGCGAATATGGGATTCCACATCAGAGGCTTCACGTCCCACAAAACACATACCGACCACGGAGCCATCCGTCTGACGCAACGGGGAATAATATGCATAAAAGGGCTTTCCGCCTATAGTCAGCTTTCCTGCCCAGTATTCCTGACCGCCGTTCAGGCACTCCTGAATAACCTTGGCTCCGGCCTTGGAACCCTCATCTCTCTGACCGGAGGCATTATAGAGCGTGGTCACTGCTCTGGTATCGCCATAAAACAGAGTATAATCCAGCCCTGTTTCAGCCTTAAGCTTGTCAAACTCGCTCATGGTTTCATCGTGAACCTCAGTTCCGCCCTTTGTGATAATTGCGTCATCGTAGGCCCAGTCTCCGTCCCACTCATAGGTGAGCTGGCTGTTAAGATGCTCAACTACCGCCTTAAGCTCTTCCTTTGTCATTTCGTGATAAGCCTTGCTGACATTCACGCAGCCGAATACCGTTAAAATAGCTGCACAGATAGCCAAGGCGACACAGCTGATGACAATGACTTTTAATACCAGTTTCCCTTTTCGCTCTCTCATAAATCTTTCCTCCGTGTAAAAAATATGCACCGGGGTGTCGGGACAAAACGCCCCGCCCTTGTATCGGATAAAGCATACAAACAATTGTATTATACAACATCCGGTACGAATATATCAACACTAATACGTTCAGGGTCTATTTTTTATTTTCGATACATTCGCGTGCATATTTTATGACGTACAGCGATAACTTTTTTGTTTCCGATGAATTCCCACAAATTGTTCTTATTATGAGCAATCTTCAGTATGAATACAACATATTGAGTTCTTCTCCTTCTCCGCCGCTAAAAAGTTATTCACTGCATAGGTGATTTTCAGGATTGACTCTGAAAATTATACTTTATACAATTATCTGCATGGTGATAAAAAGTCTCGACAATTTTGACCCCCGGTCAATCGCGGAAAGCGGTCAGTGCTTCAGGATGAACCGCTTAAACGACCGCACCTGGAGGGTTATCGCTCTGGGAAAAGTGCTGGACATAACGGAGCTGGGTGCCGGGCGCTTCGGTTTTGATACAGCTGAAAAAGACTTCAACAATATATGGAAGAATTATTTCGATCTGGAAACCGACTACTCTGCGTTTATCAGCGCCGTTCCGCCCGAGGATGAATTCTTAAAGAAGGCTGCCGCATTCGGCCGGGGAATCAGGATACTGCGCCAGGAGCCATTTGAAACCCTTATAACCTTTATTATTTCCCAGCGAAAAAACATCCCCGCCATAAAGAAAAGCGTGGAACTCCTTTCCGGACGCCTCGGAAAAAGGCTGGGCGACTCCTGCTTCTCTTTCCCCTCCGCCGAAGCCATAGCCGGAGCCGATCCCGCTCTTCTGGCCGGGTGCTCCCTGGGCTACAGGACGGAGTATGTTCAGAAAGCCGCGCAGAGAGTAGCGGACGGGGAGATATCTCTTTCTGAGTTATGTAAACTTAATGATGAAGAGCTCAGGGACAGACTTTTAAGTTTTTACGGCGTAGGGACTAAAGTGGCCAACTGCGTCATGCTCTTTTCCTACCACAGAATCGCCGCCTTTCCCGTTGATGTCTGGATCGGGCGGGTAATAGACAGATACTATTCCGGCCGCTTTCCCCTTGAAAAATACGAAGGCTTTGCAGGAATTATCCAGCAGTATATGTTCTACTACGGGAGACTGGGCTCCGGTTCCATACAGTAGTTACTTATTTTCAATATCATCCTTCAAAAGGCAGATCGCGTTATAGGCAACGGCATAACGCATATATTGCTCCATCATTTCACTGTCCCTGGCTGACAGGTTTCTGTACTGCTCCATCTGATGCCTGTACCAGTCCTTAATTCTTTCAAGGCTGCTGTGGGGCAGGGCAAAATGCTCGCAGTAAAGCGTTCCTGTTGCGGGGTCATACCTGGAGCCGCTGTACTTCGTTGTCTTAACATCCGGCATGCCCATACTGGTTGCCAGGGATCTTATAAGATTCTCTTTTTCATTATAATCCATCTTTCCCATAATCCATGCCGCTCCTTTAACGCAAAAGTGTCAGCTGTCATAACCGCTGATAAGGCGATTATACACAACTGTCGGAATAATCTCAATATGTGCGACCCTGTCATGAAAGATGTTTATTTTTCAGACGATTGTGGTAACATAGAAGACAGAAAAGGCTCGACCCAACGCAATTTTAGCGGAGGGCCGCAGCCTTTTATTGTAAATGGCTGTGAGAACCGCGAAGGGGCGGAACTTACCGGGAGGTGGAGAATGAAGAAAAAGAGCGGAATGGGTATCAAATGGCGGATGCTGGCGCTGATCCTGCCGATTGTGATCGCTGCCCTCGTGGTCGTCACGGTTGTCAGTGCGAAATTCGCAAGCAACGCAATCCAGACGGAGACCGAGCATTATATGAGCTCCGAGCTGTCGGCAAACATCAAT
>JAILBQ010000144.1 GCA_024680815.1 Lachnospiraceae bacterium | reverse complement strand
GGTACGCAGAAAAACGGATTAAACTCTCACTTGGAGGACTAAGTCCTATACAATACAGAATAAAACTGGGGCTTTTTGCAGCATGATCCGTAGCGGGCATCAAAGGGAAATCGGTCCAAGAAAATGTCCGCACCCCCCTTTCTACATTTTTATTTTACAATAAACAGCCGTCAGCTTCGGAAAGATCTCATTTCCGCAGGCGCCGGACATTTCATTCTTGCAAAATCTTTTTCATCCTGTATAATTTGAGAGACGCGCAGCAGTGACAAACCACAAAAACAGGGAGTTTAACGATGATTGCAGCAAACAACGTTTCCTACAGGGTCGGAAAGAAGGCCCTCTTTGAGGATGTCAACATCAAGTTTACTGAAGGAACCTGTTACGGGCTTATCGGGGCCAACGGCGCCGGGAAGTCCACGTTCTTAAAAATCCTGTCCGGGGAGCTGGAGACCACAAAGGGGGATATATCCATAACGCCGGGTGAACGTCTTTCGGTGCTGGAACAGGATCACTTTAAATACGATGAATACACGGCCCTCGACACCGTTATAATGGGGAACGAGCGGCTCTATTCGATAATGCAGGAAAAGGACGCACTCTATGCGAAACCGGATTTTTCCGATGAGGACGGGATAAAGGTTTCCGAGCTGGAGACGGAGTTTGCCGAGATGAACGGGTGGGAGGCGGAATCCGACGCGGAGTCTTTGTTAAACGGCCTCGGAATCGAGACGGAGCTGCACAGGGAAAGCATGAAGCTGCTCCCCGGGCCGGTGAAGGTCAAGGTGCTGCTGGCGAGAGCTCTTTTCGGGTCCCCTGACATCCTGCTTCTCGACGAGCCCACGAACCATCTGGATCTGGACGCCATTGAATGGCTGGAGGAATTTCTTATTGAATTTGAAAATACGGTTATCGTGGTCTCCCATGACCGTTACTTTTTAAACAGGGTCTGTACGGCCATTGCGGATATCGACTACGGAAAGATAACGCTGTTTGCCGGAAACTATGATTTCTGGTTCGAGTCCAGCCAGCTTATTGTCCAGCAGATGAAGGAAGCGAATAAGAAGAAAGAGGAAAAGATAAAGGAATTAAAGGAATTCATTTCACGCTTCTCCGCCAACGCCTCAAAGTCCAAGCAGGCCACCAGCCGGAAAAGAGCCCTGGAGAAGATTGAGCTGGATACGATTAAGCCGTCTTCAAGAAAGTATCCTTATATCGATTTCAGACCGGAGCGCGAAATCGGAAACGAGGTGCTGGAGGTGCACGGCCTGAGTAAAACCATCGAGGGCGAAAAGGTTCTCGACAATATTGAATTTGTTTTAAACCGCACGGACAAGGTAGCTTTTGTGGGTTCCAACGAGCTGGCTATCACCACGCTTTTTAAGATTCTGATGGGAGAGCTGGAGCCCGATGAGGGAGACTATAAATGGGGAGTCACGACCTCAAGGGCTTATTTCCCGAAGGATTATACGGAGGAATTTGACAACGACTACAACATTACCGAATGGCTTACGGGCTATTCGGAAAACAAGGATGTGACCTATGTCCGCGGTTTCCTGGGGCGCATGCTCTTTCCCGGGGAAGACGGAGTTAAAAAAGTGAGAGTACTTTCGGGAGGCGAAAAGGTGCGCTGCCTCCTTTCAAAGATGATGATTTCGGGCGCCAATATCCTCCTTCTGGACGAGCCCACAAACCATCTGGACATGGAGGCCATAACGGCTTTAAACAACGGTCTTATAAAGTTCCCGGGAGTCGTGCTTTTTACCTGTCACGACCACCAGTTTGTACAGACCACGGCCAACCGCATTATGGAGCTTACGCCCGACGGAAAGCTTATCGACAAGATAACGACCTATGACGAATACCTGGCTTCTTCCGATGAATTTCGCAAGAGAACGGTCTACACAGCTGCCATCGAGGAGGACGAGAATTGACCGGAGAAGGGCGTATAGTCGATCTGCATGTACATTCAAACCATTCGGACGGTACCTTCACTCCCTCGGAGTTAATAAGCTATGCCGTGGAAAAGAAGCTTTCCGTCATGGCCTTAACCGATCATGACACCGTGGACGGGCTTAAGGAGATAAGGGAAGCGGCGGAGAAAACGGAGAATTCTCCGGAAATTGTACCCGGCATAGAGCTGTCCACGGACCGGGACGGCAAAGACATTCACATCGTGGGACTCTTTATCAACGAAAGAGACGAAGCCTTCCTTTCCTGGCTTAAGAAATTTCAGGATTCCAGAGATTTAAGGAACGAAACCATGTGCGAGAGGCTCCGCACCGGGGCGGGGATGGACATATCCTTCGAGGCGTTAAAGAGGGAGTTTCCCGGTGCGGTGATAACCCGGGCGCATTACGCGAAATATATGTTAATTCACGGAATTACGCATTCGCTTAAGGAGGGGTTTGACCGCTACGTGGGAGATCATTCTCCTTTTTTTGTGCCCAGGGAAAAGGTTTCACCCGAAGAGGGGATTAAGCTGATCCTTTCGGCGGGAGGGATACCGGTGCTGGCCCATCCCTTTCAGTACGCTTTCGGCAGGGAAAGGCTGGAGCGCTTTGTGGCGGAGCTTAAAGAGGCAGGGCTTATAGCCATCGAGGCGTACTATACCACGCACTCCCCTTCTGATACCCGGGAAATTCTGGAGCTTGCAGAGCGGTACGGCCTCTTTATTTCCGGCGGCTCGGACTTTCACGGAAACAATAAGGTCGGGGTTGATCTGGCGGTGGGAAAAGGAGATCTCCGGGTTTCCTATGACATTTATGAAAGGCTTAGGGAATATCATGAAAAAGCTCCTGTGTCTGGATCTTGACGGAACATTTTTAAACAGCCGCAAGGAGGCGAATCCGGAAGATCTTAAGGCTGTCAATGATATGCTTGCAAAAGGTCATTCCGTGGCTTTTGCAACGGGACGGCCCACCTTGAGCGGGATTCTTCTGGCGAAGAGCTTTGGCCTGACGGGACCGGGCTTTTATGTCATCGGCTATAACGGTGCCGAGATTTACGATACGGGGGAAGGGAAAAGCTGTTTCAGGATGCCCTTTCCGGTGGAGGATTTTTCCCATATCAGAGAAGAGGCATATCAGGAAGGGTTTTGCTGCATTACCTATGACGATTCCCATGTTTTAACGGATCGCGGCAGGGATGACGAGGCTTTTTATTCCTACCAGAAGGATTTAAAGCTGCCCGTTAAGCTTGTGGAGGATACAGCCCGGTATATCAGTGAAAACGAAATTCCGATTTTGAAAATGATCGTCGCGACTCTTAAGGGGAAGGAGCTGCTGGAGCGCTTCAGGGAAAAGCTCCTGCCCTATACGCAGAAAAAACTGTATGCTCTGGTGACCTCGTATAAGCTTCTGGAAATAGGCCCGGGAAATGTCTCCAAGGGCACGGGGATAAGGTCGCTTTCCGAAATACTGGATATTCCGTTAAAAGATACCATAGGCGTGGGGGACGAGAGCAACGATATAGAAATGCTTAAAACCGTGGGGCATCCGGTGGCCATGGCCAACGGGGCGGAGGAGGTAAAGAGTCTGGCGGAATATGTGACGGAGCGCGACAATGACCACGGCGGCGTCGCGGAGGTAATAGGACATTTTACAGACTGACGGGGCGGATGAGCCCGTTTGGGACATAATGGTTAACATAACACCAACAAACGAGAAAGGGAAAAAATGAGCAGGGCGGATGTGATTTTTAAGGAAATGTGCGAGGATATTCTGGAAAACGGAACCGACACCAGGGGTGAAAAGGTGCGCCCGAAATGGGAGGACGGGTCTTTTGCCTATACGATAAAAAAATTCGGTGTGGTGAACCGCTATGACCTGTCGGAGGAATTTCCCGCCTGTACCTTCAGAAAGGTCGGTTTTAAAAACTGTATTGACGAGATTCTCTGGATCTGGCAAAAAAAGTCCAATAACATAAAAGAACTCAGAAGTCACATATGGGACTCCTGGGCGGATGAAGAGGGCTCAATCGGAAAGGCCTACGGTTACCAGCTGGGCGTTAAGCATAAATACCGTGAAGGGGAATTTGACCAGGTGGACAGGGTGCTCTATGACCTTAAGAACAATCCCTTTTCACGCAGGATTATGACCAATCTTTACAACCACCATGACCTTCATGAAATGAATCTCTATCCCTGCGCCTATTCCATGACCTTTAACGTGACGGAAAAGCCGGGATGCGATAAGCTTATTTTAAACGGAATATTAAACCAGCGCTCCCAGGACGTGCTGACGGCGAATAACTGGAATGTCGTGCAGTATTCAGTGCTGCTTCACATGATTGCCCAGGTGTCGGATATGGAGGTCGGGGAGCTTGTTCACGTTATCGCGGATGCCCATATCTATGACAGGCATGTGGATATAATAAAGGAGCTTATAAGCAGGCCCATGTATCCTGCGCCTCTTTTTCACATGAATCCCGACGTTAAGAATTTCTATGATTTTACCCTGGAGGACTTTTCTCTCGAAAACTATGAGACCGGAGAACAGGTGAGAAACATCCCCGTGGCCGTATAACGATTTTGACCCCCACAGGAAAATAGTATATAATATTCCTTTTAAGAGGAACTTTATGCCGTTGAAAGGGGGTGAGACGCATGGCGGAAGAAGTCATTACGACAGGCTTTGACAGAAGCAGACTGTACGCTTCTGACGGCTGCGCGTCTCCTGAGGAGCTCTATCAGCGGCTTATTGAGTATGTGCGCCGTTACCACCCCTCAGACGATATTTCGATTATCGAAAAGGCCTACCGCATGGCGGAGGAGGCTCACAGGAATCAGTTCCGCAAAAGCGGCGAACCCTATATTATTCATCCCTTAAGCGTCAGCATAATTCTCGCCGATCTGGAGCTGGATAAGGAAACAATAGTGGCCGGGCTTCTGCACGATGTGGTGGAAGATACGGAGATGACCGAGGAAGAGCTTTCCGAAAGCTTCGGTCAGGACGTGGCCTATCTTGTGGACGGGGTTACGAAGCTATCAAAGCTTAAGTACCACGGAAACAAGGTGGAATTTCAGGCGGACAACCTTCGCAAGATGTTTATGGCCATGGCCAGGGACATCCGCGTGATTTTAATAAAGCTGGCAGACAGGCTCCACAACATGCGCACCCTTCAGTACCAGCCTCCGGAGAAGCAGAAGGAGGTTGCGAGGGAGACTCTGGATATCTACAGTCCGATTGCGCAGCGTCTGGGTATTTCCAAGGTCAAGGTGGAGCTCGACGATCTTTCCCTTAAATATTTAAAGCCCGAGGTATACTACGACCTTGTGGAAAAGATTTCGGACAAGAAGTCGGAGAGGGAAAAATTCGTGGAAGAGGTGGTGAGCGAGGTCGCGCGCCACATTTCCGAGGCTTCCATCCGGGCGGAGGTCACGGGCAGGGTCAAGCATTTCTTCTCCATTTACAAAAAAATGGTGAACCAGAACAAGACCATTGATCAGATTTACGATCTCTTTGCCGTGCGGATTATTGTTGATTCGGTGAAGGACTGCTACGCCGCCCTGGGGGTCATTCACGAGATGTACAAGCCGATCCCCGGAAGGTTTAAGGATTACATCGCCATGCCCAAGCCCAACATGTACCAGTCGCTGCATACGACGCTTATCGGGCCTCAGGGACAGCCCTTCGAGATACAGATCAGAACCTACGAAATGCACAGGACGGCGGAATTCGGCATCGCCGCCCATTGGAAATACAAGGAGAGCTCCGACGGGCGCCACCCCGACGAGCACGAGGAGGCAAAGCTTTCCTGGCTCCGGCAGATCCTGGAATGGCAGCAGGACATGTCCGACAACCAGGAATATATGCAGCTTTTAAAGAGCGACCTGGATCTGTTTTCGGATTCGGTTTACTGCTTCACTCCCACCGGAGACGTAAAGAATCTTCCCGCCGGTTCAACGCCTGTGGATTTCGCCTATATGATCCATTCGGCGGTGGGCAACCATATGATAGGAGCCCGCGTCAACGACCGGCTGGTAAATATCGATTACCGCATTCAGAACGGGGATCGCATTGAAATAATCACCTCCCAGAATTCCAGGGGTCCCAGCAGGGACTGGCTTTCAATCGTAAAAAGCCCCCAGGCCCGGACCAAGATTAACCAGTGGTTCAAAAGGGAGCGCAAGGAAGACAATATTGCCAAGGGAAAGGAAGCCCTGTTAAGCTACGCAAAGAGCCACGGCCTGGATCTGACCGAGCTTTTAAAGCCCGAATTTATGAACCTGGTCATGCGCAAATACGGCTTCCGCGACTGGGACAGCGTATATGCCGCCATAGGCCACGGCGCCCTGAAGGAGGGGCAGGTCATAAACCGCATGGTGGACGCGGGTAAGGCCGAGCGCAAAAAGAACCTGACCGATGAGGAAGCGGTGGCGGCCATAGATGAAACCTCCGGAAAGGTTGCCGGAAGACGGTCAAACGGCGGCATCGTGGTTAAGGGCATAACTGATGTGGCCGTGCGTTTCGCGAAGTGCTGTTCTCCTCTGCCCGGAGACGAAATCGTGGGCTTTGTGACCAGAGGACGCGGGATTACCGTTCACAGGACAGACTGCGTCAATATCGTCAATATGTCGGAGCATGAGCGCACAAGGCTTATTGAGGCGGAATGGCAGGCAGGGGACAACACTGAGAAGACCGGAGCGGAATACCTGTCGGAGCTCAATATCTTCGCTTCCAACCGCAGCGGCCTCCTGGTGGACATTGCGAGACTTTTTACCGAAAACGGCCTGGACATTGCCTCGATACATTCCCGGACAAGCAAGCAGGGCATAGCGACTATCTCCATTTCGTTCAATGTCCATAATACAAGAGAGCTGGACCGGATGATAGGAAAGATCCGGAATATAGATAATGTAATTGATATTGAAAGAACTTCGGGGTGAGTTTTAAACGCCGGAAGAAAATGCATTCCGGCGGCGCAGAAAAACGAAAGGGACAGTATGGTTGACATAAAACATATAGTTCTGGGACCCGTCGCAACCAATGTGTATATTGTGTCCAATCCGGAGACCGGAGAGGCAGTGCTCATTGATCCGGCGGAGCGGGGACGGCTGATTTTCGATACGTTTAATGAACTGGGTTTAAAATGCGCGGCGGTGTTTTTAACCCACGGCCATTTTGATCACATTACCGGCCTGAAGAGCTTCAACGAAAACGCCCATGCTCCGGTCTATGCCTGCGAAGCGGAGCGGGAGGTGCTTGCGGATTCCCGCCTGAACCGCTCTGTTGACGGGCTGGGCCTTGGCGGAAGCGATATTCAGGCGGATGTGGATCATTTCCTTAAGGACAAAGAGGAATTCGACGTAGCGGGTCTTCACTGGAAGATGCTCTGGACGCCGGGTCATACCGCGGGGAGCTGCTGCTTTTACCTTGAAGAGGAGAAGGCGCTTTTTTCCGGGGATACGCTTTTTGCAGGCTCCATCGGCAGAACCGACCTGCCCACGGGCTCCATGTCAGAGCTTTTAAGATCCCTTAAGGAAAAGCTTATGGGACTGCCGGACGATACCGGGGTTTTCCCCGGGCACGGGGAGTTCACCGATCTCGGCACCGAAAAGAAGTATAATCCCTTCTTCTCGGTATAGAAATAATTTTTCAGAAAGGAAAACAATGCTTAAGAAAAAACCCGTTACGGGTATGAAGGATATCCTGCCCGGAGAGATGGCGATAAGAAACTACGTGCTCCGGGAGGTCAGAAGAGTTTACGGAGGCTTCGGCTTCACGGAACTGGAAACCCCCATTGTGGAGCATATTGAAAATCTCTCCTCCAATCAGGGCGGAGAAAACGAAAAGCTGATTTTTAAGATTTTAAAACGGGGTGAAAAGCTGAATCTTAAAGAGGCGGAGAGCGCGGAGGAGCTGGTGGATACCGGGCTGCGCTATGACCTGACACTGCCGCTTTCCCGTTACTACGCCAACAATGCCCAGAATCTCCCTTCCCCATTTAAGGCCTTGCAGACCGGAAACGTCTTCCGTGCGGACAGACCACAGAGAGGACGCTTCCGCCAGTTTGTGCAGTGCGACATCGATATTCTGGGGGAGAGCTCGGCTCTTGCGGAAATCGAACTCATTCTTGCGACTACCACTCTTTTGAAGCGCCTCGGATTTAAGGATTTCACGGTGCGGCTTTCGGACAGGAGGCTTCTTACGGCTCTCGCGAAATACAGCGGCTTTCCGGAGGCTTCCTACGATACGGTTTTTATTATTCTGGACAAGCTGGATAAAATCGGGCCGGACGGGGTCAGGGAGGAGCTTTTGAAGGCGGGCTTTTCCGAACCTGACGTGGAACGCTGTCTCGGGCTTTTTAAAGAGTCGGAGGGAGACATCTCCTCCCTTGCCGCTTTCTGCGCGGCCCTTGGCGATAACCTGCCCGCCGGAGCGGAGGAGTCGCTCCGGACGATTATGCAGAGCGTAGCTTCCGTCTCCGACGGGGGCTTTAAGATATGCTTTGATCCCGTACTGGTGCGGGGGATGTCATATTATACCGGTACGATTTTTGAAATTGTCATGGCTGAATTCGGCAGTTCCGTGGCCGGAGGGGGACGCTATGACGACATGATAGGGCGCTTCAGCGGTCAGCCGGTTCCGGCCTGCGGCTTTTCCATCGGGTTTGAACGGATAATCACGATTCTTTCCGAGCAGGGCTTCAAGGTGCCCGAAGAGGGAAAACGCTTGGCCTTTCTCCTTGATAAAGGCTTAAGCGCGGAACGGACGGCACAGATACTGAAGGAGGCCATGGCCTTAAGAGAGGCGGGGAATACGGTACTTGTCTCCCCGATGAAAAAGAACAGACGCTTTCAGAAGGATACGCTGGAAGCCGAAGGATATACGGAAATCAGAGACTTTTACGAATAGAGGAAAAAAACATGTTTCAGTCAAGAACACATAACTGCAGCGAGCTCAGGGCAGAAAACGCAGGCGAAAAGGTCGTGCTCTGCGGCTGGTTTGAAAACCTGCGCCGGGTCTCAAAAAATCTGGGCTTTGCCGTGCTCCGGGATTTTTACGGAGTAACACAACTGGTTATCGAAAACGCGGAGATGATGGAAGTCCTTGAGGGTCTCAATACCGAGTCGGTGATTCGCTCGGAGGGCAGCGTCAGGGAGCGCTCTTCAAAAAATCCCGCCCTGCCCACCGGTGATATTGAGGTGGTTCCGGAGAAAATCGAGGTGCTGGGGAAATGCATCTTCCCCGAGCTGCCCTTTGAAATCAACCGCTCGAGAGAGGCGGATGAAAACACAAGGCTTAAATATCGTTTTCTCGACCTGCGTAATCCCGCCGTCAAAGACAAAATGGTGCTCCGCAGCCGGGTTATTTCCGACCTGCGTCACGCCATGGAGGAGGAGGGGTTTCTGGAGATCACGACTCCGATTTTAACCAGCTCCTCTCCCGAGGGGGCCAGGGATTATCTTGTGCCCTCCAGGCTTCATCCCGGCGAGTTTTACGCGCTGCCCCAGGCGCCCCAGCAGTTTAAGCAGATACTGATGGCCTCCGGCATCGACAGATATTTTCAGATTGCTCCCTGCTTCAGAGACGAGGACGCCAGGGCTGACCGTTCTCCGGGTGAATTCTACCAGCTGGATATGGAGCTTTCATTCGCGACCCAGGAGGATGTTTTCGAGGTTATAGAACGGGTGCTGCCCCCTGTCTTTGCCCGCTACGGTATTTATAAATCCGCGTCGCAGGCTCCTTTCAGACGGATAAAATATCTCGACGCGCTTGAAGAGTTCGGAACCGATAAGCCGGATCTGAGGATCGATCTTAAGGTGGATGATGTGACCGAAGTGCTATCTGACTGCGGCTTTACGCCCTTTGCTTCGCCGAACGTGATTAAGGCCGTTAAGGTTTCCGCTTTTGACGTCTCAAGAAAAACCATAGATAAGCTCATGGCCGAAACCGAGGTGATAAGCGGAAACAAGGCCTGCTGGGTTAAAACGGGAGAAGATATGAACCTTACCGGAGGGGTTTCAAAGTTCCTGACCGAAAGGCAGGACGCCCTTGTTAAGCGCCTCGACCTTCATCCCGGAGATTTTGTGGCTTTTGCCGCGGGAGAAATCGGGGCTGCCAGAAAGACGGCCGGAGTATTAATCAAGCTTTTAGGCCCCGCGGCGCCGGGTCATTTTAAGGAGGACACCTACGAATTCTGCTGGATCGTGGACTTCCCGATGTATGAAATCGGAGAGGAATCCGGGGAGCTGGAATTCTGCCATAATCCCTTTTCCATGCCGCAGGGAGGGCTCGAAGCGCTTAAAAACTCGGACCCTTTAAAAATCCTTGCCTACCAGTATGATCTGGTCTGCAACGGAGTGGAATTATCCAGCGGGGCGGTTCGAAACCACGACCCCGAAATCATGGTGGCGGCCTTTGAAAAGGTGGGCCTCGGGGAAGAGGATGTCAGGGCAAAGTTTCCTGCCATGTATAACGCCTTCTGCTACGGAGCTCCGCCCCATGCGGGAATCGCTCCGGGAGTGGACCGGATGATAATGCTCATTGCGGGTGAAAGCTCAATTCGGGAAATCATACCGTTCCCGATGAATAAAAACGCGGAAGACCTTCTTATGGGAGCTCCGGGGCGGGTGGAGGAAAAGCAGCTCCGGGACGTGCATATAGTCGTTAAGCTGCCGGAAGAAAGCCGGGACGGCGGGAAGGCCGGGGAAGATCAGGGCACAAAGGATGAGTGAGGAATCGCCGATTACCGGACGGGATATTCTGGGGTTTTCCCATTACAGCTTCGGAGTGCCTTTTTACGGATCATTTCGTGGCATGCGATATATGGTAGCGCGAGACCCCCTGAAAGATCCGAAGGTTAAAGAGGGGGAAGAAAAGCCGGAGCCGGTTCTAAAGCTTATAATCTGGCCCGGTCCCTTTTCTCTTGAAAAAACCGCGGAGGAGGAAAAGGAGAGCTTCCGGTTTGATTTTACGGAAGAGGGGTTTGAGGCGCTGCTGGCAAAACTGAACGAAAGTTATGTAAACCGAAAGGGATACTGGAATGAACTTGACACAATCCGTGTCTGAGGAGGAGAAAAGGTATTTATGAAGACAAGAATTACTGAGCTTTTGGGAATTGAATATCCCGTGATTCAGGGCGGAATGGCCTGGGTGGGAGAATATCACCTGGCTTCTGCCGTGTCCGCGGCGGGAGGGCTCGGGATTATCGGTGCGGCTTCTGCGCCGCCGGAGATAGTCCGGGAGCAGATAAGAGAGGTTAAAAAGCGGACGGATAAGCCCTTTGCGGTAAATGTAATGCTTATGAATCCCAACGCGGATGAGGTGGCAAAAATCGTGATTGAGGAGGGAGTAAAGGCGGTAACCACAGGGGCCGGAAATCCCGCGAAATATATCCCCGCATGGAAGGAGGCCGGAGTGCGGGTTATTCCCGTGGTGGCCAGCGTTGCCATGGCCGTAATGCTGGAGCGCACCGGGGCCGATGCCGTGGTGGCGGAGGGCATGGAGTCCGGAGGCCATATCGGACAGACAACCACTTTTTCCCTTGTGCCGCAGGTTGCGGACGCGTTGAAAATCCCGGTGGTGGCAGCGGGCGGGATCGCGGACGGAAGGGGAATGGCCGCAGCCTTTATGCTGGGGGCCGAGGCCGTGCAGATGGGAACCCGGTTTGTGGCCTCGAAAGAATCCATAGTCCATGATAATTATAAGGAAAAGCTTATTAAGGCAAGCGATATAGACTCGGTTGTGACCGGGACGAGCACAGGCCATCCCATAAGGGTGCTTCGCAATAAAATGACAAAGGAGTACCTGAAGAAGGAGGCGGAGGGTGCAACGCTGGAGGAGCTGGAGCAGCTTACCCTGGGGTCGCTCAGAAACGCGGTTATGGACGGGGATGTGGTGAACGGCTCCGTTATGGCGGGTCAGATTTCCGGCCTCATAAAGGATGTGCCGTCCTGTGAGGAGATAATCCGGACAATCACCGCGGACGCGGAAAAGCTTTTGAAGATCTGAAGCAGTATTTATGAGGAGAATATTATGGGAAAAACCGCTTTTCTCTTTCCCGGACAGGGCGCGCAGTATGCCGGTATGGGAAAGGGTTTTTATGATAACGTAACGGTTTCGAAGGCGGCCTTCGATGAAGCCTCCGAGGCAGCCGGGCTGGATGTTCCGGCGCTGGCCTTTGAGGAAAACATCAGGCTTAACATTACCGAATACACCCAGATCGCCATGGTGGCCACGGAGGTGGCTCTTCTTCGGGCACTGGAGGAGAGGGGGATTTCCTGCGACTACGCTGCGGGCCACTCCCTCGGGGAATATTCGGCCATGACCGCTGTCGGAGCGATAAAGCAGTTTGATACCTTCGCCCTTGTCAGAAAACGGGGGATTTTCATGCAGGAGGCCTATCCCGAAGGGGGAGCAATGAGCGCAGTGCTCGGAGCTGAAGAGGCTCTTATCGATGAGGCGATTGAGGGCGTGGAGGGAATCGTTTCCGTCGCGAACTACAACTGTCCGGGGCAGATCGTCATAACCGGAGAGGAGGAGGCCGTTAAAAAGGTTTCCGAAAAGCTTACGGAAAAGGGAGTAAAAAAGATAGTGCCCTTAAAGGTCAGCGGCCCCTTCCATTCAGCTCTGATGAAAGGAGCGGGAGAGAGATTGAAGGAAGAATTGGTTAACATAAATATAGCCAACCCCCGGGTGCCCTATATCGCCAATCTGACGGCGGAGGAGGTAAAGGAGGCCTCGGATATTCCGGGACTTCTGGCGGCACAGCTCTCCGGCCCCGTGCTCTGGACACAGACAATAAAAAATCTTATAACTTCAGGGGTGGATACCTTTGTCGAAATCGGTCCCGGGAAAACCCTTGCCGGCTTTAACAAAAGGATTGACAGGAATGTCAGAACCGTGAATATCGATAAATACGAGAACTTTGAGGAAGCGGTGGCGGAGCTGGCCCGGGGAGAGGCTGGTTGACATAAAATAAAGAAGGAGCAGGTTAACATAATTCTGGCCGACCGGTCAGAATTGGTTGACATAAAATTATCAGAGAGAGAGATGACTGTTATGGATCGGAAAGTTGCTTTAGTGACCGGCGCGGGCCGTGGAATCGGGCGGGAAATAGCCCTGACCCTTGCCGGGGACGGATTTTATGTAGTGGCAAACTATGCCCATTCCTCCAGGGAGGCGGAGGAGCTTGTTGAGGAAATCTGCCGGACCGGAGGCGGTGCCGAGGCCGTGTGCTTTGACGTGGCGGATTTTGCGGCGGTGGAGAGCGCTGCCGCGGATATAATAAAGCGGCTCGGTCATGTGGATGTTTTGGTAAACAACGCGGGAATCACCCGGGACGGCCTTCTGATGGCGATGAAGGAAGAGGATTTCGATGCCGTTATCGGTACGAATCTTAAGGGAGCCTTTAACACGATGCGCCATTTTTCCCGGTATATGCTGAAAAACAGGGGCGGAAAGATCATTAATCTTTCTTCGATTTCCGGTATCGTGGGAAACCCCGGCCAGGCCAATTATTCTGCTTCAAAGGCGGGAGTTATAGGTCTCACGAAATCGGCGGCAAAGGAGCTTGGAGGAAAGGGAATCACGGTGAACGCCGTGGCGCCGGGCTTTGTGGAGACGGAAATGACGGCCGCTCTTCCGGACAGGGTTAAGGAAGAGCTGCTGTCCAGAATTCCGTTAAAGCGCGGCGGAACAGTGGCGGACATAGCAGGCGTCGTGTCTTTCCTGGCGTCCGGGAAGGCCGATTATATCACGGGACAGGTTATTGAAGTTAACGGAGGGATGTAGAAAGGGGAGCTATGCGAAGAGTAGTTATAACGGGCCTGGGAGCCGTCACTCCCATCGGAAACAGTGTGGATGAATTCTGGGAGAGCGTGCATGCGTCCCGTCACGGCTTTGCGCCGATAACCCGGTTTGACACCGCGGACTTTAAATGCAAAATCGCCGCTGAGGTGAAAAACTTTGACGCGAAAAACTATATGGATCCCAAAACCGCCAGGCGGATGGAGCCCTTCAGCCAGCTGGCTGTCGCGGCTGCGCAAGAGGCCATGAAGGATTCCGGGCTCGACATGGAAAAAGAGGATGTCTTCAGGGTCGGAACCTCCATCGGCAGCGGGGTCGGCAGTATGGCCTCAATGGAGCGGGAGGACGCCCATCTTGTCTCAAAGGGACCGAGAATGGTGAATCCGCTCTTTATTCCGATGTTTGTCTCCAATATGGCGGCGGGAAACGTGGCCATAATCCTGGGGCTTCGGGGAAAGAGCATAAACGTTGTCACGGCCTGCGCCACCGGGAGCCACAGTATCGGAGAGGCTTTCAGGACGATCCAGTACGGAGACGCCGACGTTATGTTTGCGGGAGGCACGGAGCACACCGTTACTCCTCTTTCTGTCGCGGGCTTTACCCAGCTTACGGCCCTTTCCACCTCCGAGGATCCGGACAGGGCCTCCCTTCCTTTCGATAAGGACCGCAACGGCTTTGTAATGGGCGAGGGTTCGGGCATTGTTGTGCTGGAGGAGCTGGAGCACGCGAAAGCCCGGGGCGCTAAAATCTACGCGGAAATGGCGGGCTACGGGGCTTCTTCGGATGCCTATCATATAACCTCCCCGATTGAGGACGGGTCGGGCGCGGCCTATGCCATGAAGGCTGCCATAAAGGACGCAGCGCTCTCACCGGAGGATATTATCTATATCAACGCCCACGGTACGGGAACCCATCACAATGACCTCTTCGAAACCCGTTCCATAAAGAAGGTGTTCGGGGAGCACGCGTATAAGATGAAGATCAATTCCACCAAATCCATGATAGGTCATCTCCTGGGCGGAGCCGGGGCTGTGGAATTCATAACCTGTGTCAAGGAAATCGAGGAAGGATATCTGCACCGGACTCTGGGCTATAAAACACCGGATGAGGAAATGGACTTAAACTATCTGCCGGAGGAGTCCTTTGAAAATGTGGAATATGCCCTGTCCAATTCACTGGGCTTCGGAGGGCATAACGCCTCGCTTCTGGTAAAGAAGTACAGGGACTGAAGCTGTTAACGATTGAATATCATTGCGCTCTTTTAAAGCCCGGACGGGGGAAGCGCGGAAAGAGGAAGTATGCCGCTTTTAACAACTAAGGAAATAATGGAGATAATACCCCACCGCCAGCCTTTTCTGCTTATCGATACCATCGAGGAGATGGAAGCGGGAGTAAGGGCTGTCGGGAAAAAATGCGTAACCTTTAATGAGCCGTTTTTTGCAGGACATTTTCCGGGCGAGCCGGTGATGCCGGGAGTGCTTATTATCGAGGCAATGGCCCAGACCGGAGCGGTGGCTATATTGTCGAGCCCTGAATTTAAGGGGGGAACCGGGTATCTGGCTGCGGTAGACAAAGCGAAGTTTAAAGAAAAGGTAGTTCCCGGCGATGTTCTTACGCTGGAAACCGAGATTGTGACGCTTAAAGGCCCCATGGGAATCGGGAAGGGAACGGCGAAAGTTAACGGAAAGGTTGCCGCCATGGCGGAGCTCACCTTTGTCATCGGAAAGGCTTAGGCAGATTATGAAAATGCCGAATTTGTTTTTTAAACAGGATAATACCAAGGAGGCGCCGGATTTCATTGTCTGTCCGGAATGCGGCCGGAGGGCGGAACGGAAGGATGTGGCCCACAACAACTACATCTGTACCTTCTGCGGCTACTATTACCGGATTCGAACCAACAACCGGATAAAGATGATTGCCGACAGGGACAGCTTTGAGCCGCTCTTTTCGGATATTCCCGAGCCTGATCCCCTTAAATTTGAGGGCTATGCGGAAAAGCTGGCCGCGGCCAGGGAAAAGACGGGACTCAGCGAAGCCGTCACCGTGGGGCGCTGCACGATTTTTAAGGAAAAATGCATTCTGGGAATCTGCGATGCCAGGTTCCTGATGAGCAGTATGGGCCACGTGGTGGGAGAAAAGATTGCCAGAGCCTTTGAGGCGGCCACAAAAGAAAAGCTTCCGGTTGTGATGTTCGTCTGCTCAGGAGGAGCCAGAATGCAGGAGGGAATAATCTCCCTTATGCAGATGGAAAAAACCGCGGCTGCCGTCAAACGGCATTCGGAGGCCGGACTTTTATACATTCCGGTACTCACGGATCCGACCACCGGCGGAGTGACCGCGTCTTTTGCCATGCTGGGAGATATTATCCTGGCGGAGCCCGGGGCGCTTATCGGTTTCGCAGGGCCCAGGGTCATAGAACAGACAATAGGACAGCGTCTTCCCGAGGGCTTCCAGAAGGCGGAGTTTTTACGCAGGCACGGCTTTGTTGACGCGGTTGTGGAGCGGGATGATCTTAAGCAGATGCTCTATACCCTGATTGTTCTGAATTCCGGAAGAGCCCTCCCTAAGGACGAAGCTGAGGCGCCTCCGGATACGGAAGAACCCTCTTATGCGGAGGAGGAGCACGCGAATCTTTCCGCCTGGGAACGGGTACGGGAGGTGCGTTCTCTGGAACGGCCTTCAGCCCTCAGGTATATTCACGAGATCTTCGATGATTTCACGGAGCTGCACGGGGACCGTTATTATGCGGATGACCGCTGTATCGTGGGTGGTATAGCTTCGATAGGAGAGCGGAGCGTCACGGTTATCGGAGTGGAAAAGGGGCATGACATGGCGGAATGCATGAAGCGGAATTTCGGCATGCCTTCCCCGGAAGGGTACAGAAAGGCTTTAAGGCTTATGAAACAGGCCGAAAAGTTTCACCGTCCGATAATAACCTTTGTGAATACTCCCGGCGCCTATCCCGGCGTGGAGGCGGAGGAAAACGGGCAGGGCGAGGCCATTGCGAAGAACCTTTACGAGATGTCGGGACTTAAGGTGCCCGTGCTCTCGCTTATGATCGGCGAGGGCGGCAGCGGGGGAGCTCTGGCGCTTGCTGTCGGAAACGAGGTCTGGATGATGGAAAACGCCACCTATTCCATTCTTTCGCCCGAGGGGTTCGCGACGATACTCTGGAAGGACGGAAAGCGCGCCGAGGAAGCCGCGGAGGTGATGCAGATCACCGCAGACAGTCTTTTAAAGCTCGGGGTCATCGAGAAGATCATACCGGAATACGGGGTGGCTTCGGAATTTACCCTTCCGAAAATCGCGGCTTTCTTAAGAAAAAATATCGGGGATTTTCTTTCCAGGTACAGCCAGATGTCTTCTGAGGCTTTGAGAGAGCAGCGCTACGTTCGTTTCCGGAAATTCTGAAGCACTTGAAAAGTTCGAACATAAGTTCTATAATGATAGTCCCCCAGGTTCTTATCCGGGGGATTGTTGCAAAGGAGAAAGGACAGAGAATATGGGAAAAAGAGTGATAATCATTGTGCTTGACAGTGCGGGGATCGGAGAAATGCCGGACAGCCCTTCTTTCGGTGACGTCGGGGTAAATACCTTAAGAAGCTGTTCTGAAAGTCAGTATTTTTCCCTGCCGAATATGGGGCGGCTGGGCCTTTTCAATATTGACGGGGCAGGCTTCGGTACTCCGGTTTCCTCGCCGGAGGGTGTGTACTGCAAATGCGCCGAGCGCTCCATGGGGAAGGATACGACAATAGGCCACTGGGAAATAGCGGGGCTTGTTACTCCCGAGCCTCTGCCTCTTTTCCCGGACGGTTTTCCGGAGGAGATTCTCGCTCCCTTCCGTGAGGCTACCGGACGCGGGGTTTTATGCAACAAGCCCTATTCCGGGACTGACGCCATAGCGGATTTCGGCGATGAACACCGCGCCACCGGAAAGCTCATCGTTTATACTTCGGCGGACAGTGTTTTTCAGATAGCCGCCCATGAAGAGGATGTTCCGCCCGAAACCCTCTACGAATACTGCAGGGCGGCCCGGAAAATCCTCACGGGGAAATACGGAGTGGCCAGGGTTATAGCCAGGCCTTTTGAGGGTACGAGCGGCAACTATAAGAGGACTACCCGCAGACATGACTTTTCCTTGGAGCCCTCGGGACCTACCCTTCTGGATGTGGTTAAGGAAGCCGGGCAGGAGGTTCTGGCGGTTGGGAAAATATTCGATATCTTCGCGGGAAGGGGAATAACGGATCATGTTTATACAGCCGGAAACGCGGAGGGAATAGAGCGCACTCTGGAATGGATGGACCGGGATTTTACGGGCCTCCTCTTTACGAACCTCGTGGATTACGATATGCTCTACGGTCACAGACGGGATGTGGACGGCTACGCGAAGGCTCTGACCTTCTTTGATGAGCGCCTCCCCGAAATTCTTTCTAAGCTCCGGGACGGGGATATCCTGATGATTACGGCGGATCACGGGTGCGATCCCGCGTATACAAAGACAACCGATCACACAAGGGAATATGTGCCGCTTCTTATGACCGGAAAGGGAGTGGCGCCGGAAAATGCCCATGTTCGTGAGACCTATGCCGACATTGCGAAAACCGCTGCAAACTGGCTCGGGATAGAAGAAACTGTTCTTGCGGGACGGAGGATTATCTGAGGTGTCGGAGCTGGAAAAACAGATTTTAAAACGCCGAACCTTTGCCATTATTTCCCACCCGGACGCGGGAAAGACTACCCTCACGGAAAAGTTCCTGCTCTACGGCGGGCAGATCAATCTGGCAGGCTCGGTGAAGGGAAAGGCCACTGCGCGTCACGCCGTTTCCGACTGGATGGACATCGAAAAGGAACGCGGAATATCCGTCACTTCTTCGGTGCTTCAGTTTGAATACGGCGGAAAATGCATTAATATCCTGGACACTCCCGGCCATCAGGACTTTTCGGAGGACACGTACCGTACTCTGATGGCGGCGGATTCCGCGGTCATGGTTATAGATGGGAGCAAGGGAGTGGAGGAACAGACCAGAAAGCTTTTCAGGGTTTGCGGGAGACGGGGAATTCCGGTGTTCACCTTTATAAACAAGATGGACCGGGAAGCGATGGATACCTTCGAACTCCTTGACCAGATTGAAAAGGAGCTGGGGATTGCCACCTGTCCGGTTAACTGGCCCATAGGCTCGGGAAAGGCTTTCAAGGGCGTTTTTGACCGGAAAAGCCGGAATATAGTCCTCTTTTCCGATACGGAAAAGGGTACCAGGGAGGGGAACGAAACGGTTATTCCGGTGGATGATTCCTCTGCCGGTGAAGTTATCGGGGACGACGCCCTGGAGCTGCTTAAGGGCGAGATCGAGCTTCTGGACGGGGCCAGCGCGGAATTTGACCAGGCCGAGGTGGATCACGGGAAGCTTTCACCGGTATTTTTCGGCTCGGCTCTGACGAATTTCGGGGTGGAAATCTTTTTGAAAAATTTTCTGGAGATGACCTCTTCGCCTCTGCCCAGAGAAGCGGATACGGGTATCGTGGATCCCCTGACCCATTCCTTTTCCGCCTTTGTGTTCAAGATACAGGCCAACATGAACAAGGCCCACCGGGACCGGGTGGCGTTTATGCGTATATGCTCCGGTAAATTCACGGCCGGAATGGATGTCTGGCATATCCAGGGAGAGAAGGAGGTACGTCTCTCCCAGCCCCAGCAGATGATGGCCGAGGAGCGTCATATAGTTGAAGAAGCCTATGCGGGGGATATAATCGGAATTTTCGATCCCGGCATTTATTCCATCGGGGATACCCTCTGCCTGCCGGATTCGAAATGCCGCTTTGCCGGGATTCCCACCTTCGCGCCGGAGCATTTTGCCCGTGTTCGCCAGGTGGATACGATGAAGCGCAAGCAGTTTGTTAAGGGCATAATGCAGATAGCCCAGGAGGGCGCAATCCAGATCTTCCAGGAATCGGGCACCGGTATGGAAGAAATCATAGTGGGTGTGGTCGGGGTGCTGCAGTTTGAGGTATTGCAGTACAGGCTTAAAAACGAATATAACGTGGAAATCATTCTGGAAAATCTGCCCTATGAGCATATCCGCTGGATAAAGGATGTGGATACCGACCCGGAAGAGGTGGTGGGAACCTCCGATATGAAACGGATAAGGGATTTAAAGGGCAGGCCGCTTCTGCTGTTTGTTAACGCCTGGAGCATCGGCATGACACTGGACAGGAATGAGGGACTTGAACTCGAGGAATTCAGCGAAAATTAAAATCGCGGCATGTCTTTTTATGGCGGGACTGTTCTGCTTTTCCGTCCTTGACGGGTGCACCCTTCCGGAGCGTCTTGTAAGGGCTGCAGGAGTCCCCGGCGCCGGGGAAGCGGCCGGAGATTCCGAAAGCGCGTCGGAGCCTTCCGGGATTATAGAGATTCCGTATGAGGGAAGCGACCCCTGGCAGAACTACGAAATCGAGACGGATACCCTCGAGATTGGAGATGAGTCTTTCTCCGAACGGGAAGAGGGAGAGGGGAAAGGTGAAGGAGGAGACTCCGGGGAGGCAGACGCTCTCTATCGCTTCAGCGGGGAAAACAATTATTGTTTTTCTCTTCTGGGAAACGATGAAAAAAGGGTATATATCCAGATGTTCAACTGCTTTTTCAACATGGAATCGGATGTAATCTTAAGAACCCTGGATCTCGACGAGGTGGATAAATGCTTTAATTATGTGCTGCTGGATCACCCCGAGCTCTTTTTTGTGGAGGGCTACAAAACCGTGGTGACCAAACGCGGAGGGGTGCCGATAAAGCTGTCCGTCAGCGGGAAATACGGATTTACCGCATCAGAGCGCGCCGCCGCCCAGAAGAAGATTGACGCAAAGGTTACGGAGATTCTCTCCGGCGTTCCCGACACGGAGGATGAATACGAAAAGGTCAGATATATTTTTGATTATATTGTAAATAATACGGATTACGACGCGGACTCCGAAAACAACCAGAACATCGTTTCCGTTTTCGTGAACGGGAAAAGCGTCTGTCAGGGATATTCCATGGCGGTAAAGTACCTCCTGGACAGGATGGGGATTTTCTGTACCCTTGTATACGGCTATGCCGGAGGAGAAAACCATTCCTGGAACCTTGTGAAAGTCAACGGGACGTACTGCTATCTGGATACAACCTGGGGGGATGCCGCCTACCGGGACCATGAGGAGAAGAATAAAACCTACAGGACGAACTACAACTATCTGGGCGCCGACGACGAAATCCTTAAGCGCACCCATAAGATTTCCTCTCCGGCTCCGACTCCGAAATGCGAGTCCCTGGAGGAATACTATTTCGTAAGGGAAAACAGCTATTTTACAGAGGTGGATATGCTGCGGCTGCAGGCCCTGTTTGAGAGGGTACGTTCGGAAGGGGAGGATATCCTGACTATAAAATGCGCGGATAATACCGTATACGATCGGTTTATTTCAGAGCTTTTCTACCGGAAAAAAATTTCCGACTTCTATGAGCCCGGGCAGACGACCAGCTATATCAGGGACGACATGGAATACACGATATCGTTCACCTCTCTTTCGGAGAACCGGGAGGCCCCTGCCCAGGTTGTAGAAGAGGGTCAGGTTGTGGTACAATAGACTTTACTCAGAATCCGGAGGGATCAGAACTCATGGCAAAAGAAGCGGCAAAGGAAAATTCACACATTATCGATTCCGGAAAGGTCGGAGTGGTCAAGATCGCGGACGACGTCGTGGCGGTGATTGCGGCTCTGGCAGCCAGAGAGGTGGACGGGGTTTCCACGATGGTGCCGGGAATCGGAAAAACCATCATGGGGTATGTGGGAGTTAAGAAGGGCGAGGACGGCGTACGTATCGATATCCGCGACGGGGTTGTGCGGGCGGCGCTTTCCATCAACGTCCAGTACGGCTTTCCTATCCCTGAGGTCTCCAGAAAGGTTCAGGAAAAGGTTAAAAGCTCCATCGAAACCATGACGGGCCTGCCGGTGGCGGGAGTGAATATCAGGGTGGAAAATATTTCATTGGATACATCCGGGGCCTCATGAAGCGTTCGATGATGTCAAGGAGCCGTCTGCGCGAGCATATTTTTATCCTGCTTTTTATGGCGCAGTTCAATTCTCCGGAGGACATGCCTAAGGAGACGGCGCTTTATTTCGATAATCTGGAGAACGCGGCGGATGAAAAATCCCGCGAATATATCGAAAAAAAGGCTGCGGCGGTTCTTGAAAAACAGGATGAGCTGGACGCTCTGATCGATGAAAAGGCCGAGGGGTGGAGTACGAAGCGTATGGGGCGTGTGGAGCTGGCCATAATACGGCTGGCGGTCTATGAACTGCGCTTTGACGATGATATTCCCGAAGGCGTGGCAATAAACGAGGCTGTGGAGCTGGCGAAAAAATACGGACAGGACAACGCCGCCTCCTTCGTCAACGGTGTTCTGGCGCGGCTTGTCTGAGCAATGAAGGCGTATTCGGTCAGCCAGGTTAACGCCTACATAAAGGGCCTCATGGAGGATGACCCCATGCTTTCCCTTATTGCGGTAAAGGGGGAGCTGTCCAATGTGAAATACCATTCCTCCGGACACATCTATTTTACGGTTAAGGACAGCCGCGCCGCCCTGTCAGGCGTGATGTTCTCTTCGGATGCTCTTTCTCTTTCCTTCCGGCTGGAGGAGGGGCAGTCAGTGGTCGTCACGGGCAGGATCGGCGTATTCGAGCGTGACGGTAAGTATCAGATCTATGCCAGAGATATTTCCCTGACAGGAGCCGGTGCGCTCTACGAACAATTTGAAAAGCTTAAAGCCCGTCTCGAAGAGATGGGAATGTTTTCGGAGGAATATAAGCTCCCGATTCCCTCTTACGTGAAAAAGCTGGGAGTGGTGACGGCTCCCACGGGGGCGGCTGTCCGGGACATCATCCATGTCGCGAAGCGGCGTAATCCCTATATAGATATTCTCCTCTATCCCGCGAAGGTACAGGGAGAGGGAGCGGCAGAGTCCATCGCTGAGGGCATTGCGGTGCTGGGAGAAAGCGATGTGGACGTTATCATCATAGGCCGCGGCGGAGGCTCGATAGAAGACCTCTGGGCCTTTAACGAGGAGATTGTGGCCCGCTCGATTTTCGACTGCCCCAAGCCCGTGATTTCCGGAACAGGTCATGAAACGGATTTTACGATTGCGGATTTTGTGGCCGATCTCCGCGCGGCAACGCCTTCCGCGGCGGCGGAAATGGCGGTGTTTGACTTCGATATTTTTGACGGCCGGCTTACGGATTACCGGCGGGAGCTCATTTCTCTGATGGAGGAGAGATTCCGGCGCTTAAGGAGATGCGCGCAGGAGCGGGAGGAAACCGTAAGACGCTTAAGTCCCGCCGCAAAAATGCGGGAAAAGAGGCTGCGGCTCATCGGCTACGAGGCCTCGGTTACGGACACGATGGAGCGGAGGCTTAAGGAGGCGCATCTGCGGCTTGCCGTTCTTTCGGAGCGGCTGGAGGGGCTGTCCCCTCTTCATTCCCTGAACCGCGGCTATGCTTTTGTTCAGGACGAAAAGGGCAGGGTGTTAAAGGATGTGGGGAAAGTGAGTAAGGGTGACAGCCTTACCATAAGCCTTAAAAACGGAAAGGTATACGCTGATGTCACGGGCAAAGAAAGAAACCATTGAAGCGAAATTTGAGGCGCTGGACGGTATAGTGGAGAAGCTCGGGGATGAGGAGCTTTCCCTGGAGGATGCTTTCGCGGCCTTTGAACAGGGCATGAAGCTTGTGAAAGAATGCAACGAGAGCATAGACCGGGTGGAAAAGAAGGTAAGGGTAATTACCGGGGAAGGCGGAACAGATGAATTTCAATGAGGAATTGAAGGCAAAGGCCGTCGAAGCTGAAAAAATAATCGAGGCCTATCTTCCGAAAGCCGAGGGACCGCAGAAAACTGTCATAGAGGCCATGAATTATTCCGTGCGTCTTGGCGGGAAGAGGCTTCGACCGGTTATAATGCGGGAGTTTTACACCATGTACGGCGGCAGAGGGAAAATAGTGGAGCCCTTTATGGCAGCCCTGGAGATGATTCATACCTATTCCCTGGTGCATGACGATCTGCCGGTTATGGACAATGACCTTCTCCGGAGAGGAAAACCCTCGACCCATGCCGTATACGGGGCGGGAATGGCGACTCTGGCCGGGGACGGCCTTTTAAATCTTGCATTTGAGACCGCGTTTCTTGCCTTTGATTTTAAGGAGGATACCGGCGCCGTGCCCGCGGCTCTGAAAATACTTGCGGAAAAGGCCGGTTTTAAAGGGATGCTGGGCGGCCAGGTTGTTGACGTGGAAAGCGAAGGGAAAAGCGTTTCGGAGGAAACCCTGAACTTCATCCATGAAAAGAAGACCGCCTGCATGCTTGAGAGCGCGGCCATGACAGGGGCCGTTCTGGCGGGAGCCGGGGAAGAGGAGCTTAAAAAAATCGAGAACCTGATGAGCCTTCTGGGCGTGGCCTTCCAGGTACGGGACGATATTCTGGACGTGACCGGAGATGAGGCCCTTTTAGGTAAGCCCGTGGGCTCGGACGAGAAAAATAATAAGACCACCTTTGTGACGCTCTACGGCCTTTCGGGGGCGGAGAAGGAAGCAGAGCGACTGGCGGCTGAGGCCCTTTCGGCAGCGGGAGGGCTTTCGGCGGAAAGTGAATTTTTTAACGCCCTTATCCGCTATCTTGTGGAGAGAGATTTCTGATTACAGGTTGGAAAAATGATTCTTGATAAAATACGGCAGCCAAACGACATAAAGAAGCTTAACCCGGATGAATACGCCCTGCTGGCCCAGGAAATCCGGACGTTTCTTATAAGGACCATAAGTGAGAACGGCGGACATCTGGGCTCGAACCTGGGGGCGGTGGAGCTCACCATGGCGCTCCATCTTTCCCTGAATCTTCCGGAGGATAAGATCATCTTTGACGTAGGGCATCAGTCCTATACCCATAAGCTTCTTACCGGACGCAGGGACGATTTTGTACACCTCCGGAAATTTCACGGTTTAAGCGGTTTTCCCAAGCACAGGGAGAGCGACTGCGACGCCTTTGATACGGGGCACAGCTCCACCTCCCTTTCAGCGGGGCTCGGCCTCGTCAAAGCCAGGGATTTAAAACACGAAAACCACACCGTTATTTCCGTAATCGGCGACGGGGCCCTGACCGGCGGTATGGCCTATGAGGCACTCAACAATGCCTCCAAGCTTACTACCAACTTTATAATGATTTTAAATGATAACAACCGTTCTATTTCCGAGAATGTGGGCGGTATTTCCAGATATCTGCAGAACATCAGGACGGCGGAGGGCTATCAGGACTTTAAGCTCCGCCTCCAGAAGATGCTCTTAAGGATGCCCCAGGGAAAAGCTGTGGTGGACGGCCTGAAGCGCTATAAAAGCTCAATAAAGCAGCTTTTTGTGCCGGGGATGTTTTTTGAGGATATGGGAATAACCTACCTCGGGCCCGTGGACGGCCATGATATCCGGGCAATGATGAAGCTTATCAAAGAAGCAAAGCGCATCAACCACGCGGTTTTAATCCATGTCAGGACTAAAAAGGGCAGGGGCTATGCTCCGGCGGAGAGGCATCCTGCCAGATTCCACGGAACGGATCCTTTCGATATCGAAACCGGGCTGCCCAGGAAAAACAAGGAAAAGCCGGGATATACCGATGTTTTTTCCACAGTGATGATAAGGCTTGCCGCGAAAAATCCCCGGGTCTGCGCAATCAGCGCGGCGATGCCCGACGGAACGGGGCTCACGCGTTTTTCCAAGCTCTATCCCGACCGGTTTTTCGACGTCGGGATTGCCGAGGAACATGCCGTGACCTTTGCGGCCGGCCTTTCCGCAGGAGGGATGATCCCGGTTGTGGCAATTTATTCCTCGTTTTTACAGCGCGCCTACGACCAGATCATCCATGATGTCTGCATACAGAAGCTCCATGTTATATTTGCCGTGGACAGGGCAGGGATAGTGGGCGCGGACGGTGAGACTCATCAGGGAATATTTGATCTTTCCTTCCTGTCTTCGATACCGAACATGGTTGTGGCCGCTCCGAAAAACAAATGGGAGCTCTCCGACCTTCTGAAATTCGCGGCCGCCTTTGACGGTCCAATGGCGGTGCGCTACCCCAGGGGAGAGGCCTGCGATGACCTGGAGGAGTACAGGGAAAAGGTGGTTCTGGGGAAAAGCGAGAAGATATATGAGGGCAGGGATGTGGCCCTTCTGGCTGTCGGCTCCATGGTTAAAACCGCTATTAAGGTGAGGGAAAACCTTGAAAAGGAAGGTATATCCGCAGGCCTTTTTAATGCCAGGTTTGTAAAGCCTCTGGACGAAGATATGGTGCGGGAGGCCGGGAGCTGTCCTCTTATTGTGACCATGGAGGAGAACGTTCTTTCCGGAGGCTTCGGGGAAAAAGTGAGGGGCTGCGCCGACGTCCTCGCGCCGGACAGCCGGATTATTCACGTGGCCATTCCCGATGCCTATGTGGAGCACGGGAATGTGGAGCTTTTAAAACAGGAGATCGGGATCGACGATAAAAGCGTCACGGAGCGGATTATAAAGGAACTGAAGGAACAGGGCAGGAACAAAGCGGATAAGGAGAAATGAAACAGCGGCTGGATATGCTTCTTCTTGAACGGGGCATGTTCAAGTCCCGGGAGAGCGCAAAGAAATGCATTATGGCGGGGGAAATTTTCGTAAACGGCCTCGTGGAGGACAAGGCCGGCACGATGGTTCCCGCAGACGCTGAGATCGAGCACAGGGGAAAGGCGCTTCCCTACGTGAGCCGCGGAGGGCTTAAGCTGGAGAAGGCGCTGAAGGTTTTTCCCATTGACCTCTCCGGAAAAATCTGCCTGGATATCGGTGCCTCCACCGGCGGTTTTACGGACTGTATGCTGCAGAACGGGGCGGAAAAAGTCTACAGTGTGGATGTGGGCTTCGGACAGCTGGACTATTCCCTGAGGAAGGATGAGCGGGTTGTATGCATGGAGCGGACAAACTTCCGCTATCTTACCGAAAAGGATTTTCCGGAAAAAATGGATTTTGCTTCCGCCGACGTTTCCTTCATCTCTCTTTCAAAGATTCTTCCCGCCGCCTATGCCGTTATGAAGGAAGATTCCCGTATGGTGTGCCTGATAAAGCCGCAGTTTGAAGCGGGAAAAGAGCTTGTGGGAAAAAACGGCGTTGTCCGGAACAGCAAAACCCATGCTCTCGTTATCCGTTCTGTTCTCGGTTTTTCAAAGGAGGAGGGCTTTCGGGTGCTGGGCCTCGACTATTCTCCGATACGCGGGCCGAAGGGAAATATCGAATACCTCCTGTATCTTGAAAAGAAAACGGGAGAGGAACCGGCTGAAGTTTTATATACGGATGAAGAGATTGCTGCTCTGACTGAACGAGCCGGGAAGGAGTTATAGAGAGGATGGAGCATTTTTTTCTTATAGCTAACAGGGGCAGGTTCGGAGCGTTGGAGGTGGCGGACAGGATGGCGGGCCTCCTTAGGAACGCGGGGGCGGAGGCCGTTATCGGCGCTTCGGTCAGTGGGAAGGACGGAAGATATACCAGGGAAAATGACATTCCCGGGGATTGCGACTGTGTTATAGTTGTGGGCGGAGACGGAACCCTTATTGCGGCCGCCAGAGACACCCTCGGGCGGGCTCTTCCGATTCTCGGCATTAACGTGGGGAAGCTGGGGTTTCTCGCCGACGTTGAGGTGGAAGATCTGGAGGAGGCTGTTACGGCCCTCACGGAGGGGAATTATTCCATCGAGGAGAGGATGATGCTTTCCGGCGAGGTGCACGACGAAAAGGGGAGGCTCATCGGTTCGGGAGAAGCCTTGAACGACATCGTTCTGCACCGTGTGGGCCCCTTAAGAATCGTGGAATTCAAAACCTGGGTCAACGACAATTTCTTAAGCCCTTTTCAGGCGGACGGGATTATTGTCTGCACTCCCACCGGTTCCACCGGCTATTCCCTTTCCGCAGGCGGGCCCATAATCGAGCCCAGTTCCGGGATGATGTGTATAACGACTATCTGTCCCCATACCCTTAATAACAGGAGCATACTGCTTTCCGAACGGGAGGTGGTGCGGCTCCTTCCTGAGGACGATTCCACGGAGGTTTGCTTCGACGCCAGGGATTCAATGCCGATGAAGCGGGGATACAGTGTGATAATAAGGAAATCTCCAAGATGCACGAAGATCATGCGGATACATAAGGAGAGCTTTTTAACGGTACTGTCGGATAAGCTCCGGTAATTATTTATGGACAGGAAAACGAAACGTCAGCAGACGATAATAAAGCTTATAGAGAAAAACCGGATTGAAACCCAGGAGGAGCTGGCTGAAAGGCTTTCCGAAGCGGGGGTTTCCGTGACCCAGGCCACAATCTCCAGGGATATAAGGGAGCTGGGGCTTGAAAAGAGCGCCTCGGGCTACAGGAGGAGCGGCTTCCGCAAGGATAATTCCGGGGCCGATACCGAAAAATATATCCGGGTCTTAAAAGAGGGCACCCAGTCGGTGGAAAGCGCTGCCTCGTTTATTGTGGTTAAAACGGTGTCCGGGATGGCAATGGCGGTGGCTGCCGCTCTGGATGAATTGAAGCTTCCGGGGATTGTGGGCTGTATCGCGGGTGACGACACGATATTCTGCGCCTTAAGAAGCGCAGCTGATACAGGAGAGGTCATGCGGAAAATTCAGGAGTTGTACAGATAGGATGCTGATCAGTCTGAAGGTGAAAAATCTGGCTCTCATAGACAGGGCGGAGGTGGAATTCGGCGAAGGCCTCAATATTTTTTCCGGTGAGACAGGCGCGGGGAAAAGTCTGGTCATAGGTGCCGTGGCCCTGTGTCTCGGGTCAAAGATGCCCCGTGACATGATTCGCCGCGACGCACCTGAGGCTGATATTGAGCTGGTTTTTCAGGCGGACAGGGCTTTCGGGGAGGAGATTGAGAAGCTCTATGACATTCCGGCGGACGAGTCGGGCCTTGTTATCATAAGACGCAGGATTTCCGGGAGCCGGAGCATATTCAAGATAAACGACAGCACGGTTACGCAGAGCACGGTCAGAGCCATAGCCGGGGGGCTTATAGACATCCACGGGCAGCACGAGCACCAGTCCCTGCTCTATCCGGCCAGGCAGAGGGAAATTCTGGATCGTTATACAGGCGAAGAGGCGGAAGAATTATTAAAGAAGTGTTCGGAATATTATGTTAACTATAAGGAAGCCCTTTCTGAGCTCGAAGAGCTGAATCCCGATGAAGGCGCAAGACAGCGGGAAGCCGATCTGCTGCTTTTTGAACAGAAGGAAATAGCGGAAGCGGCCCTCAGGGAGGGCGAGGATGAAGCTCTGGAGGCAAGATTCCGGAAGATGAACAACTCCCGCCGTATAATGGAAAGCGCTTCGGCGGCGTCGGAGCTTCTGTCGGGCGAGGGGGCTTCGGCTTCGGATGCGGTCGGACGGTCCTTAAAGCTCCTCAGGGACGTATCGGCTATTGACCCGGAGAGCGGGAGCCTTTTGGAAGAGCTTTCCGAGATAGATTCCCTGCTGGGGGACTTTCGCAAAGACCTTTCAGACTACCTTGCGGAGCTTGAGTTTTCCGAGGAGGAATACCGGGAAACCTCCGAACGTCTTGACCTTATTAACAGGCTTAAGAGCAAATATGGCGGAGGAATCCCGGAAATACTTGCCTTTGCCAAAGAATGCGAAGCGAAGCTTGAAAGGCTTGCCAACTTTGACGAAACCCTAAAACGGCTGGAAGGGAAGAGAGATGAGGCGCTCTCCGGTCTTCTTGAGGCTTCGGAGCGTCTGAGCCTCTTAAGGGCGCGTTCGGGAAAGGAGCTGGAGGAGAGACTTACCGAAAACTTAAGTGAGCTCAATTTCACCGGCGCAAGATTTAATATTCATTTGGAGCAGAGGAGGGAGGCCCCGAAGGAGCACGGCTTCGATGAGATATCCTTCCTTATTTCCACAAATCCGGGCGAGCCGTTAAAGCCCCTGGCGCAGGTTGTGAGCGGCGGAGAGCTTTCAAGGATCATGCTTGCCGTTAAAACGGTCTTGGCAGAATCCGATTCTATTGATACACTGATATTTGATGAAATTGATGAAGGGATCAGCGGACGCACCGCCCAGAAGGTTTCGGAGAAGCTTTCCGGCCTTTCAAGACGCCATCAGGTGATCTTGATTACCCATCTTCCCCAGATCGCGGCAATGGCGGACAGGCATTTCCTGATTGAAAAGGAAGCAGTGGACGGAAGGACGGCCACCTCACTGACCCCTCTTTCGGGCGAGGAGATAACAGCCGAGCTTTCGAGGCTCCTGGGGGGAGCGGAAATCACGGAAACCGTTATGGAAAATGCGAGGGAGATGAAAGCTCTCGCGGATAAAATAAAACGTCAAAAGGAAATCGGAGGAAAAGATTGAAGAACGTATTGTATGTTGCATCCGAAGCGGTACCGTTTATCAAAACCGGAGGACTTGCCGATGTGGTAGGGTCTCTCCCCGCCTGTTTCGACAGGAGGTATTTCGATGTCAGGGTCATGATTCCGAAGTACATGTGCATGAACCAGGAGTATAAGGACATGATGCAGTATCTGACCCATTTCTACATGGACTATAACGGGAAGAGCCGTTATGTGGGCGTGCTGGAGACGAAATACGAAGGGATACAGTTCTACTTCATCGACAATGAGGAATATTTCAGCGGAGACAGGCCTTACGGGGACATTCTTTACGATATAGAGAAATTCATCTTTTTTTCAAGGGCTGCCCTTTCCGCCTTGCCGCTTATAGATTTCAAGCCCGATATCGTGCACTGCCATGACTGGCAGACAGGGCTTGTTCCCGTATATTTAAAGGATTCCTTCAGGGGCGGAGATTTCTTCCGCGGCATGAAGTCCATCATCACCATTCATAACCTGAAGTTCCAGGGCACCTGGGATGTCAAAACCATAAAGCGCTTTTCGGGGCTTTCGGACTACTATTTCGTTCCGGATAAGCTGGAGGCCTATAAAGACGCGAATCTTTTAAAGGGCGGCATAGTCTTTGCGGACGCCATAACTACGGTGAGCCACACCTATGCCCAGGAAATAAAGACCGAGTTTTACGGCGAAGGGCTGGACGGGCTTCTGCAGGCCAGAGATCATGATCTGCGCGGCATAGTCAACGGGATAGACTATCAGCTCTATGATCCCGCAACGGACAGATTTATTGAGAAAAATTATGACGCGAAAACCTTCCGCAAGGAGAAGATCAGAAACAAACGGGCCCTTCAGGAGCAGCTGGGACTGGCAAAGGATGACGGCAAATTCATGATAGGCATTGTCTCCCGCCTTACCGGCCAGAAGGGAATAGACCTTATAGCCTACATCATGGACGAGCTCTGCCAGGAGGAGGTGGAGATCGTGGTGCTCGGAACCGGCGAGGAGCAGTTTGAGAATATGTTCAGGCATTTCGACTGGAAATACGGCGACAAGGTTTCCGCAAATATCTATTATTCCGAGGAGCTTTCCCACAGGATTTACGCCGCCTGCGACGCGTTTCTTATGCCTTCCCTCTTTGAGCCCTGCGGCCTGTCTCAGCTTATGAGCCTGCGTTACGGTACTGTGCCCATCGTCCGGGAAACAGGGGGGCTTAAGGACACGGTAGAGCCCTATAACGAATACGAGGGCAAAGGCACCGGCTTTTCCTTTGTTAACTACAACGCCCACGAGATGCTGGGGGCGATCCGTTACGCAATGCGGGTTTTCCGCGACCGGAAACGCGAGTGGAATAAGATAATCGACCGCGGAATGGCACAGGACTTTTCCTGGCACTCATCTGCCAGGGAATATACCGATATGTACGACTGGCTGGTGCCGTAAGCGGGAAGCCGCATAAACACTGGTGTTGATGATACTGTTTTACCGTTTTGACCACAATTTGACCACAAATACAAAAAAAGGTCTAGTCAACGGACAATTCAATAGATTAAAGATTCAAGACACTTTCTTAGGAAACGTAATTCCGGAGAGAGTGTCTTTTTT
>JAILBQ010000109.1 GCA_024680815.1 Lachnospiraceae bacterium | reverse complement strand
GACTTATAAAAGTCCAGTATCTTCTGCATCTGTTCAATAACACCCAGATAAATGCCGTATTCCACGCCTTCCGCCCAGCGGTTGGCCTTTGTCCTGCCCTCGAGCACGTATTTGGAAAAAATCCCCTTAAGCGTCCCCGCGTCCCTGAGACCCGCTTTGTGAATGAGCTCCAGCTCCTCTTTATGTGATTTTATCCTTCCGCGGGAATAGATATAGACATAATTCCGGTCGATCAACGCGGTTTTCGAGGCAACCTTTATAAAATCCATCAGGGTAGAATCAAAGACCGGAAAGGCCAGTGAAGACTGCCCGTATTTCCCGTCATAGGCGCTGGAAACATCCTTCGCCTTTCTGGCTTTGAAATAGGGTATATATTTTGCCAAAAGTTTGATGTCATCAGCGTATTTGCTTCGGAATTCCTCCAGTACACTGTTTTCCGATTCCACTGCTTTTCTCCTTATGATTTAATACGGATTATTCCGCGCTGCGCGCCAATTAATACTATAACATAAATCCCAATTCATTCCAAACAAACTTTGTAACAGCTGCGTAAATAGGATATAATAAAACGTCAGAAGAAAGGTGTTTCCACATGGCGGTATATCTTATCAGTGATGTGCACGGGGCTTTAGGCGCTCTCCGACGGCTTTTAAACAAAATAGAATTTCGTCATGACGGGCGTGACGAGCTGTATCTTATCGGTGACTACGGCGATTGGGGCTCCAAATCCATCGAGACGTTTCTTTTCTGCATGGAGCTTTCTGAATCCCCTCATGTACACTGCCTTATGGGAAACCACGACGCCATGTTTTTAGAGCATCTTGAGAAAAACAGGGGCGAGGAAAACATCACCTGGCTTAAGATGAACATGGGCAGCAAAACCTGGGAAGGCTATAAAAAGCTTAACGATACCCGGAAGGCCTCCGTGGAAAAGTGGCTTAAAAGCCTTAAGCATTCAGCTGAAATTTCCCTGAACGGGGAACTCTATATGGCGGCCCACGCTTATCCTTATTTCGGAAACCGCGGAAACCTCGGGGAAATCTATTCCGAATATTCAGCCGAATGGAAGCGGATGCGCTGGAACACCGATCCCTTCCTGCATTATCACGGCAGGAAAAAGTACCGGGCCCTTATATGCGGGCACACAATAACGGAGCATTACAGGGAACAGGCCGCAATAAAGGACAAATACGGCCATAATGCAATCTTCTTCGGTCCCCGCTTCATAGATATCGATTGCGGGGCAAAGTGCTTCGAGTATTCCCATATATGGAAAAGGGAAGCGGCCCGGGCCAGGCTGGCAGCCCTGAGATTGGATGACATAAAAGAATTTTATGTCAACTCTAATCGTGGATAAATCACACTCGAACCACAAAATTTGCATTACTGTGCCGAATCTCGTTCACTCTCGCGATTTTTCGGCTTTTGTAACGCATATTATTATCCATTTATCCACACTTTTGTTCACATATCCACCAAGACCGGATTTTTCAAGCCTCGGGAATAATAACAATGGATACAATAACACATTCGCTCATCCTGCCCCCCTCTCCTGAGGAATCTCTCCGCTTCGACCGCGTCCTTAACAGAATCCTTTCATCTGCTCATAAACGCGGTTCCATAGGCACGCTTTCGGAAAAAACAACGCATCTTGTTCTGAAGCATTTCCTTGAGGAAGACACCCGTTTTCATGAGGTTAAGGTGGGAGATTTTGTCGCAGATATATTTGACGGTGAACGAATAATAGAAATCCAGAGCCGTTCTTTTGGAAATCTTAAACGAAAGCTCGCTGTTTTTCTGGATGTAGCGCCCGTTACGGTTATTTACCCCGTATCCGTCAATAACACAATCTTCTGGATTTCGCCGGTGACCGGGGAATTTAAGGAACAGCGCAAATCCGGAAAACACGGAAGAGCGGAGGATATTTTCGGAGAGCTTGTCTTCATAAAGGAGTTCTTAAACCATCCCGGACTTTCCTTCCGCCTTATGTTTCTGGAAACCGGTGACTACAGACTCCTTGACGGTTACGGCCCTGATAATAAGAAGCATTCCACCAGATATGACCAGGTTCCCAAGGTCTGGCTTGGAGATTGTGCCATAAAGAGCTTGTCTGATTATGTAAACCTGATTCCCGGAGATCTGTCGCCGGAATTCACCGCAAAAGATTTCGGCCGGGCTGCAAAGCTCCCTTCCCGCCTTTCCTCCCGGGCCGTAAATGTTCTCTCCCACGTCGGAGCCATCCGCAGGATCGGAAAGAAGGGACGCTCATTCCTTTATACAAAAAAATAAAACCCGCTGTAAAAGCGGGTTTAGGGCACAGGGGAAGAGGGATTCGAACCCCCGTGAACGGTTTTGGAGACCGTCATACTACCACTGTATGATTCCCCTTTATCTGACCGCCCGATCTCAGGCGGCATCATTGCACATTCTACACAGTTTATATTCTTTTGTCAAATTTTTATTGCAATTCAGCGGACTGACAGGCCGCTGAATTGTAACCGATTTTCCGGATTATATCAGTTCCATCAGATCTGCTACGGAACGGACTCCGATAAGCTCGACCCCGGGCAGACTTTTTAAATCCCTGAGGTGGGCATCCGGGATCACAATCCGTTTAAAGCCCAGTCTTGCGGCCTCGCCGACGCGTTGTGCGGCTCCGGTGACGCTTCTGACTTCGCCGCTTAAACCGACTTCTCCGAATACGGCAGTATGCGGATCAATAACCCGATTCTTATAAGAAGAAACTGCCGCCATTACAATTCCAAGATCTAACGCGGGCTCGTTTATTTTAAGACCGCCCGCAATGTTGACATAGGCGTCGGAATTTGAAAGTCTTAAGCCCACCCGCTTTTCCAGTACAGCCAGCAGGAGATTCACCCGGTTATAGTCCGTCCCCATAGCCTGGCGCCTGGGCAGACCGAAAGCGGTATCGGTAAGCAGCGCCTGAATCTCCACAAGGATCGGGCGTCTCCCTTCCATGCTTACGGCAACCACACTTCCGCTCGTCCCCTCAGGCCTTCCGGAAAGCATGAATTCCGAAGGATTTTTTACCTCCTTCAAACCCTCTGCCCCCATTTCAAAGACGCCTATTTCGTCCGTGGAGCCGAAACGGTTTTTTACGCCCTTAAGCACCCTGTAGGGGCCTTTCGCCTCTCCTTCGAAATAGAGCACGGTATCCACCATATGCTCCAGAACCTTCGGGCCCGCCACCGACCCGTCCTTCGTCACATGACCCACGATGAAAATGCTGATTCCGTACTCTTTCGCAAGACGCAGAAGTACCCCGGTCGATTCCCGAACCTGGGAAATCGAGCCGGGAGAAGCGGAAATCTCTTCATTATACATTGTCTGGATGGAATCAATTATGACACAATCAAAGACACCGCTCTTCAGAATTTCCCCGATGCGGTTAAGATCGGTTTCCGCCAGGATCTTCAGGGAATCCGTAAAGGAACCCAGGCGGTCAGCACGGATTTTCAGCTGGCTCTCCGATTCTTCACCCGATACATAGAGCACGGGATGCGCCGCGGCGGAAAGGTGTCTGCACACCTGCAGGAGAAGCGTTGACTTCCCGATCCCGGGATCACCGCCCACAAGAAGAAGGGAGCCGCGCACAATTCCGCCGCCCAGAACGCGGTCCAGTTCCCCGATACCGGTGGAAATCCGGTTTGCGCTCTCCGGCTCTATTTCCTTAAGCGTCTTCGGTTTGCTCTGACGTGAGATATCCGCACCTCCGGCACGGGGCGCGCTGCTCTTCGGCGAAAGCGGCTCCTCCACCATGGAATTCCAGCTTTTGCACCCCGGGCACTGTCCCAGCCATTTAGCGGACTCAAAGCCGCAGTTCTGGCAGAAAAAGGCGGTTGTTTTCTTTCCCTTTGCCATTAAGCCTTTTTCACGCTGAGGGACACTTCTCCGGCGTCTTCAAGCTCAAGGCTTATGGCAAGCTTGCCGCCGAGATTGGTCTTCATCTTTCCTACGCTTCCGTCGCCGACAAAGACCTCGTATTCGGTGTCATCCGCAAGTCCCAGGGTAATCTGGGCATCGCTCTCTCCCTTGATGGTACAGGAAACTCCGTCCGTAGTCTCGGAAAAATGAGTCACTGTGGTTCCGGGCACGGATTCATAGACAAAAAGCCCGTTTTTCTCAAGCTTCGTGATGTCCCGGAAGGTCTTGACCTTGTAGAGATCCCCACCGTGTTCAAAATCCTCCAGCTTGGTTTTTTCAGCCAGAGTGTGATCCCCGAAGCTCAGCGAGCCGTCAGCTTCATTCTGAATCAGATCCTTTTGTTCCGCCATTTTTTCTCCTTTCGTTATTGGCACTCGGTTTCCTTTCAAAAACAATTTGTTCCTTCTTTACAGTTACGGTCACCGTATCCCCTGCCTTGCATTTTCCCGAAAGAATCTCCATGGCAAGCGGGTTTTCAATCATGTTCTGTATAGCGCGCCTTAAAGGCCGGGCGCCGAATTTTTTATCCAATCCCTTTTTCACAACAAAGTCCCTTGCCTTCACTGTGATTTTAAGGGTAAGCTCCATCTGATCCTTTGCGCGCTTAACAAGCTCGGCGGAAAGGAGAGCAACGATCTGCCGCATCTCCTCCATTCCCAGAGTGTGGAAGACTATGATATCATCGATCCGGTTCAGGAATTCCGGCTTGAAGATCCGCTTTACCTCTTCCATAACGCCGTTTTTCATATCCTCATAGTCCCGCTTCGCACTCTCCGAGGCCATGAAGCCCAGTTTTTTCGGATCCACGATTCTCTGCGCGCCGGCATTGCTGGTCATTATTATAATGGCGTTTTTAAAGCTGACCTTCCTGCCCTTGGAATCGGTGATGTGTCCCTCATCCAGAACCTGAAGAAGGACATTGAAGACATCGGGATGGGCTTTTTCTATTTCATCAAAAAGCACAACGGAATACGGATGTCTGCGGATTTTTTCCGAGAGCTGTCCGCCCTCCTCAAAGCCCACATAGCCCGGAGGAGAACCTATCATCTTTGCCACGGAATGGGACTCCATGAATTCGGACATATCCACCCGGATAAGAGAATTTTCCGAGCCGAACATGGCCTCAGCCAGAGCTTTGGAAAGCTCGGTTTTTCCCACACCCGTAGGCCCCAGGAACAGAAAGGATCCCACCGGACGCGACGGATCCTTAAGCCCGACCCTCCCGCGCTTTATGGCCTGGGAAACCTTGCTTACCGCCTCGTCCTGGCCTATCACACGCTGATGCAGGATGCTTTCAAGCTTTAAAAGCCGGGCATTCTCCTTTTCGGTAAGCTTCATAACCGGAATCTTTGTCCATACCGCCACCACTTCGGCGATATCGTCCTCCGTAAGCGTCAGATCCTTCTCTCTCTGCCGTTTTTCAAAGCGCATAAGCATCCGCTCATGCTTTTCTTTCTTTTTCTTAAGCTCCCGCCTTATTTCACCGGCACCGACAAAGTCTCCCTGCATTACGGCCCTGTCTTCCGATTCCCTCAGAGATTCTATTTCCCCCGCCAGAGCTTCAATCGCAGGAGGAATGCTCATCCTTGAAATCCGGAGATGGCTGGCCGCCTCATCCATCACGTCAATGGCCTTGTCGGGAAGGAAGCGGTCGTTGATATATCGGGCGGACATGCGAACCGCCGCCTCAACGGCCTCGTCGGAGATATTCACCATATGGTGATCCTCGTAACGATCCCGGATTCCCTTTAAAATCTCAATGGCCTGCGCCTCGTCAGGTTCCTCCACGCTGACCGGCTGGAATCTTCGTTCAAGAGCCGCGTCTTTCTCTATATATTTGCGGTATTCATCTATGGTGGTTGCACCGATGAGCTGAATTTCCCCTCTTGCGAGGGAAGGCTTTAAGATACTGGATGCGTCGATTGCACCCTCGGCTCCTCCCGCTCCGATAAGCGTATGAATTTCATCCATAAAAAGCAGAACGTTTCCGGCGTTTATTACCTCACGCACCACGTTTTTTATCCGTTCCTCAAATTCGCCGCGGTATTTGCTGCCTGCCACCATCCCGGACATATCGATGGATACCAGCCGTTTTCCGAGAAGCGTCGGCGGAACGGTGTTTTCGGCAATTTTCACGGCCAGTCCTTCGGCAATGGCCGTTTTTCCCACTCCCGGTTCCCCCACAAGACAGGGGTTATTTTTGGTTCTCCGGTTGAGAATCTGAATAACCCTCATGATCTCGTCACCGCGTCCGATTACCGGATCCAGCTTTCCCTGGGCGGCAAGGGCGGTAAGATCCCTGCTGTATTCATCCAGGGTCGGAGTGACGCTTCCGCTCTGACCGTCTTCCTGCGAAGAACGAAACGCATTCTGCAGATCAGTGCGCACGATGGCGGGATCCTCTCCCATGGCGGAAAGAACATCCGCGTAGAGCTTCGGAATATTGGCCCCCATGGTGCTTAAAATCTTGCAGGCAACACAATCCGTGGAACGAAGCAGGGCAAGCAGAATGTGCTCCGTCCCGACAACATCGGAACGAAACCGCTTTGCCTCCGCAGCCGCCAGCGAAAGCACCTCCGCAGCCCTTGGGGTATAGCCCTCCCGCTCCATTATGGCAATGTTATGATCCGGCGCGATATGCGCGCGGATGAGCTCCACAATATCCTTTTTTGTAATATTGTTTTCGTTCAGCACCTGAGCGGCCACTCCGGTGCTTTCATCCATGAGCCCCAGAAGAAAATGTTCTGTTCCTGTATAATTCTGCCCGAGCTCCCGGGCGTTTTCAGCCGAAAGCTCCAGAGCATGCTTTGCTTTAATCGAATAATTATCAGCCATGCTTACTTATCAACATTCAGAAATTCAAAGGTGAAATCGTCATCCAGATCGTCTCCCTGCCTGCCGCCCCGCATTCCGCCACCGGAAGAAATCATGTCATCATCATCGGAATTTCTTCTGGGACGTCTGGACATATCTCTCGGAGCAGGGTCTGAATACGGATCCCTTCCGGGAGCCTCTCTCCGTGGCTGATCCCTGTAGGGGTCACGCGCAGGCATATCCCGGCGCGGCCTGTCCGCGTACGGATCACGTGCCGGAGCTTCTCTTCTCGGCGTATCCCTGTAGGGATTGGCTTCCGCGTCGCTCACCCTGCCGCCGTTTCTGCCGTAAGGCGTACGGGATGGACGGACAAGGTCGCTCCCGTTGTCGGAATAAGCCGGCCCCCTGTCTCCCCGCATGGTTTCTCGCGCAGGAGGTGTGTTCCTCTGGGGACGTCCGGCCTGGAGCGCTGCCTCATAGCGCTCGGCTTCCTCGTCCTCATCGTCTTCTTCATAATCCTCATCCCGGGCTTTCCTCCGGGGTCTTGCCCTCACTGACTCTTTCGGAAAGACATCATTCCGGCTTCCCTGGTTCTTCTTAAGCGCCAGGTTAATAATGATAAAGACAAGCACCAGAATCACAAGCAGCATGCCTGCAATAATAAACAGACGGATTCTGGACTGTTTTTTGTATTTCGCAAGCGTATCCGACTCCCCGTGGGGAATGTCCACATATCTCTGGTAGGTTTTATATTTTATATCATAGAGGTAAAAGCCCACATCCCCGCTTTCGCTTACGGCATAGAGGAGACAGAAATCCTCGGGCTGGGCCTGAATGAGTCCCGCCGCATTCGTATGGGCAATTTCACTCTCCGCGATATAATCGCTCATAGCTTTTTCCGCGGCTTCATCAATCTCATCAGAGCCCCCGTCGCTCTCTTCGTCATCGCCTCCGGCTCCCGCGCCTACACCGAAAAGATCTCCGGCGTAAACCTGCTGGGTAAAGAGATAACGGCTCTCTTTCTTTTCATCCTCTTCATCATCTTCTTCCTCTTCCTCTTCGTCCTCATCCTCTGACGAACTCTTCGGAAGGGACCAGGCCACGGCAGACTTGCTGCCCCATTTGAGCTTCCGCTTTGTGAAGCCGTCAGGCCCGTTAATATTGTCGCCCGGATCCAGGATGATGATATAGGTATTATCCACTCCGTGAATCAGGATCATATCGGACATATGCGCTTCTTCCGTTACATCACAGAGATAAAAATCGCCGTTTGACCCGTCCTCATCCGTAAGATAAGCCAGGTATACCACCATGCCTTCGGCGCCTATTGTAGTACTCTTAGTGGGCATCTGGGCAATCATAACCTGCTCTCCCCCGTAGGGAACGGTGGTGGTCGTAAATCCGTTCGGCACTATATTTTCCGGGAAAGAAAGGGCTATGTATTTTCCGTTATCCGCCTGAATCGGGCCGGGAACAACAGCTCCCGATCCGCCCGAAGCTTCACCGTCTTCTCCCGCATCTTCCGGAATACCCTCAGGATTTTCGGCATCGGCCTCCGCCCCCTCTTCAGCGGCGACCTCGTCCGCGTAAACAACCCTCTCTCCCGCAAAAGGAAACTGGAGGAAAAGGATCAGTGCCGAGAGCAGAAACATCAGTAGTTTTGTTCTTTTCATAAAATCTTCTCCTTAAACTTCGTCAATGGCCTTTCCGATGTCATGGCGCATGTATTTTCCTTCAAACTGTATCCACTCCGCCGCCCGGTACGCTTCCCTTCTTGCGGTTTTAAGATCCTTGCCGAGAGCGGTGACTCCGAGTACCCTGCCGCCGTTCGTTACTATGCCCCGGGAGGATTTCCGGGTTCCGGCATGGAAGCAGAAATATTTCTTTTTACGGCGGAATACCTCCAGCCCGGTAATCACATGTCCCTTGGTATATTTTACGGGATAGCCGTCCTCGGTCAGAACAACGCAGACCGCCGCGTTGTCTTCAAATTCCAGTTTTACCCTGGACAGCTTACCGTCTATACAGGCTTCCATCACGCTTATAATGTCATACTTCCCAGAATGAAGAATGACATTATAAGCGTGATGGAAGCCTGTATAGACGGTAAG
>JAILBQ010000114.1 GCA_024680815.1 Lachnospiraceae bacterium | reverse complement strand
TATTATATACGTTTTGTGTCGCTGCGGGAATGTTTTTACTCTGGTTCTCCATTTTCTATGCGCTTGCCACTGCCAGGGTCAGAAAGGGAATGTGTTTCCTGATCCTGTGTTTTTGCGGTGTTTTTCTTGCGGATTACCTGTTTTTCGGCAGGAATCTGGGAAATATGTCTTCACTTCTGATTTTTGATGATGAACCTTCTTATACTCTCTTCAACCGCATCGGGAATTTAAGTCTGCTTTGCGGAATAGTATTATTGCTGTGGCTTGTCTGGCGTTACGCGGCAAAAATGCTTCATTGGGTTTATATTGTCGCAATTTTGAGCCTTTTAGCAATGTCGGTAATTAACGTGGTGAAAACCTCACGGGTTCTCTCTGATACGGATTATATCCGTTCCGATAAAATCGACGTAACCTCCGATAAGATTCTGACTCTTAGCAGAACCGGAAAGAATGTTGTCTTTATCATGCTGGACCGGGCGATCGGATATTACGGGCCATATATTTTTGCGGAAAAACCGGAGCTGAAAGAAATATATGACGGCTTTTCCCTCTACCCCAATACCATCTCCTTTGGTGCATATACCAATTTCACAACCCCCTCGCTTTTCGGGGGCTATGAATATTCACCGACTGAAATTAATAAGCGTTCTTCGGAATCTCTGGCTTCCAAGCAGAATGAAGCTGATCTGATGCTTCCGGTACTTTTTTCGGAAAACGGTTTTAAAACGACGGTCTGCGATCCTCCGTATGTCAATTATCATTATGCCGGGGATTTATCGATTTTTGATGATTATCCGGAAATAAACGCCTATAATACCCGCAATCCGAACGCCCAGCCACATCAGCAGGCAAGAGAAGAATACCGGAAACAGGTATTTTTTATGTACAGTGTTTTCAAAGTGGCGCCAACACTGATACAGCGTCAGATATACAGCGGTGGGGACTATCGCCTGTTTCTTGATGAAGACACCGATTCCTTCAGCATGGCGGCGTTTATGGAATCCTATACTGTACTGGACAATATGATTAACATGACTCTTGTGGAGGATTCGGACAGGAATACATATTTTTCGATGATAAACAATCTGACGCATGAGCCTCAGGTGCTGCAGCTGCCGGACTATGAGGTGGCGGAGGAGGTTCATAATGACGGTCTGGAAAACAAGGTCAGAACGGATGATAAAGGAAATGAGTTTAATCTGGGAAATCCCAAGCACTATCATACCAACATGGCTGCGATTCTTCTTCTGGGGAAATGGCTGGACTACCTTAAGGAGAACGGCGTATACGATAATACGCGCATCATAATTGCGGCAGACCACGGCAGGGCCAGAAGCCATATCGATGCCCTGAAGATTGACGATTATAACATGATGGATGTAAACCCTATGTTTCTGTTTAAGGACTTTGATGCTCACGGGTTTGAAATTTCCGATGAATTCATGACAAACGCAGACGCGCCAACCCTGGCTGTAGGAGGGATAATAGACAACCCGGTTAATCCGTTTACGGGGAAAGCCGTCAATAATGAGGAAAAGTACGCTCATAAACAGCTGGTGACGATGTCAAGCAACTGGGATGTCCTTACCAACAACGGAAATGTTTTTGATACCTCGGACGCGGACTGGTACTCTGTTCATGATGATATTTTCGTTAAAGATAATTGGGAGATATGGTTAAAGGCGGAATAGATCCGAAGTTTTAACGAGGCTTGTAAATGGGGAATATTCTCTATTATTTTATAATATATCCGATCGAACTGATCATTGAGGTAGCGTTTTACACCATCCATCATATCAGCGGTAATCCCGGTATTGCCATTATCGGCGTCAGCCTGATCGTAAACTTCCTGGCCTATCCGCTGTATAAACGGGCGGACGCGATTCAGGAGGCGGAGCGAAACAAGCAGGAAGAGATGTCCCGCTGGACTGATCACATCCGCAAACACTTCAAAGGAGACGAGCGGGTGATGATGCTTTCGGCTTATTACCGGGAACAGCATTATCAGCCCTATTATACGCTTCGAAGCTCCGTGTCGCTTCTGCTGCAAATTCCGTTTTTTATTGCCGCGTATCATTTTTTATCTCATCTGTCGAAGCTTAACGGGGCAAGCTTCCTGTTTATTTCTGATCTGTCGCAGCCGGATGCGCTGATAAGACTCGGGGCCTTTTCCGTAAATCTTTTACCGATTCTGATGACGCTGTTCAATTTCTGCTCCGCGGCGATCTACACACGTGGATTTTCCTGGAAAAACAAGTGGCAGCTTTACGCGATCGCGGTTATCTTCCTGGTTTTGCTGTATAACAGACCGTCCGGGCTGGTTTTCTACTGGACCCTGAACAATCTTTTTTCTCTCCTGAAGAATGTTTTTACGAAGCTTCTGAAGCTGTCCGGAAACAAAGAAAAACCGGCCGTGGACACGAAGACGGAACCGGCTCCGGAAGAAAAATCATATGCTCCCCTTCGCGTGTTTATTACGGGGGTTGCGCTGCTGGCGGTTCTTATGGGCCTGCTGATCCCTTCGGCTGTGATCGCTTCTTCCCCTACGGAATTTATAGAAGCGGACGCAAGCCGGAATCCGCTGGTATATGTTTTTAATACCTTCTGTGTTTCCGCCGGAATGTTTCTGCTCTGGTTCTCGATTTTTTACGCACTGGCCACGGCACGTATCAGGGACAGATTCTGTTTTGCGGTTTTCTGTCTTAGCGGCATATTTCTTGCGGATTATTTTTTCTTCGGAAAAAACCTCGGAACCATGTCATCGTTTCTTGTTTTTGATGAAGAGCCGTATTACAGCCTTTGGAACCGGGCGGGAAATATTATTCTGCTGTGTGTGATTATTGCACTGTTTTTTGTGATTTGGAGAAGATTCAGGAAGAACCTCGCCTGGATTTATCTTGTGGGACTCATCAGCCTGATAATCATGTCTTTAATAAATATTATTAACATCGGAAAGGTTTTGAAGGATTCGGATTATATCAGTTCGGACAGGATTGATGTGAAGTCTGATCAGATACTTACGCTCAGTAAAACAGGGAAAAATGTTGTCTTTATCATGCTGGATCGTGCGATAGGTGTGTACGGTCCCTACATATTTGCGGAAAAGCCGGAGCTTAAGGAGCAGTTTTCCGGTTTCACCCTTTTTCCGAATACGATTTCCTTCGGAACCTGTACCAATATCGGTACGCCGCCGCTGTTTGGCGGCTATGAATATACTCCGACGGAGATAAATAAGCGTTCTTCGGAATCCCTGGCTTCCAAGCAGAATGAAGCTGATCTGATGCTTCCGGTGCTTTTTTCGGAAAACGGTTTTAAAACGACGGTATGCGACCCTCCGTATGTCAATTATCATTATGCAGGAGATTTATCCATATTTGATGCTTATCCTGAGATTGACGCTTATAATACGCGGAATCCGAATGCCCAGCCGGCACAGCAGGCAAGGGCGACAACCCGGAAACGGGTATTTTTCATGTACAGCGTTTTTAAGGTGGCTCCGACCCTGCTTCAGCGTGCCGTGTATTGTGAAGGAGATTACAGGCTCTATCTTTCGGAAAACACTGATCCGTTTACAAAAGCGGCTTTTATGGATTCATATGTTGTTTTGGAGAATCTGGGCTCCATGACTATGGTGGATGATTCTCCGGATAATACATATTTTTCTCTGGTAAATGATATTACCCATGAGCCTCAGGAGCTTCAGCTTCCGTACTATGAACCGGCAGGGAATGTCAGGAACTCCGGGCTTGAGACTTATTTCAGGACAGATGACGAAGGAAATGTGCTGGATCTGGAAAAACCCAATCACTATTACGTGAATATGGCAGCCATGCTTCAGATAGGGAAATGGCTGGACTATTTAAAAGAAAACGGCGTTTATGACAATACCAGAATCATTATAGCGGCGGATCATGGGCGGAGGCTGCATGAGGTGGAAAGCCTCTTAATTGATGATGATGATATGATGGATGTGAATCCGCTGTTTTTGTATAAAGATTTTGACGCAAAGGAGTTTAATATATCGGATGAGTTTATGACACATGCGGATGCGCCTGCGCTTGCCGTGGAAGGGCTGATAGACAATCCGGTCAACCCTTTTACCGGAAAGGAGATCAACAGTGACGAAAAGACCGCCCACGATCAGCTTGTTACAATGTCCCGCCACTGGGACGTGTTGAAATACAACGGCAATACCTTTGATACCTCCGACAGATCGTGGTATGCTGTGCATGACAATATTTTCGACAAAAACAACTGGAAAAAGACAGAGAACCCGGAATAATCCTTATTATTGTTTTAACCTTCGGGGCGACCACGCCCACGAGTTTAGAACCCGTTTGCGAAGATATTGATAACCCCGGAACAGGCTGACAGGAAGTGCCTGTTCCGGGAATAAAAAACAGTTTTACTTTGAAGTGGGAATAAAAGGTCTGATCGCGTTTGCGAGCGCGGATACGGGCATGGAATGAATCCAGATATGTCCGGGGCCGTTTATGATCGTATTGAAAATTCCTTCACCGCCGAAGAGCATATTTTTTACTCCCGGTACGGTTTTGACATCAATTGAACAGCCTGCCGTCATAGCTGCAAGGTATCCGGTGTTGACCAGCATGCTCTCACCGGCCGCAAGGTCATACTCTTTAACATATCCGTCAAATTCGACGAATGCCATACCGTCTCCGGAGAGCTTCTGCATTATGAAACCTTCGCCTCCGAAGAAGCCGGCACCGATCTTTTTCTGAAAGAAGGTTGAAAGCTCCACTCCCGGCGCCATTGCCAGAAACGCGTTTTTCTGAGCGACGATCTCGTTTCCGGGGGAAATCTGAAACGGTTTAATTGCACCGGGAACATTTGATGAAAGAGCGATCAGTCCGGGGCCGCCTTCGGCGGTATACTTGTTAAGAAAGAGGCTTTCACCGGAGAACATGCGCCCCAGCATTTTGGATGCTCCGCCGCCGACGGTCTCCATTTTCATGTTGGAGCTCATCCAGGCCATTGCTCCCGCCTCAGTCTGAACATACTCGCCGGGTTCCAGTTCGCAGATCACTACCGGTAAGGGTTCTCCCTCAATTGAATACTTCATATTGCTCCTCCTTTTTATTAATTCATTCAAAGGCATCTGTGGATGAATGCCTTCCGCCATTACCATTATAGGTCATATTTTTAATTCATACAATCATTCTTTATCCGGAAATCTTGTGGGAACGGGGCAGGTAGGTTATAATTACAGACATATTGCCGCTGTCATTATATAACACCAGGGAGGTACCGTGATTATGCTTTCTTCAGGAATAATCAAACGGGCAGATATGATTTCGTGCGCACTCTGCAGTGATGCGCCGTGCTCCGCGAAGTGCCCGCACCTGGATCCTGCCGGAGCTTTAAGACATATATGGTTCGACAATGCGGATGTGGCCGCTTTGGAGCTTCCGGCGGATAATTTGTGCCTGTCCTGTGACGCACCATGCGAAAAGGCGTGTGTAAGAGCCGGAAGGGTTCCGATAAAACATATAATATCAAAGCTTCATACCGAAGTCAGAGAAAGGGCGGAAATACCGCTCCCTGAGGATGAGCTGAGACTTTCCTGCGATCTTTGCGGCATACCTCTTGAAAATCCGTTCCTGCTTTCATCGTCGGTCGTGGCTTCCACCTATGACATGTGCGCAAGGGCTTTTGAAGCGGGGTGGGCAGGGGCCTGTTTTAAGACCATATGCTCCTTTGATATTCATGAGGCTTCGCCGAGATTTTCAGCCATAACCGGAGATAACGGAAGCATAATCGGGTTTAAGAATATAGAACAGCTTTCGGATCACAGCGTCGCTGAAAACATGGAGATTTTCAGACGCCTCAAGAAAAAATACCCGTCAAAATTTATTCTTGCTTCGATTATGGGCCAGGACGAAGGGGAATGGGAAGAGCTTGCCGGCTTGTGCGAAAAAAACGGAGCCGATGCTGTCGAGCTTAACTTTTCCTGCCCTAATATGCAGGAGGATGGCCTGGGAAGTGACATAGGCCAGATTCCCGAGCTGGTGGAAAAATACACAAGGGCCGCAAAAAGCGGTACCCGGATTCCGGTGCTTGCAAAGCTTACGCCGAATGTCGCAGCTATGAGCCCCGCGGCCGAAGCTGCGGTAAGGGGCGGGGCCGACGGTATTGCCGCGATTAATACAATAAAAAGCGTTACCGGAGTCAGTCCCTTTACTTACGTTTCCGCCCCCGCCGTCAAAGGAAAATCGGCCGTCGGCGGCTACAGCGGAAATGCCGTAAAGCCCATAGCCTTAAGGTTTATTTCGGAGCTTGGACAGAATAAAAAGCTTAAAGGTCTTCATATCAGCGGCATGGGAGGAATCGAGACCTGGAGAGATGCGTTGGAATTCATCCTTCTGGGGTCGGGTTCCATCCAGGTGACCACAGCCGTCATGCAGTACGGATACCGCATCATTGACGACCTGAAGCTGGGGCTTAACTATTACCTTGCACAGTTTGGAATCAAAAACGTCAGGGATATCGTCGGAGCCGGGCTGGGCTCCATCAGCGATACAACTGACGTGCTTGAGCGCGATACGGTTCTTTTCCCGCGGTTTGATAAAGAGAAGTGCATTGGCTGCGGAAGGTGCTTTATTTCCTGTATGGACGGCGGACATCAGGCAATCAGCTTCGAAAACAGAGTTCCGAAGCTGGACGGAAGCAAATGCGTGGGCTGCCACCTTTGCGTCCTTGTCTGCCCCGAAGAGGCAGTATCCGGTGTGGGCAATAGGATAAAGCGCGGATAACTACTTTACTTTGTGCTTTTCCTCCCGGAGGAATTTTTCTTCTTTCACGGTCAGGTTGATTTTGTTTTCCATGTATTTATCCGCATTTGAAGCTTCTCCAACGGGTTTCATTCCGCCGTATGCGATCATTCCGGCGATGATTGCCACAACTGACCCTAAGATCGCGCCTACGGTAGCGCCCATGATGAGCGATCCCAAAATAAAGAATATGAGGAATGAAAGCAGCAGGAGAGCTACATATTTTCCCTTGCTGATCGGAAGATCCCCGGTAAAAGCGCCGGTCTGCCCGTTCATGGCAAACAGCCAGTTCTTATCCTGCCATTTTGTCGTTAAGACCCATGCAGGGAGCAGAGCGTATTCTGTTTTGCCGAGAGTAACATCTATGTTTACGTTCCTGTCCGTGACATCACTGTGGGAAATGGTCTTCACGGTCATGCTGTGAATGGTCTCTTTAACCCTTTTGTTCATCCGCGCTTCATCGTCCGCTTCGTTCACGTCAAAACGCTCCGCTAAAAAGCCGGGAAGATATGACATGGAGAAGGGCTTTAACGCCTTGAAATCGTAGGGCTCAATGGAATCCATAAGGTCATCGGGCATACGTTTGGAGGCGTCTGCGGGAACGCGTTTAAAATCCATGGTACCAGCCCGCTTGACCTCATAATATTTTGTTATTTTATAATCTCCCTGGGTTCGTGAATCCGAAGCTTCAAACGTTCCGTCTATATCAACCTTTCCGTTAAAAAGCCAGAAGGGGACGTAAACTCCCTGAATTTCTTCGACGTGGCTTTTTGAACCGAAGGAGCCCGGTAAAAGCAGCTTTTTAAGGCCTCTTCCGTGGTAGTCCTTATATTTTTCCATGGCCTGCTTTTTGGTGAAAGCAAAAGGAACCACGAATTCGGGCCGGATATTTCCCGCGAACTGGGCGGTCGCAATGGTATTATTTCCGCAATAGGGGCATTTGATGACGGCGGTGTTGGGATCCGTCATAAGCTCGGCCCCGCAGGTGGAGCAGGAGTAGGCCCTCATCTCGTCCTCAGACTGAGAGGCTTCGGCAGTGGCTTCCTTTTCTCCGAACCGCTTCTCCACTTCCTCTGTTGTAAACAATGATTCGCAAAAATCACATTTAAGCTTTCCGGTTTCGGGATCAAATCTCAAAGCCCCTCCGCAGGACGGGCAGCTGTACGCCAAAGCTTCATTTTCTTTTCCGCTCATGTTCTGGTCTCCTGAAAAATAATGATAAAAAAGCAACAAACGTAATTATAACCTAATCCGGGGAAAAAATACAGAGGCGTTTTTGCCCGGGTTGTAAGCGTCCTTCCGGCCGTTATTCTTTCCCGGCTTCGCGGATCTTATAATGCATACGGATTTTGATGTCCTGGGGATAGTTTCCGAAGGAACGTCCGTAGAGAGTCAGCCCGCCCTTATGCTCGCTTTTGTCACTGACGGACATTCTGAGCCGGATGGTCGAACCGGCAGTTATTTTAAGATCCTGCAGAGTGATATCGGAAACCTTGACTCCGTCTATATAGGTACCTGTTTCGCTGACAGACAGAAATTTTAAAAGTCCGTACTGATTCCAGTTCGGGTCCCACCAGTCAGGAGTATATATGCCGGGGTTTTTGCCGAAATCTCCGGGGGAGGTCCACATGCAGACAGGTATGCTGTTTATGGCAAACTGTATATCGCTGGGCCAGTCCTCCCGTATGCCGGGGGCCTCACTTGCGATTTCAAAGGATATCAGGAGTTCAATGGGGAGCTGATCCTCTTCAAGGTAGTTGGGAATGATATATTCCACATGACCTGTGGTGAACCACAGGATTTCCGCGTCAACCCGCTCCGGAGAGGAAAAAAACCTGGGTTCATCCTCTGTTCCGATGAGATGGTCGTTTGTGGATATGCCGCAGGTGGGATAAACATCATAGTCGGAATAGAGACCTACACCGATTTCGGTTTCATAAAAATTCTTACTGCTTGTCCGGCTCTCAAAGTCTATCACGATCTTTTCGTCCGCTATGCTGCAAATCCGCTGAAGCCCGTGCCTGCCAGAATCAAATTTGATATTGATAAGCCCGCACTCGTTAAGCTGTTTTATATGAAGCGAAAGAGAGCCGGCAGTTATGCCGAGGTTTTCCGCGATGGCGCTCATCGGCAGAGGACCCTTTGAGGAAAGCATTTCCATAATGGCAATTCGTGTATCGGAACCCAGACATTTAAAAAGGGGAACGGCCTGGGCAAGATCGCTAATGTATTTCATCTGATATTTCCTCCGTGAAGATTTCCGGCCTGATCCGAAATGGTACAGCCATACCGGGCCTTACAGCGGGATTGTTGCTTTGGAATAGTCCAAACTAAAACAATTAAAGCTACTCCAGTTTATAATTTAATTAGGATTATATCAAACCAAAATGGAAATGTCCAAATTATTTTAAATTAATACAAATTATTATTGACATATCCTTTGTATACATTTATCATAAAAGCATAAAGGGGCATACGGTAATTGTGCAATATGTATAATTGCCCCTGAGACAACCGTTTTTTTGTTTAGTTTAGGAGGGTTCAAAATGAAAAAGAAGATTATTTCGGTTCTTCTCGCGGCATGCATGACGGTTTCGCTTGTTGGCTGTGTGGGAGGAGCAGGAGCCGCAGCGCCTGCAGCGGGCTCCACAGGGAGCACAGAGGGAACGGCCGAAGAGACATCCACGGCGCCCGAAGGAGCACAGGAACTGACATTCTGGACATTCCAGGCAGCACACCAGAAATTCATGGAGGATGCGGCAGCGAGATGGAATGAAACCTATCCCGACCGTCCAATCGATTTCAAGGCTGAAACTCTCGGATATGACGATATCCATAACAACCTGATGATCTCACTTCAGTCCGGCACAGGGGCTCCCGATATTGCCGATATCGAGATCGCCATGTACGCAAACTTCATTACCGGTGATGAGGAAAGCATTCCCCTTGTTCCGCTCAATGACATCGTCGAGCCCGACAAGGAAAACCTGATCATGGGAAGATTTGACAACTATGCAAACCACGGCAACTATTACGGTGTTGACTATCACGTGGGCGCCACCTGCCTTATGTACAATAAGGAGATCTTTGAGGAAGCCGGAATCGATATCAACTCCATCGAGACCTGGGACGACTTCAAAGAGGCAGGAAAGACCATCAGGGAAAAGACCGGTAAATATATCATGGCCTGTGAAACAACGGAGCACTGGACATATTATCCTCTGATCACGGAGCTGGGAAGCGATTTCTTCGATCCTAATACCGGCGAGGTCACTCTTGACAACCAGACAAATATCGATGTCCTTCAGTGGCTGCTTGACGGCATTAATGATGACATTTTCGTCGAGATGCCAGGCGGCTTCTGCCACAGCGAGGAGTGGTACGCTTACATGAACGAAGGAAACGTTGCAGCAATAGGTGTTCCTTTATGGTATCTCAACCGCTTCACGGATTATATGCCTGACCTCAAGGGCAAGATGGCTGTAAGAACCCTTCCTGTATGGGAAAAGGGCGGCGCAAACTCGGCAGGTCTCGGCGGAACCGGTACTTCCATCACAAATCAGGCTAAAGACGTGCAGCTTGCAAAGGATTTCCTGTATTTCGCAAAGATTTCAAGGGACGGCGCCATCAGGACATGGACAGAGCTCGGCTTTGATCCGATCCGCAAGGACGTTTATGATGATCCCGCGATGACGGCTCCCAACCGTTTCACCGAGTACTTCGGCGATAATATCTATGATGTTATGAATGATACGGCAGATGCTATTTCAAAGCTGTCTACATCCAATCCTCTTTATCCTGAAGCTCTTACCCGTGTTCAGAAGACCGTCATGTTTAACGTTCTTCATGACAAGAGCCAGACTCCCGAGGAGTCGTTAAAGCAGGCAGCGGACGAACTTCGCGCAATGCAGTAATAATAAGCTTATACGGTAGTTCGGTGATATGTATGCGGGAATGGTTTTTAACCGTTCCCGCATATTTTCAAAGAGGAATAATATGACGAAAGAAAGAAAGCTCCACATGGTAAAGGTGGCCCCGTATATTTTCACGGCCCCTTTTGTTATTTATTTTCTTATCTTTTTTATTTATCCGATCATATCGACCTTCTGGACAAGTCTTTGCCAGCAGGTGGGTTTTGCTCCGCCGAAATTTGCGGGACTGGCAAATTACGGGCTGCTGATGGATCCGTATTTTAAAATGGCGGTTCAGAATTCCGCGATATATACGTTTTTTACCTGCCTGATACTTGTTCCGTTTCCGCTGTTTCTGGCGGCAATTCTGGATTCGAAGTTTGTAAAAGGCGCTGATGTGTTTAAGAGCATGCTTTTTATTCCTGCCCTGACAAGTGTTGTCATGGCCGGTCTTTTCTTTAAATACGCCTTTTCCTCCAATCCGGCGGCCCTTATGAACGCCGTGGTGGGGCTGTTCGGTATCCCTCCTCAGGGGTGGCTGGAAAAACGTGTGACGACCTGGATAGTTCTGGTCGTTTTTTGCGTATGGAAATGGCTGGGCGTAAACATTGTCTATTATCTGTCCGCGCTCCAGACAGTATCCAATGATCTGTACGAGGCGGCTACAATAGACGGTGCCAGCTCCTGGCAGAAATTCTTACATATAACCGTACCCTGTGTGAAGCCCACCATAATCTATGTGCTGACAATCTCAATATACGGCGGCTTTTCAATGTTCGCGGAGGCTTATACCCTCTTTAACAGCGCGCGTACACCGGGGGATATAGGAGCCACAATCGTAAGCTATATCTATTCACAGGGCTTTAACCGCAATAATTTCGGTATTGCTTCAGCGGCGGGCATAACCCTGCTGGCAGGAGTTCTGATAATAAATATCATCCAGCTGTCCATTACCGATCCGGTAGGGAAAAAGGAAAAGTGAGGTGATAAAAATGAAAAACAAAAATATCGGACTTACTATCCTTGCGACTTTGGTTATCGCAGTATTTGCGGTAATTGCGCTGATGCCGTTTTTCTTCCTTTTCATCTCCTCCTTCAAGCCCGGAAGTGAAATGATAAGAAACGGACTTCAGTTTAAATTTGACTTTGAAAACTACGGTTTGGGGAACTACGCGCTTCTGCTTACAGAGCGTGACGGTATATATATCAAATGGTATATCAACAGTATTGTGATAATGGTGCTTCAGGTGGGGGTTGGGCTTTTCTTTTCATCCCTGGTAGGGTACGGCCTTGCAAAGTATGAGTTTAAGGGAAGAAATATCCTCTTCCTGCTGGTGCTCATAGTCATGATGGTGCCGGTTGAGATATTGATTCTCCCGCTGTATAAGGAGATTAACTCCATCAACATGATCGATACCTATGCCGGAGTGATACTGCCCTTCCTTGTTCCGGCGACCGGGATATTCTTTTTCAGGCAGTTTGCCAGCGGGCTTCCCACTGAGATAATAGAATCCGGAAGAGTAGACGGCTGCGGAGAATTCGGCATATTCTTCAGGCTGATGATGCCCCTGATGCTTCCGGCTTACGGCGCCATGACGATTCTCCTTGCCATGGGAAGCTGGAACTCCATGGTGTGGCCCATGATCGTCTTAAGAACCTCGGAAATGCAGACCCTCCCCATAGGTCTTCAGTCGCTCCTTACGCCCTATGGCAACAACTATGACATGCTGCTGTCCGGGGCGGTTATGAGCGTGGTTCCCATAATGATCATTTTCCTTTTAAACCAGAAGACCTTTATTGCCGGTATGGCAGCGGGCAGCGTTAAAGGTTAAAGATTAAGGATTTTAAAGAAAGGTGCTGAGATGAAAAAAGCAAGGATTATTTTGGATAAGGATTTTATTATCGGCGAGATCGATAAAAGGATTTTCGGCTCATTTATAGAGCATCTGGGACGGGCTGTTTACGGCGGTATTTACGAGCCGGGGCATCCTGAGGCCGACGAGCTCGGCTTTCGTAAGGATGTGACAGAGCTTGTAAGGAAGCTGGATGTGCCGATTGTCCGATATCCCGGCGGAAATTTTGTGTCCGGCTTCAACTGGGAGGACAGCGTAGGTCCGAGAGAGGCCCGGCCGAAGCGTCTGGATCTCGCCTGGTTTACTACCGAGACAAACGAAGTGGGGCTTCATGAGTTTGCCGACTGGGCGGGGAAAGCCGGGAGCGATCTCATGTATGCCATAAACCTCGGAAACCGTGGGCCCGAACAGGCACGGGATATCGTGGAATACGCAAACCATCCCTCGGGAAGCAAATTTTCGGACATGAGAATTGCAAACGGGAAAAAGGATCCCTTCGGAATTAAACTGTGGTGTCTGGGGAACGAAATGGACGGCCCCTGGCAGATGGGGCAGAAGAGGGCAAAAGAATACGGCAGGGTGGCAAATGAAGCCGCTAAGATGATGAAATGGGTAGACCCTTCCATCGAGGTTGTCGCCTGCGGTTCCTCCTCGTCGGAAATGCCTACCTTCGGTGCCTGGGAGATGGAGATGCTGGATGAGTGCTATGAGAACGTGGATTATGTTTCCCTGCACAGATATTATGCAAATCCTACCGGAGATACTCCGGGGTTTCTGGCCAGAACCATGGATATGGATGATTTCATTAAGAGCGTTGTCGCCGTCTGTGACGCCATAAAGGGTAAAAAGCACAGTAAGCACATCGTTAATCTCTCTTTTGACGAATGGAATGTATGGTATCATTCAAGGGAACAGGATGAGGAAATCTGGAAGCAGGATAAGTGGAACAGAGCCCTTCCCCTTCTGGAGGATATCTATAATTTTGAGGATGCGCTTCTTGTGGGTTCCATGCTCATTACTCTTTTAAGAAATGCTGACAGGGTTAAGGTTGCGTGCCTTGCGCAGCTTGTGAATGTGATCGCCCCGATTATGACAAGAAACGGCGGGGGAGCCTGGGCGCAGACTATTTATTATCCTTTCATGCACGCGTCAAAGTACGGCAGGGGAACTGCCCTGAAGACCCTGACGGATTCTCCCGTATACTCCTGTCAGGACTATGATGATGTTCCTTATATAGATGCCGTCGCGACGATGGACGGGAAAGGGAACGTTACTGTGTTTGCCGTAAACCGGGACAGTAAAGAGGATTACGAGCTTGAGATTGATCTCAGATCCTTCGGCGGGCTGTCGCTTTCGGAGCATATCCTCCTGCATAACGACGACGTCAGGGCTGTAAATACCGAGGAAAAGCCTGATAATGTGGTGCCTGTGGCAGGACCCGGAGGGACGGTAAATGACGGCAGAGCTATCATAAAACTGCCGGCGTTAAGCTGGAACACAATCCGTTTTTCGGGAAAATGATCTGACGGATGAAAACATGGCTTGATAAAAAGGTTTTTGTGTTTCTTGCCGGTATCGTGGATGTCCTGTGGATAAGCCTTCTCTGGTATATAAGCAGTATTTTCGTGTTTACCGCCGGGTGTGCCATGTCTTCGATGTATTATACTGTTCACACCAGGATATTCAAGGGCGAGGGCTATATTTTTCCCACCTATAAAAAGGCCTTTCTGGATAATTTCAGAAAGGCCACTCTTATATGGATTATTTTTATTCTGCTGGACTCGTTTTTGATATTTGATTTTCTGCTTGCTGCAATGGCCGTGCGTCAGGGCAGTGCTCTGGCTTTTCTGTATTATCCCGTCCTTGTCTGCATCGTTATAGCGCTCATGTGGCAGCTTTCCGCTTTTGCCTATCAGGCCCGTTTTGAAGATTCAGTCCGTTCCGTCCTCGTCAAGAGCGCTTACATCGCATTTACAAATATCGGATGGATGATTTTTCTTACGGCGATTCTTGCCGGGCTGATAGTTTTATGCAGATATCTTATTATAATTGTTGTCCTGCTGCCCGGGGGATACACCTGTCTTTTGCATTATGTATTTGAGCATATCTGTAAAAAGGCGGGATGGATTGAAGAGGATCCCGCAAAAGATTAAAGCTGAACTTTAAAGACACCGATAAGTATTTGTAGTATTATATGTCTGAAGTACCCTCTTCAAAACAGAAGAAAAAATGAAAGGAAGGAAAACCATGTCAATTTTACTTACGGGCGGTGCCGGCTATATCGGATCCCATACTCTTACAGAACTTATCAACGGCGGCTACGATGCTGTTGTAATGGATAATTTTTCCAATTCATCGCCGAAAGCTCTTGAGCGGGTGGAAGAGCTTACGGGAAAGAAAATCAGGTATTACGAAGCCGATATTTCCGACAGGAACGCGCTGGAAAAGATATTCAGTGAAAACGATATCAGGGAAGTCATTAATTTTGCCTCGTTAAAGGCAGTCGGCGAATCCGTGGAAAAGCCCTGGGAGTATTACAACAACAATATCGGAGGGACCCTTACCCTTCTGGATGTGATGCGCAGGCATGGCGCAAAGAACTTTGTTTTTTCGTCTTCGGCCACGGTTTACGGCGACCCCGCGGTTATTCCGATAACCGAGGAGTGTCCGAAAGGCACCTGCACCAATCCCTACGGCTGGACAAAATGGATGCTGGAGCAGATCCTCATCGATATGCAGAAGGCGGATAACGAATGGAATATGGTAATACTTCGCTATTTTAATCCGATCGGCGCCCATCCTTCGGGACGAATCGGTGAAAACCCCAACGGAAGACCAAATAACCTGATGCCTTTTATTACCCAGGTCGCTGTGGGAAAGCTTCCCGAGCTGGGAGTCTTCGGAAACGACTATGATACTCCCGACGGCACCGGGGTCAGGGACTATCTGCATGTGGTTGACCTTGCCAGAGCTCATGTGAAGGCCATAGACAAGCTTCGGGAAAATCCCGGCTGTTTTATATGTAATCTGGGTACGGGGCAGGGATATTCCGTTATGGAGCTTATAAAAACCTTTGAAGAGGTTAACGGCGTCAAAATACCCTACAGTATAAAGCCCCGGCGGGCCGGAGATATTGCCACCTGCTATTGCAGCCCGGAAAAAGCCGAAAAAGAGCTTAACTGGAAAGCGCAATTCGGAATAGCCGAAATGTGCCGGGATTCCTGGAACTGGCAGAAAAACAATCCGGACGGTTATTGATAAGAGGGATATGAATCACCATCCCATTGACTCGAGCCAGCGGAGAGTTTTCTGCTCACGCTCTTTTATTTCGCCGGACTTATACTTTCCGGGCCTCAGCTCTCCCTTCAGCTCTCCGTCAAGTATATAGAGGATTCTTTCGCACATGGCAGCAATTTTGCTGTCATGGGTGACCATGAGTATTGTCGTTCCTTCACGGTTGATTTTGAGAAAAGCATCCATCACTTCCGCTGCTGCGCTCCGGTTCAGAGCTCCCGTGGGTTCGTCGGCAAAAATGATCTCCGGCTTCATCATCATGCTCCGGCATATGCAGGCTCTCTGAAGCTGCCCGCCGGATACCTCATTAACTCTGCGTCCGGAGAGAGAGGAGATGTGGAAATCCTCCATAAGTGCCTTTGCCCGTTCGTAGTATTCGCTGCGGTGCTTTTTATCCGCATGGACTGCGGGAAGCGCAATGTTATCCAGAATATTAAGGTTGGAAAGCATGTTCATCTGCTGAAATACAAAACCCATCCGCTTTAACCGGAGGGCGGCTTTCCTGTCTTCGTTCAATCCTGCGATTTCCGTGTCTCCAAGCCAGACCTCGCCTTCATCAGCCTGATCCATTCCTGACACATTGTAGAGCAGCGTCGATTTTCCCGAACCCGAAGGTCCCATAACCGCGAGCATTTCTCCTGAGACCATTTCGAAGCTGATATTATTCAGTATGTTTTCTTTTTTCAGATTATTTACTCTCAGTATTTTATTCAATTCAAATCCTCCTCAAGGCGACTTGCGTCACCTTATCCTTCTGTGTACAGACATTCGTATGCCCGGATATTGTGAATCTCCGTGAGACTGAAAGCAGCTGCGCACATTGCCGTGAAAGCAATCAGGGCAGGAGCGGAAACGAACACCGATAACGGATCGATAATATAATGAAAACCCCGTGCGCCCATGGAACCCAGAAGCATTCCCGCCATACCCGCTCCCGGGACAATTCCCGTAAACAGTCCGAGGGCGATTCCCGGTATAATGTAAAGCAGAAGCTTTATCAGGTATTCCCTGCGTATATCAGAGGATGTATATCCCAAAGCTTTTTTTAGCGAGCAGTCCTTCCGCTCCCGCCAGATCACAAGGCGTATAAAAAGAAGCAAAACGACGAAGAGGATCACCCCTGCAAGAACAGCCGCCACAATCGAGGCGTTCCTGATATTTCTGATCGTCTGACCGTATATTTCCTTAAGGTATTCGGATATCATGGTAACCCGGATCCCTTCACCGGAGGATGAATGAGCGTTCTGATATTCACTGACCCATTCATGCACAAAGCTTTCATCGGTGAGGGAGACATATAAGATGCTCCACATGACCGGGGTCAGATCCCCGTCTCTGTTCATGCATGCCTTGGCGGTTTTGCCGCCGTTTGTGATATCGGAATAAATACCGCAGACCGTGCAGGGATTTTTCTCCGTTTCCCCGTTTCCGGTGTCGCGGCAGACAATGACGGTGTCTCCGGCTTTTACGTTCATTTCCTCGGCGTTAAGTATGGAAAGCGCAATCTCGTTTTCGCCTTCGGGATACCTTCCCTCAATGTAGCTGACGGGAAAGCTGCCGTGATCGCCGTTTTCGATCATGAGATTATATGAAGCTCCGGAAGGAAGAATTGTTTTATACGAGCCTGTCTGCATAAGCGTAAAGCTTTCGACCCGCTGATCCTGCTTTATTTCCCCGGTAAGCGCCCGCACCTGACGCCCGATATCATCCGTCTGTCTCACATCGATACGAATCTGACTGTTTCCGATACCCATATATGTTACAAAATCCGGGGCCTCCAAAGTGTTTTTCAGGTTCCATGGAACAAGTATCATAAATACGGTGGCTGCGGTGATTATCCCGACAGGAAGCCAGAGATTTTTCTTTCTGCCGGGATTATCCTGCCCGTAAAGAGCTTCGAGCGCAGTGAGCTTTTCCGTTTTGCCGAGCGTACGGCTTACGGATAACAGGATGAGCGCTTCCGCGCAGATCGAACCGAGAATCATCAGGATGCAGATAAGGCCCGTATTGCCTGCGTCTCCGTACAATTCCCTCATCCGGGTTCCGAGCGGCTCTGACAACAGCATTGCCAGGATAATACCGGCAATGCATCCGAAAACCGAAAGCAGCAGGTATTTCGACAGGTAAAGAGCCCGGATATCCTTTCGCGAAATACCCACGGCCCTCAGCATACCGATTTCGCGTTTATCCTTTTCCAGCTGAGTCAGTATTATGTATCTGATGTAGAGCATTGATATGAACAGCATAACGAAACTCAGCAGCAGAATCACAAGTATCATGATTCCGTCGGAGAGAGCATTCATCATTTTTATAAGAGGATATGTGATCGTCGGGCCGTTTTCCGGCAGCTTTGCGTCCTTATAGGCCGTGGCAAAGGAATTGACGTCGCTCCCTTCTTTAAGCCGGAACTCTATAAGATATTCTTCGCTGCCCAGAGGCTTTAATCTCTCATAATCAGATCTGTGCACCAGAAATCTTTTGGAGGAGGCCATCATGGAATTCATCTGGGAGTCACGAAGGAAACCCGCGACCGTCAGTTTCTCCGTGCCGATCCTCATCAAAGCTCCGGACTCGATTCCATATTCCTTCCTGTAACAGACAGGAATATAAACCTCTCCCGCGGCCGGTTGAATCGGATTGTTTTCCGGATCCAGGAGGTAGTCAAAGGCTTCGCTCTGGCAGCAAAGCCCGTTATCCTGCGTATTGCCCTCAAGGGATTTTCCGCCGATTGACAGCCGGGAGTTCTGAAGATTGAGAAAGGTGCATAACTGCATCTTTTCCACATCGTCTCTTTGCCGGACAAAGCCGTTTATCTGTGACGCATCGATGTCACCGGTATGCATCTGCAGGAAATCCGGCGTTTCGGCTTTTGTCATAAGGGAGTCAATAGCGTCGGAAAGCCTCGCAAAAAGAAGGATGGAAAGAGCGAGGAGCATCGCCGTTACCGTCATGAAGATGACTGTAGCGATCGAGACAAGCCTGTTTTCTTTAAGATCATTTATTATCAGTCTTATTTTCATCCCTTCAGCCTCTTTCCAGCTCCCTGACGGTTTCAAACCGGGACAGTGCGATTGCCGTACCTATAAGCAGGACGCCCGAGATCATGATAACAGCGGCCGCGCCCCTTCCCACACCGATGTGTCGTATGGCGGCGATTCTGTCAGAAATAAATCCCGCGCTTCCGTATGCGACGACATAACCGATCTGCGACAGAAAACTGATAAGTCCCCAGGCTCTGCCCTGCTTTCCGGCCTCGATATTCGTCCTTACGAGATAATCAAGACAATTGTTTGCGAAGGGCAGCATAAAGAAGAAGAGGAAACCGAAGAAGCAGATCATGACTATGTTTTCCTTCAGGGCAAAGCCGACCATGGCCAGTCCGGCCATCGCAAGGGAAAAGCTGAGTATCCCGGTGAAGTTTTTCCTTAACCCCCGGATTCCTATTATGATGCTCGATACAAGCATTCCGCTTGCGCAGACAGTCTCCGCGATACCGAGGACTTTGCTGCTTTGGAAATCAAGGATCATCGGCTCGGCGAGGATCTGCATCGCCCCCATGAAACAGGTCATTACGGATGAAACGAATATCAGTATCAATATGCCGCGCTTTTCCCTTACAGCGTCCCAGCCCTCCCTGAAGCTTTCCGTGAAGGTGTCGGTTTTATCTGACGGCTTTGCGGATATACCCTTTCTTACTACGGCCGTGCAGATCACCGTCAGCATAAAGGTGCAGATATCTATGATAAGGAGGAGCTTTACATCGCTGATCGCAAGGAGAAGTCCGGCGATGAGCGGTGAAATCAGGTATCTTGCGCTTCCGGCTATACTCACCATGCCGCTTGCCCTGGAAAATTCATCAGGGGTCAGAAGGTCTGTAACGGTTGCCCTGTAGGCAGGCTCGAGCAGAGATGAAAAGACCGAGCTGATGAATACTCCGATACATATCTGATAAAGCTGTGCTTCCCCGGTCAGCATGCAGACAAGTATGTATACCAGTCCTATAGCCGACAGACCGTCGCCTGCCATCATCAGAAGACGCCTGTCATATCTGTCGGCAAGTACACCGGCAGGAGCGCTTAAGAGCAGTGTGGGCAGAAAAGCCAGCAGGGTTACAAGCGCCATGCTTCCGGCGCTTCCGGTTTTCTGGAAAACATACACGCCCAGGCCGAAGCTGGTCAGTCCTCCGCCTATGGCGGATATAAGCTCCCCGCTCCAGAGTAGGAGAAATTTGCTGTAGTTTGATTTCTGCTTCATGGCTGTTTCCTTTTGAAAATATTTATCATTGCCTGCTCCAGACTCCTTTCTTTTGCACCGACAATTCTTTCCACATGAAAGATAAAGGCCCTGATTTTTCTTTCCGTTTCTTCCGGGGAAATAGCGGCAAGCTCATCGAAGGCGGTGCCGGAATAGATCATTATCATTTCCGCGGCTTCCCGGGGATATTTCGTGTTAAATATTCCGCTGTCTTTTCCCTCTTCGATAAGCTTTGTGATCAGAGGGACGACGCCGTCAAGCAGCCGCTCATGCATTTTCTGGTGGAGCAGGGCATTCTGCGGCTTGTGGATTTGTTCGAGCACCTCCCTTCCCGGGGCGGTATCTATATTCAGCGCAAGAATCGCTCCGGTAAGACGATTTAACAAAGGGACGTTTTTCTCAGCGATGACAGAGCGTGAACGCTCGATGCACTCATCGGTCATCCGGTCTACGATTGCGTCCAGTATCTCTTCCTTGGAGCCGAAATGATGATACAGTGTGCCCCGGGCAATGCCGATTTTTTTAATGATGTCGTTTGTGCTGGCGTTATCGTAGCCCCTCTCCGCAAAAAGCTGCTCGGCCACGTCAAGTATTTCGTTTTTTCTCTCTTCCGCCGTTTTAACGATTCTCATGTTTTCCTTTCTGCCGGATCGATCCGGCAACCGACAGGTTGTCGGTTGAGCGTTATGATATCAGAATCATTTTGAAGTGTCAAGTGTGATATAATGTTTTCACAGCAGATTGTTCAGCTCATGTATGATATTTGTATTATTAGCCTGCGGTTTCAGTTATGCCCAGGTACCGGCTGTTAAACCGGACAGCTCAGCCGGGGCTGTTGATACTATTCCGGAGAATAAAAGAACGGGGCAAATGTGGTAATAAGAGAAACATGCGTCAGAGGAGAGGAAATGATACGGATTCAGGACAAAAATAACAGAATACCGATACTCCGGCGCATTCTCTTTGTTTGTGCGGCTATGTTCATGATAGGCTGCTTTCCGGCTGTTGCATACGCCGATACGAAAGCAGAAACTGTTCGTGTAGGCTATTACGAGAATGAAGTCTTTCAGGAGGGAGCCGGGGAGGGAGAAGTCAAGAGCGGCTATGCCTACGAATACTACCGTAAGCTTTCGGAATACACCGGCTGGGAATATGAATATGTTTACGGCGAGTTCAGTGAGCTCTATCAAATGCTTCTTGATGGTGAAATCGATCTGCTTGCAGGGCTCGCGAAGAGAGAAGACCGGGCCGGGGTAATCGGCTACCCGGATGCCGAAATGGGCAATGAATCCTACTATCTTGTCAAGTATGATGAGGATATGGATATCACAGCTGATCCCGTCACGCTGAACGGATGCAGAATCGGTGTTCTGGACAGTGCGATGGTCGGCGTCATTAACCGGTAGCTGGATGAAAATCATGTAACAGCTGAGGTTGTTACTTATCCTGACTACACCCGCTTGTTCGCAGCCTTCGATTCTCATGACGTGAATGTTCTTGCGGCGGAAAGCGATGGAGCTTACGGCAGAGAACATTCTGAAGTACTGTCGGTTTTCGGCTCATCAGATTATTATCTGTGCGTAAATATCAACAGGCCTGACCTTTTGGCAAAGTTGAATTCCGCGCAGACGCTGCTGGCTGCTGACGAACCTGATTATCTGAGTTCTCTGAGAGCCAGGTATTATTCGGTAAGTGTTACGGCACGGGCTTTTTCACAGGCCGAGCGTGAGTGGATGGATACCCATAACACCCTCAATGTCGGTTACCTTGAAAACTACCTTCCGTACAGTGCCACGGATGAGGAAGGAAATGTGACCGGTGTTATCAGGGATATGATCCCGGATATTATGAAAGCACTGGGCATCGAGGAAACTGCCGTTACATTCGGCGGGTACCAAAGCTATGATGATATGATTTCCGACATGGCTGCCGGCGCCATCGATGTGGCTTTTCCCGTAGGCGGAGGCTTGTATTATTCAGAGGAGAACGGTATTTATCAATCGAATCCTGTTGTTTCAGCGCCTACCGCACTGATTTATCAGGGTGAATTCGGTGAGGCAACTACATCCCGGTTTGCGGTCAACGAAAACAACCGCATGCAGTATTACTACGTGCGGACTAACTATCCTGACGCGGAGATCGTTTTCTTCCCGTCGATCGAAGAAAGCCTTGCTGCAGTGCTCTCGGGCAGCGTCGAATGCACAACGCTGAACGGACTTCGCGCAAATGAAATCCTGAAAAACAGAAAATACGAGGATCTGTCAATACGTCAATCCGGTCATAACGACGACCGCTGCTTCGGCGTGAAAATCGGCAACGAGGGGCTGTTGAAGCTCTTAAACCGGGGAATCAATGTGCTGGGTTCCGACTACGCGCAGAATATTTCATACCGCTATACCGGCGGACTGTATTCCTACAGCTTTACGGATATGGTTCGTGATCATATGGCCGCTATCGGTTTGATACTGCTTGTAATTGCAGCCCTGATTGTGTTTCTGCTTGTACGTGATGTGCGGCGTACGAAGAAGGAAGTTGAAGAAAAGGAAACAGCACGGCAGGAGCTTGAGGCAAAAAACAATGAACTTGCGGAAAGCCAGAAGGCTTTGTCTGATGCGCTTATTGCCGCAGAGAATGCCAACCGTGCAAAAACCGCTTTCCTCAACAACATGTCCCATGATATCCGTACGCCGATGAATGCCATCGTCGGTTTCACGGCGCTGGCGGCCTCTCACATCGATAATAAAGAACTGGTGCAGGATTACCTCGGAAAAATCGCCATATCAAGTGAGCATCTTCTGTCGCTTATCAATGATGTGCTGGATATGAGCCGGATTGAAAGCGGGAAAGTCACCATCGAAGAGACGGATGTTCATCTGCCGGATATGATCCATGATTTAAAGACGATTATCCAGTCAAATATTTCCTCCAGGCAGCTGGAACTGATCATCGACACGCAGGATGTTAAGCATGAAGACATCATTACGGATAAACTCCGGCTGAATCAGGTGCTGCTGAATATTTTGTCCAATGCCATCAAGTTTACGCCTTCAGGGGGTACAATCAGCTTTCGGGTTATTGAGAAGCCGTCATCTGCCGGGAATACTGCTGATTTTGAATTCCGTATCAAAGATAACGGGATAGGCATGAGCGAGGAGTTCCGGAAGACGATATTTGAACCCTTCACCCGTGAAAAGACCAGCACGGTCAGCGGCATACAGGGGACGGGTCTGGGCATGGCAATCGCGAAGAATATAATTGACATGATGGGCGGCATTATTACAGTGTATTCAACTGAGGGTAAGGGTACTGAATTTATAGTTGAACTCCCCTGTAAAATCAGCAACGAATCCGCAAAGGCCGGGCCGGTTTTCGCGTCAGAACCGGGAAGTGTTCCGTCGCCTCAGGACGGACGGCAGGGTCAAAAGAATGAGCACGAATCGATGCCTGATTTCTCGGGTAAACGGGTTTTGCTGGCGGAAGATAACCAGATGAACCAAATCCTTGCGGAAAATATACTGACCAGCGTCGGACTCGCTGTTGACATAGCGTGTGACGGAACAGAGGCTGTGGAAAAAATGAAATCCGCAGCCGCAGGTTATTACGATATTATACTGATGGATATTCAGATGCCTGTAATGGACGGATATGAGGCGACAAACCGGATTCGCGAGCTTGACGACAAGGAAAAGGCTGACATTCCCATTGTGGCTGTCACGGCAAATGCTTTTGAAGAAGATCGGCAGATTGCTTTGGGTGCCGGCATGAACGGTCATCTGGTAAAGCCGTACGATGTTCCGGCAATCATGAAAACACTGAAAGAATTGTTGGGCTGATGAATCTTTTTGAAAAAGGGTTCGACGCTTCGCGTCGTAGTGAGACACGAGGGAATCGAACCCTCGACAACTTGATTAAAAGTCAAGTGCTCTACCGACTGAGCTAGTGTCTCATGATTGTTAGCTAAGAGCAGGGCCAGCTGGATTCGAACCAGCGCATGCAGCAGTCAAAGTGCTGTGCCTTACCACTTGGCTATAGCCCTGTGTTACCTTGATACAAGGCTTTTTCGATTTGTCTGTAGTTCGAGGGTGGGTAAAGGGACTCGAACCCTTGATCTCCAGAACCACAATCTGGCGCGTTAACCAGCTACGCTATACCCACCATAGCAGTTGATTGATGCAGTGTTCGAAAACAGAAAACCAGTCGCTTCGCGAAGGTTGAAAACCAGTCGCTTCGCGACTGCCATCATTCGCAGCTCCCGCTCTTGCTTTGCAACAGCTTCGCTGCTCATGATGGACGCTCGTCAAATTCTCGCCCGCTCTTGTGCAAGCACAGAGCGGCTCAATTTTCCTCGCTGTTTTCACATATGCCCGTGGGGATTCGAACCCCAGACCCTCGGCTTAGAAGGCCGATGCTCTATCCAGCTGAGCTACGGACACAAACTATTCTGAACCCGCCCCACAGCCACACCGCATTGTATTATATCCTACAGAATTGTATTTGTAAATTAAAAAATTTATTTTCTTTTTCCGCGTGTATCCTTTTTCCTTGTTTCATGCAGCTTCCGGGGGTATAATATCGAAAAATCAATGTTACTATTCACAGTTGCTCAACACCCGGACAGTACGTGAGCTTGCTCACGGGTGCTGTTCCTGTGAATAATAACAAGAAAACAAGGGAGAAAACTGATGGAATTAAAACGGGGGACTTTTTCGGGATCCATAGGCTTTGTGCTCGCGGCCGCCGGCAGTGCGGTCGGGCTGGGAAATCTCTGGCGTTTTCCCTATCTGGCCGCTCAGAACGGGGGAGGGCTTTTCCTTATTATTTATCTGATTCTGGTATTAACCTTCGGTTTCACTCTGCTTGTGGTCGAAGTCGCCATAGGCCGGAAAACGAAGCGCAGCCCTTTAAAGGCCTACGGAGAGATACATCCGAAATGGAAGTGGATCGGTCTCTTCGCGGTCCTCGTGCCCTTCCTGATCCTCCCTTATTACTGTGCCATCGGCGGCTGGGTAATGAAATACTGCCTCGTATATCTGACGGGGCAGGGGCTTAATGCTGTGACTCCGGACTACTTCACCGGCTTCATCTCGGGAGGGGCTGAGCCAATCCTCCTGATGGCAATCTATGTACTTCTTACCACCTTTGTCATCTTCCGCGGAATAAATAAGGGGATTGAGCGACTCTCGAAAATTCTGATGCCGATTCTCCTGGTGATTGTGGCTGTTCTTTCGATCTTTTCGCTGACTCTCAGCTTTACTGACGGCACGGTCACAAGAACCGGATTGGAGGGGCTTAAAATCTATATTATTCCGGATCTGGCCGGACTCACATTCAAAAAGTTCATGAATGTGCTTATGAACGCAATGGGACAGCTTTTCTTCTCCATCAGTGTCGCCATGGGAATAATGGTCGCCTACGGCTCCTATTTCGCGGACGGGGATAATCTTGTTAAAAGTGTGGGACAGATAGAGTTCTTTGATACGCTGGTGGCTTTTATGGCAGGAATTATGGTTATTCTGCCGCTCTATGTGTTTCTCGGGCGCGATGCCATGGATTCCTCAGGACCTTCGCTTTTGTTTATCTCCATGCCCCGGGTATTTGCGTCCATGGGGAGTATAGGAGGCATTCTGGGGGCCGCTTTTTTCGTAATGGTATTTTTCGCGGCCTTCACCAGCTCCATCTCCATAATGGAGGCCGTGGTCGCGTCCATAATGGAAAAATTCAATATGTCAAGAAAAAAAGCTACGATTGTGGAGGCCTTTCTCGCTCTTATCCTGGGAACCATCGTCTGCCTGGGCTACAATTCATTATACTTCGAGCTTAAGCTCCCCAACGGTTCCACGGGGCAGATTCTGGATCTTATGGATTATTTAAGTACCGGAATCCTGATGCCTGTCGTTACCATAAGCACCTGCCTTCTTACGGGATGGGTGATAAAGCCGGATACCATCATCGCAGAAGCCACGAAGAACGGGGAACATTTTTCCAGGAAGGGAATGTTCTCGGTGATGCTGTGTTTCATCGCGCCGGTGCTGCTGACCATCCTGCTTCTGGAGTCTCTGGGAATACTTTAAGGTGACGGAAGCCGAACCCCGGGGTTCGACTCAAGTCACCTTAACTCAATGCCTTCTCCGCTGCCTGTGTGATGCCCTCCCAGTCAAGCTCCGTCAGCATTTTTTCTATCGAACCGACGGTTTTTTCATCCGCGGGAGCAAGACGGTAAGTACGCAGATTTTTTAAGAGCTCTTCCATGAGAGCGTAGTCCATCGCATCGGCAATCTCTGCGATGGTCTGATAAGCTTCCTTCATGGCGCCGGCTTCTATGCCGGGGAGAGAGCGGCTTTCGCTGTCCATCGCCGACAGGTGTTTATCGAGTTCACGATATTCGGAAAGAAGAGCGGCGGTATTTTCATTTATAAATTCCGTATCCCCTTCTTTTCCCGCAACTTCGAGCTTTTCTGCGAGGGCTGAGAGGTCAGATGCGCCGATTATTCTGGCCGAGCTCTTTAAGGCGTGAACCCTTATGGTGTAATTTTCCGTATCGCCCGTATTAAAGAGTTTTTCTATTTCATCCGCTTTCTGTTCTGCGGTCCGGTGAAAAACGGCCAGAACCGAAAGATAGCCCTCTTCAGAGCCGCAGTTTTTTATACCTTTCCTGACATCCAGCTCCGTAAGCGTTTCAAGCCACTCAGGTAAGACGCTCTGTCCGGCTGGCGGAGGGACTTCCTTTTCGGCCACTTCGGCGCTTAAGTTCCCCCAGAGTCTGTCATATTCCTTCCAGACGTCGCTGCTCTGAGCATGCTCGTTCATCCGGTAGTTGTTGTCTTCATCTATGATGGTTAACATAATATCGGAAATCTGAGGATCAAAATAAGTTCCTCTGCAGCGCTCGATTTCCGCACGGACCTCCGACTGTTTCCTAGGTTCGGAATATGTCCGGGTACTGGTCATTGCATCGTAGCAGTCGGCGACGCAGACGATTCTGGCCGTTTCAGGAATGTCTTCCCCTTTAAGTCCGTCGGGATAACCCGTCCCGTCGAAATGCTCATGATGCCATCTGGCGCCTTCCCGGAGCTTCGGCATATCCACAATTTCCTTCAATATCTCATAGCCCTTTACAGTATGATCCTTTATCTCCAGATATTCATCATCCGTAAGGCGACTGTCCTTATGGATGATGTCCTCATGCACTCCGATCTTTCCTATGTCATGAAGCAGTCCGATCTCATAGAGCATAACCTGCTCCGTATCGCTCTTGCCCAGTCTTCTGGCAAGCTCCGCGCTCATGGCCGCCACCCTCCGGGAATGACCGTCGGTATAGTGATCCTTTGTATCAACGGTTTTGGAAAGGGCAAGCATCATCTCCCGGGTCAGCCTTCTGCTGCGCCCGGTCTGACGTTCCACTTCCTCCTCTATTGACTGTTGATAGTGATGAAGGTCGATTATCCGCTTAACCCTCTGCATAAGGACATCCGGAACAAAGGGTTTGCGGATATAATCCGAGGCCCCGCTCTTAAATCCGTTTTCCTCGGTTACGCTGTCATTGTCTCCGGTTAACATAAGTACCGGAATGCCGGCGGTCTGCGTTTCGCTTTTAAGTTCCTGCATAACGGCAAAACCGTTGCCGTCAGACAGGTGAATATCCAGAAGGATAAGATCCGGACTGTATTTTTTTGCTTCGCTGACGGCCTCCAGGCCGGAAAGACAGATTCTTATATCATAAAGGGGCTCCATTATGCTCTTTACAAGGGTGCCCACCGCCTCGTCGTCATCGATTAACAGTATCTTCGAGCTGTCGGAGATCAGGCTTTCCCGCTGAATTTCCCCGGCAGGGGAACTTTTATTCAGCTTTTCGTCGGGAAGCAGGATATACAAAAGCTTTTCAAGCTTTACCCCGTCCACCGGTTTTGAAATATAATCAGTAAAGCCGGCGTCCAGATACAGCTTCCTTGCGCCGGACACGGCGTTTGCGGTAAGCGCAATGGCAGGAGTGGTCTGATTTTTTCCTTCCTCCCGAAGATGCTTTAAGGTTTCGATACCGTCCATCCCCGGCATCATGTGGTCGATAAAGATTACATCATAGACGTTGCCTGCTGCGAGAGTCAGCGCATCAGAGCCGGAGAGGGCCGTGTCAATACGAATTTCGGTTTTCTTTAAAAGACTTTCCATAACAGTGAGATTCATCTCGGTGTCGTCTACTACCAGGATGCGGGCCTCCGGTGCGTGAAACAGTTCATGGTAAGCCCCGACTTCACGGTCCGTATCGCCGAATTTCAGCGCGTTCGGGCCTGCCTCTTCCCAGCTCACAACCTCCTGCTCCACAGCGAAGGAAAGCCTTGAGCCCTTGCCGTATTCGCTTTCTACCATAAGCTCACTTCCCATAAGAGATAAGAGCTGTTTGGTGATGCTCATTCCCAGTCCCGTGCCCTCTATGCTCCGGTTCCGCTCCTCATCAATCCTTCTGTAGGGCGAGAAAAGGGCTTCCATATCCTCTTTCTTCATGCCGATACCGGTATCCTCGACGGTGAAGCCCAGAAGTATATGACTTTCGTCCTTTTTTTCAAAAAAAACCGTCATGGTGACCGAGCCGGCTTCCGTATATTTCACCGCATTGGTCAGGAGGTTTAAAACACACTGCCGGATGCGGATTTCATCGCCGCAGAGAAGATGGGGGATATGTTCATCAACCGTAACGGAGAACTTCAGCCCCGCTTTGGCGGCCCGGTCATGGATAAGGTTAAAAAGGTCATTGATGAGAGAGGAAAGTTCGTAATGGACGGGGACGATCTCCATCCTTCCCTCCTCAACCCTGGAAAGATCAAGGATATCGTTAATGAGTGAAAGAAGTGTTCTGCCCGCCGACATGATATTTGCCGCGTAGGATCGAACGGAGCTTTCCCTGGATTCCCTCAGGATCATTTCATCCATTCCGAGTACGGCGTTGATGGGGGTCCGTATTTCGTGGGACATGTTTGCGAGAAATCTGCTCTTGGCCTCGCTTGCCCTGTCGGCCAGCTTCTTCTGCCGCTCAAGCTCTTCCATGTACCGGATATGGTCAGTCTCATCCACAAGAGCGTACAGCTTCCCGTAATTCTCCCCGTTGCTGATCAGATCATTTTCTTCAGCGTGATAAATACGGCCGCTTATCGTTATATGCTCCCCGCTTTCGATGGCCTCTCCGATTCCGGACGGCAACGCCGCTTCCCCGCTCTTAAGTTTAGGATACAGGCGTTTTGCGGTTTTGTTAAAATACTGTATCCTGCCGTTTCTGTCCACGGCGATAACTCCTTCGGAGAGGCGGTCAATCGCGAACTCCCTGGCGATTTCGTCCGTTTCCAGAAGATTGAAGGAGAAAATGGCGATGAGCATGATCACCGTGCCGAGGAAAAAACCCAGCATGGTCAAATCGTAATATCTGTTGACGCCGAAAGGATTGACGGTCTTTATCAGAAAAAAGCCGCTTTCCGAGAGCATGGCAAAAAATACCGTTATCAGGCGTTTGCGGTTCGGCGCATTTTCCTTTTTTTCTTTAAGATATGTAATAAAAAGCCAGTACAGTCCGAATATAATATATACAACCTGCAGGGCAACGTACAGATGATGCACAATACCGTTCGCGCGGTAAAACATACCGAATTTTCCGCTGTGTTCAAAATGATAGGATGTATAATAGAGATGGTGATACTGAAAAGTGAGGATCACCGCATAGAAGGCCAGGTGGAGCGGCACCAGAATTCTGGAAAGGAAGGCGGGAATCCGTATTCTGCAGAGACTGGCGGAAAAAACAAACAGGGAAAGCGCTATCCAGACCCCGCCGGTTTGGCAGAACTTCAGTGCCGTGATATAGGCTCCCTCCGTTTTGGCTGTCATTTCCAGAAGATACCCGATATTATAGATAAGCGTCACAAAACAGCTTAAGAACAGATAGCTGTGCAGCATGTTTTTCCAGTTCTTAAAGACTATCCAGCTCTCTATGAACAGCCCGATTATTGTATAGCACTGGATGCTTATAAGAACATAATAAAGATTTGTCATATCTACCTCGACATGATTAAACTTTCAGGCTCTTCAGGTATTGCTTCCTTTCATCCGTGATCCTCCTGCTCTCCGCGGACTTCTGAATTGCTTTGTTGTGTGTCCAGGGATCCAGCCGTCTGTCTTCGATATAAGGTATTATTTTATCATACTGTTTTGAAAGAGCTGTTGCAAAATACCAGGCGATCATCATTCTGATGTAGTATTCCTCAGACCTGACAGAGGCCACCATCCCGGGATATGTCTCCTCAAAGTCCTCGCCGAGAAAATGCTCCATCAGCATTCCGATACCGAATCTGACGGTGTAGGTATGCTCTGATTTCAACCATGCTTTTATATGCTCCGTCAGCTCTTTTCTGTGCTTTTTAAAGACCTTCGGGGATAACTGGTCGCAGGTTGCCCAGTTATCCACATAAGGCAGGAAGTCTGTGACTTCACGGATACACTTATTATAATCCCTGAGCTCTGAAATTATAAAGGCATGCAGTTGATTTTCGTCGAAATATCTGTGGGGGAGACTTTTGAGAAAGTCCGAAACATCCTCCGCTTTAAGCAGCTCTTTTGCGTATTTTTTAAGCTCGGGAGTCCTGACCCCGATCATGGAGGAAGCCTCAATGTTCGGGATCAGCTTCACCTGAAAATCCCTGTATTTTATATCCTGATGTTTAAACAGTTCATCCTGTATTTTCTTAACCATTTTTCACTCTTCCGTTCGGGGTGACTCTTCCTTCGCCGTTTGTGTCTGATTGTTCTTTTTATATCTGCATTCCCAAGTATACTGAATAACGTAGGCTATAAGATACATATCGGCGGCGACGCCAACCAGAATGCCGATAAACGGCAGGGAGCGCACAATCTCAAGAGCGGCTATGCCAATGAGGGCAGACAGGAAAACATTCATTTCCGGAAATATCAGACGCGCGAGTGACGCGCCCGCAAACGCAAGTCCGGCACATAAAAGCAAAACATAGGCAAGCAGCAGCATTCCGCCGGCAGGGGCAAGGATAATCGTGCAGCAGAGAATAACCGCGGCGGCCGGAATGGCTATCCAGCCCACAATTCCGCTTCCGATCATTGCTCCCGTTCTTTTTCTTATATACAGGGACGCTCTGTCCAGATGAGCGTTGAAGAGCCAGGTCAGCAGCATTCCGAAAGCCGCCATCGCAATCATCCAGTAAAGGCACCTGGTGAGCTTTTTGAAAAATGCGGCGATGATACCTGTTATTACTGACTTTTTTGCCTTCTCAGCTTTCTCAGCCTTCCCGGCCTTTTCTTCCTCCTCCTTTGATACCTGCTCAAAAGAATACTCGTTGATTTCAGCAGCTTCGGATAAATTGGGATTATTTGAGCTTTTTATCTTAAGCTCGCCCGTAATAACCGCGTCTTCGGTTATATCCACGGTGTCGGCTTCAATATCAGCGTTGCCGTTTATCGTTCCGGACAGGGTAACATGCGAAGCCCGGGCGTTCAGTGCTTTCGCTTCACCTGAAAAGACAAGCTCGTTTCCTGTCGCGTATACGCCGTTTCCTTTGGAATTTTCATCAAAAGTGATGCTGCTGCCGGCCGCGAAAACATTACCGTCCACCTCGGTGCTTTCGACATTTACGCTGTAACCGGCGGTGTAAAGACTCTCGCCGATCTTTGAACCGCTGATATTGATTGTCATGCCCGCAGCCATCACGGAGCCTTCTGCTTCGGTATCTTTCATACTGACATTCTGCCCGGCAGCCATCGCCCCGAAGAACGGTACGGAAGGAAGGTCTACGACCGGGCCGGCAGCCCGGATGTTACCGGCGCTGTCAGGTTCTTCAGCAAATACCGGAATGCACATACATACAGCCGTAAGTGCGGTAAGAATCAGGGTAATCAGTTTTTTCT
>JAILBQ010000113.1 GCA_024680815.1 Lachnospiraceae bacterium | reverse complement strand
GGTATTACCGAGGGGGTAAATTACTCCGACATAGTCGTAGATCTCCGTCAGCTTTTCATCGGAGAGAATGCGTCCGGTTATCATGAGCTTTCTCTGGCCGCCCTTTAATAGAACCACAGAACCGATGGGTAACAGATCCTTGTACATGTTTCTTCTCCTTTTCTTTACTTTTTCCTTACTTCTTTCACTTTGCGCACAATAAGATTCTTCAGTTTATCCGTCCAGAAGGAGACATCCACATCCAGCCCCAGGGTTCCCCCGACGCCGACTACCGCCCCCAGACTTAATCCTACGCCGCTGGTGGTAAGATAGCCGCCGGCCGTGGCTCCGACCCCGACCTGCCCCTGGGCGCTTCCGGTAAATTTTATTCCGAAAAGAGTGATGCCTATCCTCCCCGTGGCCGAGGCAGCGTTTGCTCCGGCCTGCAGGACGCCTGCAACGCCGACCTGTTCCTTACCGTTTAAGAAAAACCTCCCTCCCTTAAGGACTCCGCTCGCATTTCCCTCCAGGACTGCTCCCTCCGCTTCAACGGAGATTCCGAAAAAGTCCTTAAAAAAGCCTTTAAGGAACGAGGCACTTGCGCCGACTTTCCCCTTCGCCAGGGCCACCGAGGCCTCAGCCGAGACTCCGATATCCCCGACCAGTCCCTCTTCAAAATCCCACCCGATGGAAGCTCCGACGGAGCCCTTTGCCTGCGCTTCTCCTACAGCCGCCCAGGCTTCTGCCCCTGCACGTGCATACGAGTCGTCTCCTCCCGCCCTGGAATAGGCTTTGGCTTCTACGGCCCGGACCGTGCCGGAGGCGGAGACCTCTGCGCCGACCTTTATCTCATTTTGGATGATTTTTTCGTCGGTTGTCTCCTCTTCCTCTCCTTCCAGAGCGCCGAATTCCTTTTTCTTGTCTTCTTTCCTGTTTTCGACTGAATGTTCTCCTTTGACCCCTAAAAGGACATCGACCTCACTATCCTTCGTAAGCACCGCGAATGAAGCTCCGGCATGTTTGCTGTGAAGTCCTTCTTTAGTCTGTCCGCCGTAGACTGCCTTATCCTGACTGTCACGGGATGTCCCCCGGGCCTCAATCTCCCGAAGGCGGATGATGGCATCGAGGTAATCCGCCAGTTCTTCACGTTTATCAGCCCTGCATTCTTTCTCCTTCTCCCGAAGGGTTTCAAGCTTTAATCCCAGCGTGTCCGTTTTTCTGAGCACCATATAGAAGGAATTTGAGATCACATCCATCTTGGCGCGGTAAAAATCAAGGATATCGGAATAATCCGCGGCCTTTTTCTGAAGTACTCCAAGCTTTACGCCTTTTAATTCCGGTATGTTCAGGCCGTCAATATCCCCCTGAGTCTTTCCGGCCAGAATATCCTTCAGAGCGGCATAGCGCTCCAGCTCCTTTGAGGAGTCGGAAAAATTATTGATAAAAACCTGATCATCGGTGTAATTCATGAACGTGGTCGTGCATTCAACCATGTCCCGGATGTCATTTGCAAAGTCTTTAAGCTGTTGAGGCTGTTGAAGCTGCGGCGTCTGCTGCTTCCGCCAGGTCTGGCTCCCGTCCTTGCGCTTAGCTCTCCACTGTTCGCACACCCGGGCATCATAGACCTCCTTTTTTCTGTTAAAGGCTTTCTCCCGGCGCCACTTGGATTTAGCGCTGACGTGTTTGCCGACATTGACTTCACTGACGATGCCTTGAACGGTATTTTCAATGTTATCCTTTGTCCTGTCGCTCAGCCATCTGGCTGAATCCTTCTGTACCTGCTGAATGTTCTGCTGAGTCTGGTTTTGCGCCTGTATCTGGTTTTGCGTCTGGATTTGAACCGGTGTCTGGTTTTGCGTCTGATTCACCGGCTGCTGAGGAGTTAACTGCCCCTGGGGAGCAGTGTTTTTAGTCACTGTCTGAGGAGGCGGCGGCGGTGTGCCGGGCTGCTGAACAGGCTGCATCTGCGCCGGCTGCTGCTGCGTATTGATCGAACCTGTGCCAACATTCTGCTGTTGCTGTTGCATCTGCTGGTTATTATTCTGCGGGGTATTCGTTGAGTTTGTATTTGAATTGGGATTCGGACCACACATATTATCACCTCATGGGTTTTTACTTATAAAAGCCAAGCTCCTCCATTACGGCCAGGCTCTTAAACCTTCCACCGATGCACCTTAAGGCAAACCTTTCCGCGTATGCGCTGAATTCCTCCAGCACCTCGTCGCTTAAGGTAAAGGAATAAAGCTTTTCTATCGGAGCTAAGGTCACATGCTCGAAAGCATGTATCGTGCCCGGTCTGGCCGCAGCTCTCTCCTGCTCCGAAAGCCCCGGGAACTCTCCGTTAACAACGATCGAACGCACCTCAAAGACCGCCTTTACGAGTTTTCCCGGAAATTTCCCCGAGGTCAGCGCCTGAAGGGAACGGTACAGCAGGATAAGAAGGGCTTCGTCGTCATTATTTTCCCTTGAGTAATAATCCGCTATCTCCAGAAAATAGGAGCCCAGATAAAAGGAGTAAAGATCCTCGCGGAGCTTTTCGAAAAAGTTATCCACCTTCACATCCTGAAGATTATAGGCGCTTCTCCCCTCCCTAAGAAGAAACCGCCCGAAAGCAAAGGGTTCGGTGGAAGCAAGAAAACGGCTCCCGGGTCTTTTGGCTCCCCGTACAAAGACGGTTATTTTTCCCCTGTCAACGGTCAGAACGGTTATCCGTCTGTCATATTCGGCGTAGGAAGCAGTTTTAATGACCATTCCGGTCACCGTAAGGGTGTCTGTCATGACAAATCAGTCCGTTTCGTCCCTGTAGCCGAAGGAGCGCACCGCCTTCTCGCTCTCCCTCCAGTCCTTCTTAACCTTGACGAAGAGATCCAGCGCCACATGCTTATTTAACAGCTTTTCGGCGTCCCTTCTCGCAGCGCTTCCGATCCGTTTAAGCATCGTCCCGCCCTTGCCGATTATCATGCCCTTGTGGGAATTCTTCTCACAATAGATATTCGCACTTATTCTCCACAGGCGCTCCTCCTCCTTCATGCTCTCGATGCTGACCGCCACTCCGTGGGGCACCTCGTCATGCAGATTGCGGAGAGCCGCCTGTCGGATGAGTTCTCCCACCAGCTCCCGTTCCGTCTCCTCCGTAACCGTATCCTCGTCATAAAGAGGAGCTCCCTCGGGCATCAGGGATAAAAGAACCCGGGTCAGCTCTTCAAGCCCCTCCGCGTTTTTTGCAGAAACCGGCACTATATGCCGGAAAGGGAAGGCCTTTGAGTAAGCATCAATAGCCGGAAGCAGCTCGTTTTTTTTAACCGTATCAATTTTATTTATGGCTAAAACCGCCGGAACATCCGCTTTCTCCAGCAGCTCAAGGATATGCTTTTCCCCGGGAGGAACGCAAGAAACGGGTTCTGCGAGCATAAGAACGCAGTCCACCTCGTTTATGGTTTTTTCCGCCGAGCGGTCCATATATTCCCCGAGAGGGTTTCTGGCCTTATGGATTCCGGGCGTGTCCACGAACACGAGCTGTCCCTCTTCCAAAGTCAGAACCGTGCGCATGTTCTTCCTTGTGGTCTGGGGTTTGGCCGAGGTTATGGCAAGCTCCATCCCCACAAGGGCGTTCATAAGCGTTGATTTACCTACATTGGGGCGGCCGATTATGGTCACAAAGCCCGAGCGGTATCCGTCCGGCCCCCGCTCTTCTTCGCCTCTCATGACAGAGAGCGGACGGTATCAAAGAGGTCTTTGTTTTCTTCGATACGTTCCTCGCCGCCGATGGCGCAGTGATTGTTTTTTTCCATTATTACTCTTGCGAAGGGGGCAAGGAGACGAATCGCGGCGACATCCGCGCCTAAAACCTCGTCCCTCTCCTTCTGGAGATCCTCATAGGTATAATTCCCGAGCCAGGCTGCCAGCGACCTCAGCCCCCTGGTTCTTGGAGTTAAGGGCGTGTCCAGATCGCTTACCGTGCCGATAATATACCGGGTCATATCCCTCTTTGAGGCATCGAAGGAAGCAATATAGGCCTCCGCTCCCTTAAAGACCTCCAGGGTTTCCCTGATATGGGGATCTCTGTAGGAAACCATATAGCTGTCCCCGTTTCTGGCAAAGGCGCTCATGCAGCCGTAGGCCCCGCCCTTTACACGGACGTTCTGCCAGAGGTAATCATAGCCCATGATGACCTTCAATACCTTAAGCGCCCCAGTATAGGAAAGACCCGCAGCCCTGTAATCCGCGGTGGAAGCCACATACTGAACCTGGGACGCGGTTTTGATGCCCTCGTTTTTCACTGTCAGCGGAATGCGGCCGGCAGGCGGAAGAGCTTTTCCGTCAAGCTCCTCCTTGAATTTACGGACTCCGGCATACAGGGTGTCAAAGGTATCCCTCCCTCCGGTAAAATCAACCATAAGCTTGTTCTTCACAAGTACAAGACTGAGTACCTCTCTTAATTTCGCAATAAGCTGATCCGCCTTTTCATCGAAATTCTTTGCATAGTCGGAAACACAGTCATAAAACTCGATGCCGTTCAGCATTTCCATATACCGCGCAGCGTCGGAAAAAGACGAGGCCGACCGCATGACGGCACTCATGTGCCCCGAGGAAACAAGAGAATCGCTCAAACGGCTCTTCAGCATTTCAAGCACTTCCCTTAAGCGCTTTTTGTCCTCGAATTTTGAGGTGAAAAGTATTTCCGGTATGATTTTCCAGGCAAAATCCACCTGGCTTTCCAGATACTTCCCCCTGATTTCCAGGAAGGAGCGGAAGGAGTTGTCCTTCTTAAGATCGGCGTAGGTCGTAACCGAAAAGCTTAAGCCTCCGCTGCGGAAATTGATTTCGTTGTTTAAATCCGCATAGGTATAGTGCTCCGTATCAAACTGCCCGAGAAAGCTTCTCAGCATCCCCAGATACGGCACAAGCTCTCCCGGAACGGAATCGGTTTCCAGCAGCAGGGTAAGATAGGCGATTCCGTTGGTAAAGACATCGTGGAAAAGGAAGGTGGTATCCCCAAGATGATGCTCTTCGTTTGTATAGGGCTCCGCCTTTTTTTCGATGTCCTTTATCTCCAGGGTGGGGATGGTCTTTAAGGCCTCCTCACTTGAGGGCTCCTCCTGATATTCCCTGAGATGCTTCGTATCCTCCGCCAGCTTCTTAAGCTCTTCCTCTGAAAGAGACTTCTTCATTTCGGCTAGCTTTTCCGCCACGGCCTTGTCCTTTGCCGCGGTAAGTCCCCTCACCGGCTTCATCACAAGGATGGAAGCGTGCGTGTTGTCGAGTATCCAGGTCTTTAAGATTTCCTCAAACCATCCCTTGTCCACTGCCTCCTTGAGCCAGGCAAAGGTGGCGTTTTCCTCTATGTGCATGAAGGGATTCTTTTCATCATAGAGCCAGCTGTCAAAGCACTGCAGACCGTACATCAGCCCCTTCGGGTAATTTCCGAAATCCGCCTCCCTGTAGCGGAATTCAAAAATATTGAGGGATGCGCGCAGGGCCTTTTTATCTATTCCGTTCTTAACCTGCTCTTCCAGCACCTCTCTTATTGTTGACAGAAACTCCGGCAGTCTTTCCTCCTCCGAATTTTTCGCGATAATTGAAAAGAAGGGCTGTTTTATCCCGTTTTCATATATGCTGTCTATGTCCTTGCCTATTCCCCTGTCGAGGAGAGCCTGCATAAGCGGAGCTCCCGGCACGTCCAGAAGAGCATACTGCAGAACCTGGAAGCCCACATAGAGCTTTTCATCCAGACTGGTACCCACACAGAAATTCGCGGAAAGATAGGTGTTTTCTTTTTCCTCCTCGCTCTCGGCTATCGGATACTCCTTATAAACCGTGCGGACCTCCTTAAAGGGCTCCTGGGTTTTAAGGGCGCTGTCAATTTCCTCCGCCTCATATTTTGAAAGATATTCCCGGTCAAGCCATTCCAGCTTACCGGCCATATCACAGTTGCCGTAGAGATAGATATAGGAATTTGAAGGATGATAATACATCTGATGAAGCTTAAGAAACCGCTCTTCGGTAAGCTCCGGGATAACCTCGGGATCCCCGCCGGATTCAAAGGCATACTGGGTATCGGGATAAAGGGACTCAAAAACGTAGCGGGACAGAGCGTCGTCCGGAGAGGAAAAGGCTCCCTTCATCTCGTTATATACCACACCGTTAATGGTGATGTCCCCTTCGGTGTCCTCCAGCTCGTAGTGCCACCCCTCCTGCCGGAAGATCTCGGGATGGCGGTAGATATCCGGATGCAGCACGGCGTCCATATAAACATCAATCAGATTCTGGAAGTCCTTGTCGTTGACGCTGGCCACCGGATAGAGGGTCTTGTCCGGATAGGTCATGGCGTTCAAAAAGGTGTTGAGCGACCCCTTCGCAAGCTCGATAAAGGGATCCTTTACGGGGAATTTTTCCGAACCGCATAACACCGAGTGCTCCAGAATATGGGGAGTGCCTGTGGAATCCACGGGAGGAGTCCTGAAGCCTATGGCAAAAACCTTGTTGGAGTCGTCATTTTCCAGAATAAAGACACGGGCTCCGCTCTTTTTATGCTTTAAAAGCACCCCTCTTGAATTTAAATCCGGCACCTCCTTCTTTTTTATCACTTCATACTGTTCAAGCTGTTCCACCTTCATTATTATTTTCAGTCCCCTTTCTTAGGTTAAGATACAGTTTCTTAAGAAGCGCGTCCTCCTCTTTTTTCTCCCTCTGGGCAAGAGCAAGAGCTTCGTCTATTGCATCCATAATGCCTTTTGTTATATATGCTTCGGTCTCTTCATAATCATTCAGGGTATTTAACTCTCTGACAGCTTTTAAAAGTCCCAGATTTCCCTCGCTTATAAGATCCTCCGGGGTCAGGGCTTCCGTCACATAAAGTCCCGCGATTTCCGCCGCGTCCTTTAAATATATTTCCACCAGCCGCTCTTCGGCAGATGCATCACCCTTTTTTATCCGGTCAAAGAGCTCCTTTTTCTCAGCCTCGTCCGTCACCGAAAGGTCTGAGAGACTGTTAAGATAAAATGAGAGATGGTCTTCCTCTCCTTCCCCGTTTTCTCCCGTCTCCTCTGAACCGGTCGGTTTCTCCGTAACCTCATCTTCTTCCCCCTCGAAACGGATACGGATCTCCTTAAGATACGAGCGGGTCAGGGCATCCTGCTCTTCGGTCATCGAAAGCGGTCCCATAACGCGGACATAATCCGCCTCGCTTATAAGGTTTTTCTGCTCATGGGCCAGCCGCACCAGGGCGGCAAGGGTGTCTTTGTAGGTTTTTTCATCCATAGCCGGTTACTTAATATGCATGTGGGTAAAAAGATGCTCCTGACAGTATTCGTAGTTTCCGTTGCATTTCGAGCAGAAGCGGAACTCCAGCTCCGGCCCGTCCAGCTCCGTGCGGCCGCAGATGGCGCACTTATGCTTTGTGACCGTGCCTGACGCGCCATAGTGAGTCTTTCCCCTGCGGCCGGTGTCCACTGATTTTTTAAAGGCATTCTTCCGGTGGATTTCTCCCGGGGATATTCTCTTAAGATTCCTTGTGCCAAGGAAGAAAAGTCCGAAGTTAAGCAGGGAAATCAGTATTATGATTTTCCCGAACCAGGGTGAAATCCAAATATTATACAGCAGTATCGCCCCGTAGAGGAAACCGAAATATTTGACCTTCACCGGAATTATAAAATACAGCAGAAGCTGCATGTTGGGATAGCTGGCGGCAAAAGCCAGGAATATGGACATATTGACATAGTAGGTGGAAACCAGCATGGAAAGCATCATGCCCCAGATTTCCGCGTTTTCCGCCCCGGGAAGCTGCAGTGAGGCTCCCAGGATATATATAATAAACGTTCCGATCAGAGTAAATAACAGGCCGGAGAAAATATATAGGTTGTAGCGGAATTCCCCCCAGGTCTGCTCAAGGGTATTGCCCAGCTGATAATATAAAAGCAGCATGATGATCGTGAATATCCCCGGCGATTCCGGAGGCATAAGCACCCAGGTCACGACCCTCCATATCTGTCCGTGAAAAACGAGGTAGGGATCGAGGCCGATAAACTGCGTTGCCTTTAAAAAATAAAGTATGTACCCTGCAATATAGGTAATGATTATATAGCGCGTAAGTCCCCGGATCGCGAAGCGGCCGAATTTCCGCTCCATACGGTTAAGCCAGTGATTTCCCATGCAAGATTCTCCTTGTGAGCTCGACCTATAGCGAAACACCCACAAGCGTAAGCTATTGCCTGTGGGTGCGATACCAGCCACCACGCGGACTCGAACCGCGGACCTACGCATTACGAATGCGTCGCTCTACCAACTGAGCCATGGTGGCGTGCGAACGATATTATACAGAAAAGACGTTTAAAAGTCAACGATTACTGATTAATCGCCCCTTGTCATCCCGGAGGTTTTGTTGTAGAATGATTGAGTTGAAATTACATCCTTAAGTTTGCAGGCG
>JAILBQ010000111.1 GCA_024680815.1 Lachnospiraceae bacterium | reverse complement strand
CCCCGCCGATAATGGCGCTGCAAAGTACACCTCCGACGGATCCCTCAATGGTCTTCTTCGGGCTTAAAACAGGAGCCAGCTTGTGCTTTCCCAGTGCGCAGCCGACAAAATAGGCACCGGTGTCGCAGATCCATGAGCTGATGAACACAAGCCAGACCAGATGGAAGCCGTTTTCACCGGAGCGCACAAGATAAACGCAGCTTAAACACACCCCGATGTAGACCACGGAAAAATACATTCCCATGGCGTAGCCGGAAGAATATTTCGGGTACAGAAATACATATACCCCGATAATCAGAATAAGGGAAAGCATCAGCAGGAAAAACGCCGTGCGTTCTTTGAAAGAAACAAGAATAAGAATATAGTAAGCCGCTGTCAGTGCCCAGGCAGCAAGCTCAAGAGGCGTAAACTTCTTTCCGGCCTTTTCTTTTTCTGACTGCAAAGCCCGGGAGAGCTCTGAAATCCCTATAAGGCTCGCTGCAAGCAAAAGTATCCAGAGAAAAAATCCTCCGAAAAAACAGGCGGCGCCAAATACCACAAGAAGCACCGCCCCGCTGATAACTCTGGTTTTCAATTCAGTTTTCTCTCCTGTTCAGAATCATATCCCGCCAAATCTTCTGTCACGATTCGAATAGCTCTCAACCGCCTTTATCAGCTCCTCTTTGGAAAACTCCGGCCAATGCACATCCGTAAAATAAAACTCGGTATAGGCGCATTGCCATAAAAGAAAGTTGGAAAGCCGCTGCTCGCCGCTTGTGCGGATCAGCAGATCCGGATCGGGAAGCTCTGCCGTATCCAGATATGAGGAAATCATTTCCTCAGTTACGGGAGCGGATTCATCTATCCGCCCTTCCGAACGGGCCTGTTCAATCGCGTTCACCGCCCTTATAATTTCATCCCTGCTCCCGTAATTAAGAGCTATCGAAAAATGGAGGCCGTCATAAGAAGCGCTCTCACGCTCCAAAACCTCTATAACTTCCTGAATATCCTTATCCAGCCGGGATTTGTCTCCCAGCACACGGATACGCATATCGTTTTTTTTCGCGGTTTTCAGACAGGTCTTAAGGTATTCGCGCAAAAGCTTCATAAGAGCCTTTACCTCATCCGCGGGCCTCGACCAGTTTTCCGTGGAAAAGGCATAGACCGTCAGATATTTTATCCCGATATCATGACAGGCTCTGCAGATCGTCTCAACGTTTTTTGCGCCCATCGTGTGCCCGTAATTTCTCGGCATCCCCTTCGATTTTGCCCACCTTCCGTTTCCGTCCAGAATGATGGCAACATGTGTGGGAATTTTCATACGGTCATGATTTCCTTTTCTTTCTCCGCGGCAAGCTCGTCTATCTTTTTAATATATTTGTCGGACACCTTCTGAAGCTCCTCCTGGAGCTCGGCTATAACATCCTCGGAGGTGGTGGACTTATCCAGCTTTTTGAAATCCTTGTCGCCGTCACGGCGGATATTCCGGATCGCTACCTTATATTCCTCGGCTTTTTTCTTTACCTCTTTGCAAAGCTCCTTACGGCGCTCTTCCGTAAGCTCGGGAAACACCAGTCTGATGGAAGAACCGTCGTTGTTCGGATTTATGCCGATATTGGAAGTCTGAATAGCTTTTTCGATTTCCTTCAGAAGGGACTTCTCCCAGGGGGTGATGGTTATAACTCTCGCCTCGGGAACCGCGATATTTCCGACGCCCTGAAGAGGAGTGGGAGTTCCGTAATAATCCACCCGGATTTTGTCCAGAATATGAGGATTCGCTCTTCCGGCACGGATTCCCGCATATTCATCCTTCAGACTTTCTATGGATTTCTTCATTTTGTCTTCATATTTCGTGATTCTTTCGTCCATATCCATCCTCCATTCATCCTATGCGGTAACCACGGTACCGTTAAAATCTCCTCTTACAGCGCGAACAATGCTTTCCTCTTCCTGAAGCGCGAATACTTTCAGAGGCATCCTGTTTTCCATTGCCAGAATGGAGGCCGCCATGTCCACAACCTGAAGCTTTTTTTCAATCACCTCTTCAATTGAGAGACTCTCATAACGCTTTGCTTCCGGATGCGTTGCGGGATCGGCATCATACACACCGTCTATCGCCTTTGCCAGAAGTATCTCGTCCGCTCCTATCTCGACGGCCCGAAGCACCGTAGCCGTATCTGTTGAAAAGAAAGGATGCCCTGTTCCTCCGGCAAAAAACACTATATGGCCTTTTGAAAAATACTTTTCGGCCCTGTCCTTTGAATATAGCTTTGTGAAGGAGCCGCACTCGAAAGGAGTCAGAATATTCGTCATCTTCCCGGTGGAGCGAACCATTTCCGAAACATAAATACAGTTCATTACCGTGGCCAGCATGCCGATCTGATCTGCCCGGCTGCGGTCCATGCTTTCCGAGGAACGCCCCCGCCAGAAATTGCCGCCGCCTATAACGATTCCGACCCCGGTTCCTTCGTCAGCCACGGTTTTTATCTGCTTTGCCACAGAGAGAACCGTTTTTTCGTCAAAACCGATTTTCTTTTCGCCTCCCAGGGCTTCTCCCGAAAGCTTTAAAAGAATCCTTCCCATAAATTATTCCGCCCTGTCATCACCTGACGCGTTAAAGAAGGAGGCAGGACTGACATCGGCATAGCACTGCGAGCAATGTCCTTCAATGACCGCTCCGTTGTTTATCTGGACGGATTTGGACTTGATGTTGCCCATAACGATGGCCGAAGTATCGAGAATCACCGGTCCCTGAACATCGATGTCGCCCTTGACCGCTCCTGCGATAACAGCGGAGGTCGCGGAAATATTTCCGATTATAACGGTCTCCTGTCCCACCTTTACCGGTCCCGCGCTTTCGATATCGCCGGTAATCTTAGCCGAATCCGCAAACACCTCTGCAGCCTTGGAATTTCCCGAAACGGAGCCGGAAACATTAAGCTTACCCCTGATGGTAATGTTGCCGTTAACCGTCCCGATCACATCGAGAGACCCCGTATTGCTGATATCGCCGTTAATCGTCATTCCGCCGCATATCATTCCGGATTCTTCCGATAAATTCGCATCATCAAATCCCGCCATTCCTGCTTCACTCATACTCTGTTCCACCCTTTCATTTGTTTCAGTTTGTATATCCGATAAGGACGCCGCGGACGTTTCCGCGGGTTCCATGGTTTCGTAGGCCTGAATAACAGGCTCCTCTGAAGGAGCTGCAGTCTCCGGCATGACGGTTATATCCGGAATTATTTCCGGAGCGGCTTCAGGCATGACCGGCGCTGTCAGATCCGGCATGCTGTTCAAAGCTTCAGGCATTACCGGCTCCGCCGCTGCCGCTTCAGGCATGACCGGTGCCGGCTCAGGTATTTCGGGCATTACAGGGGCCGCTGCCATTTCGGGCATAACGGGTGCCGCTGCCACCTCAGGCATGACCGGTGCAGGCTCAGGTATTTCAGGCATTGCAGGCGCCGCTGCCATTTCGGGCATAACGGGTGCCGCCGCTGCCATCTCAGGCATTACCGGTGCAGGCTCGGGCATGACCGGCGCTGCCGGCTCAGGCATTTCAGGCATTGCAGGTGCCGCCGCTGCAGGTACTTCAGGCATAACAGGCACCGCCATTTCAGGCATGGGCGGCATTTCAGGCATTACAGGCGCCGCTGCCAATTCAGGCGTTACAGGCACCGCTTCAGGTACTGCCGGCGCCGCGGCAGCCCCCGGCTTTGCATCCCCCGGGAAATCCGGAGAATCATCGTATTCATCATCGTCATCGTCTGTAATTGTGTTAATCATTACGGGTGTATCAAAATCATCCAGATCCCGGATTTCTATGGCATCCGGAAGAACCGAAGTCATATCCTCCAGCTGTGCCTTCCTGACCGACGGCTCCGCTTCCTCCTCCTGTGGAATCAGCTCCTCCACCGCCTTCGAAAGATCTGCCTTGAAATCGTTAAAAAAACCCATTCATTCTCCTCCTTCACCGTCCCGAACATATTCATACTGATGCAGGATCGGCACGTTCTCATCGAAAGGCAACAACTCCATCCCCTGCGCTCTTAAGCCTTCGATCATTTCCGGCAGGGCATCCACCGTAGAGCGCTTTGCCCCGGTATCATGCAGCAAAATCACTGCCGTATCCAGTCCTTTTGAACCATTCAGCGTATTGGCCACAATCTGTGACGCAGTGCTCTTCCCTCCGGAGGAATCGCCCACATACACATTCCAGTCATAGTATTCCAGACCTCCGGCATACAGCACCGCGATATAATCGCTCATATCATGGGGGGCAACTCTGTTTCCGCTTCCCCCGGGAAAGCGGTAAATATCCGCCGCAACGCCTGTCTCATTATAAATTAGATTGCGTATTTTATCAAGATCATACTGGAAGCTTTCCGCTGAGTAATATACCTCGGAATACTTGTGGGACCATGAATGCATGCCGATCACATGACCCTCATCCACTATCCTTTTATAGCAGTGACGGAACCTTTCATCGAGCTCTCCGGTGCCGCAGACAAAGAACGTGGCTTTAACGTCATGTTCCTTCAGAATGTCCAGGATCTCGTCGGTATAAATCGAAGGCCCGTCGTCTATGGTCAGATAGGCCCTCCGGTGTCCGTCTCCCTCTCCGAGGGCGGCGTTGATCGAGGGCGAATAGGCGGAATCCGTCCTGCTTTCCACCGATGCGTCATCCAGGCTTATGGAATCCAGCACGCTCTCCTCGGTTTTTCCCCCGGGAGCCGACCGCGCGCCTGCCGTTTCGTAATATGTCACGATATCGCTCAGGTTTTCTCTTCGGGAAAGCTCTTCGACCCTGGTTTCAAGCTCAGAAACCTCTCTGGCCAGAAGAGCCTCCCTGCCCACAGCCTGAATGCCGGTCCTGATCAGCACCACGCAAAGAGCCACCGGAACAAACGCAAGAAGGGTAAGCAGCACTGTCACGATTATTTTTATGATTCGGATCCGCTTTTTGCGTTCCACGGAAAAATCAACTCTCTTTCTGGATTACCAGTTAAGCGCTTCCTGATAATAATTATTCCGGGGCACAATCCTTCCGGCAAGAATTTCCGCGCATTCCCAGGTCACTCCGGCAGCTCCGGCGGGTACCGGAAATGCCGCCGCTATGCCGTCACAATTATAAATCTTTACCAGCGCCCCGCTTAAAGACATGTCGTAGGAATAGGGATTATCTTCGGCAATACCCTTTTCATCGCGTACAACCAGCTTAAAATCATCGATCTTATTCGAATCAACGATAAGGCTGTATACCGTTTTCTCTCCCCCGAGCACCGCCTTCACGGAAAGCTCCTTAACCTCGTTTCCGGTTATCAGGCCGTAGGGCATCAATTCGGCCTTTGTGCCGTCAAAGGTCAGCGTTACCTCATATTCGCCTTCCGAAAGCTTTTCATCCGGCTTTTCGTTGATATTCATAAGGTATACATACTGCTCGTGCTTTAAACCTCCGGGAGGCGCCATATATGCGACTCCGGCACAGTAATCCACCGTCAGCGGCCGGATGCAGACATCGTCAATCTCGGAGGGGAGATAGTCTCCGTAATTAAACTTAAGGTTATACCAGCCCAGCGTGTTTACAGGGACGTAGAAAGCAAAAAAGCCATCGTCATCCGTTTCCATCGTCTCTCTGTAATCATGCTCCACGGAGCTTATTTCCACTTCGGTGCCCTTAAGGGTTCCGCCGAATTCATCCGCCGCGTAGCCATATACACGGGCATAGCCGGGAACGGACTTTACAGCGTCCAGAATACAATACGCCTGGTTTACATAATCTTTTTCCAGCTGGTCATACTGCTTCTTTAAAAAGCTGTCGAATTTCGAATAATCCTTCGCGGAATAGCTTCCGTTGTATTTCTCTTCCGCATCGGTAATCTCGCAGCGGAGCATTGTATCTCCGGCAAACACGCATTTCTTTCCGGGCAGATCAGTGTCCAGCCTGTTAAGGGTTCCGAGGGGGTTATCCTCCCATGAAGAGACATAACAGAGCCTGCCGTTTTCATCGAAATAATAGCGCGTACTTTCCCTGACCGTTCCGTATTCCACAGCCTCGATAAGATAAAGCTTTTCGTTATCCCGCTTTGCGTAAACATCAAAATCCATTGCCGCCCCGTTATCCTTACGGGTCATCCGGACTCTTTTCGCGATAAATTCGGAAGGCGAACGAAAAGGCAGCAGCTCATCAGGCTTTGAGGCTTCGTTTAAGGAGGCGGAACGCTTCCCGGGACGGTATTTCACGGGCTGAAAATTTATGGTCAGCTCCTTACCGCCGTTGGTTTTAAGCCAGGCAAGGGTCTTTTTAAAAACCTCTTCGGCGTCCGGAGCTTCATTTCCTGTCTTTTCCGGGGATTCCTCCGCATCAGTCACGGTATTATCCGGATTTCCGCCCGTTTCATCCCCGTCCTTCCGATTTTCTTTGTATTCTCCACCGGTGAGACCGTCCACAACAGTTTTATCCGTGCCTGCTTTTGTACAGGAAACGAGAGCTGACGCCATCGTCACACTCAAAAGGAGGGCAACGCATTTCCATGCTTTTTTCTTCATAATTTTCCTTTCTGCCGTTTTTACTTAAGAGCATCCGCCAGTGTCGAAAGAGCTTCCAGGCTGTCTTCCTTAAGGGCGGATTTTATCGTGACCACAGGCTCAACCCAGGTGATATCCTTACATTTTTCCATCATACCCTTTATCACCTTTGCCGCCATGGGCGCCCAGGTACCGTTTTCAATCAGGGCAATTTTTCTGTTCCGATATCCTCTTTCCGTAAGATGGTTCACAAATTCCCGCATAAAGGGGAATATTTCGGCGTTATAAGTCGTGGTAGCCATCACCAGTCTGTCATATCTGAAGGCGTCCTCGACGGCTTCCGCCATGTCCTCTCTTGCGAGGTCGGAGATGGAGACCTTCGGACAGCCCTTCTCCTCAAGGAGGGCCTTAAGACGTTCTGCGGCTTCCTTCGTATGTCCGTATACCGAAGTGTAGGCGATGAAAACCCCCTCGCTTTCCGGGGTATAGGAAGACCATTTCTGATAGAGGTCGATATAATAGCCGAGATTTTCCTTAAGCACGGGGCCGTGCAGCGGGCAGATAACCGCAATATCGAGGTTCGCCGCTTTTTTTAAAAGATTTCCGGTCTGCATGCCGTACTTTCCGACGATTCCGAAATAATAGCGCCTCGCCTCGCAGGCCCAGTCCTCCTCCACATCCAGAGCACCAAACTTTCCGAAGCCGTCAGCCGAAAACAGCACACGGTCCGCGGAATCATATGTCACCATGACCTCCGGCCAGTGAACCATGGGCGCAAAAACAAAGGTCAGCTCATGTTTTCCAAGCGAAAGACTTTCGCCATCCGTAACCACAAGCCGTTTCATATCCTCCGGCAAATTGAAAAACTGTTCCATCATGGTGAAGGTTTTGGCATTTCCCACCACAGTGCTTTCAGGATAAACCTTCAGAAACTCCACGATATTTGCGGAATGATCGGGCTCCATATGCTGTACGACAAGATAGTCTGGCTTTTTTCCCGAAAGCGCCTCCTTAAGGTTTCCCAGCCATTCCCCGGTGAAATTCCGGTCCACGGTATCCATAACCGCAATCTTTTCATCCAGAATGACATATGAATTATATGCCATCCCGTTCGGAACGTCATACTGTCCTTCAAACAGATCCACCTCATGATCATTTACGCCGATATAAACAATATCTCCGGTAATCTCAGTATTCATTTTTTCTTTCCTTTCCATTGTTTTGCTTTCTGCTGTTATACCAAAAACGGGAACCCCTCTATTCGGGCTTCCCGTTAGAAGTGCGGAGAATGGGACTTGAACCCACACGACATTGCTGTCACTAGATCCTTAGTCTAGCTCGTCTGCCAGTTCCGACATCTCCGCAAGCGCAAGAACGATATTAGCATTTTTCAGAAAAACTGTCAAGCGGACTTTTAACAGGGCGCCATGTATAATTGACATTTCCCCACAGGTCGTGAGACAATGCCCTCATGCTTATAGAAAAGGGAAAAAAAAGCGACATTGATATGACTGAGGGGGTTATATACCGGCAGATTCTGCGGTTCTTCTTCCCACTGCTGGGCTCCTCATTCTTTCAGCAGCTTTACAACACGGCAGATGCGGTTATCGTGGGGCACTACGCCGGAAAAATCGCCCTTTCCGCCGTGGGTTCCTCAACCGGCGCCCTGCTTTCCATGTTTGTCGGCTTCTTTATATCCATGACCAGCGGCGCTGCCGTCGTGGTTTCGCAGTATTACGGCGCGAGACGCAACAGGGACGTCCGCAAAACCGTGCACACCTCGATTCTTTTAACCCTGGGCATCGGCATAGCTGTCACGATTACCGGCATCCTCTTCACCCCGGGCATGCTCCGCATCATCGGAACCCCTGATGAGCTGATGACGGTTTCCGCCACATATATGAGAATCTTTTTCCTCGGAATGACCGCAAACCTTCTCTACAACATGAGTGCGGCGATTCTGCGCGCCGTCGGTGATTCCAGACGTCCGCTGCTTTTTCTGATGCTCTCCTGCCTTATTAACATCGCCCTCGATCTCCTCTTCGTCGTGAAATTCCGGATGGGAGTAGCCGGAGCCGCGTACGCAACGGTGATCTGCCAGATAATAAGCGCCTCCCTGGCCCTTTTTGTCCTGTTTCACACCGATGCGCCCTACGGTTTAAGATGGAAGGAATTCCGCATAAGCCCCCATCACGCGGCCAAAATTCTCAGAATCGGCCTCCCCTCCGGCGCGCAGTCCTTGATGTACACCTTTGCAAACGTCATCGTACAAAGCGGGATCAACAGCTTCGGCACCGATACCGTGGCGGCATGGACCGCCTATGGCAAAATAGACCTGCTCTACTGGATGCTGATGGCCTCCCTTGGCACCTCCATCATGACTTTTGTGGGCCAGAACTACGGTGCGGGAAACATTGAACGGGTACGTCGCGGAGTACGCATCAGCGCTCTCATGACCACAACGGTTTCTATTCTTTCAAGCATAGTGGTTCTCGTCTTTTCCACTCCGCTTTTATCAATCTTCACCAACGATCCGGACGTTATAAGAATCGGTACCACCATGATCCACATGATAACCCCTGCCTACATCACCTATAACCTCATCGAGGTTTTTACCGGGGCGCTTCGTGGTATGGGCGAATCCTTCCGCCCTCTGCTTATCTCCCTCGGATCCATCTGTGCGCTGCGTATTATCTGGATGCTGACCGTCGTCCCGGCAACAGCTTCGTTAAAGGTTCTGACCCTTTGCTATCCGCTCTCATGGCTCACCGCCTCCGTCGGATACTTCCTGTATTACCGACATTTCATGAGAATACGCCTTCCTTCCTCCGCCTTTCCGGATAAAAGAGACTATTACAGATGATCAATACTCAATCCCACTTGATATCGTTATGATTTATTGTCTCGCCGGCAGCATATTCAGCTTCTGCTTCCCGGTGGGCTTCTAAATCATCAGGGGTGGCTATATCATCAGATATAAAATGTTTCACAACCTCTAATAAAATGGCGAGGTCATTTTCGGGAACATAATCTATCATTTGGACTATCTGGTTTTTAGCGTTCATAGTATGCCTCCTTTATAAACATCACCCCGTGGAGCAATTTTCTCTATCAGGACGGTTTTATCGTCTGGATATGAAAAGATAATGCGCCAGCTTCCCACACGTAATCTATATAGGACATCGCTGCCGTTGAGGGGCTTGATGTCACCTTTCGGGATAGCCTCAATGGCAGTCTTTATTCTTTGCTTGGAGCGACTATCCATTTCGTTTATGGATTTTACAGACCGCTTGCTATACTCGATTGTCATAACGATAGTATATCACTTGTTGGAGTTATTGTCTTCGCCGGTTTTCTCTAAGAGCTCCTGCTTTGCGAAAAGGGATCGCCGTCAGGATTTAGGAATATGCAGCTTGACAGTTTTTCACGTCTGATTTATTATTTTCCACGGGACAAAGGTGTCTGAAATAAGCGAAATTGTGATTTCGCTTTTTTTAGGCACCTTTTAAGCAACAGCAATGCCAGCCTATGGTTGACATAATTCTTTTTTAAGGAGGAGCACATGTCATACGTTGATGAAGTCTACTCAAAAGTTGTAGAAAAGAATCCGTCTCAGCCGGAATTCCACCAGGCCGTTAAAGAGGTTCTGGAATCTCTCCGGGTCGTTATCGAGGCGAATGAAGAGGAATACCGCAGGGAGGCGCTTTTGGAGCGGCTCACCACTCCGGAGCGGATCATTATGTTCCGTGTTCCCTGGGTCGATGACAAGGGACAGGTTCAGGTGAACAACGGTTTCCGTGTCCAGTTCAATTCCGCCATCGGTCCCTATAAGGGCGGCCTTCGTTTCCACCCTTCCGTAAATCTCGGAATCATCAAATTCCTGGGCTTCGAGCAGGTATTTAAAAATTCCCTCACGGGACTTCCCATCGGCGGCGGCAAGGGCGGCTCCGATTTCGATCCCAAAGGCAAGAGCGACCGCGAGGTTATGGCCTTCTGCCAGAGCTTTATGACTGAGCTCTACCGTCACATCGGCGCCGATACGGACGTTCCGGCCGGCGACATCGGCGTAGGCGGCAGGGAAATCGGTTTCCTTTTCGGACAGTATAAACGCATCCGCGACGTCTATGAGGGCGTGCTGACCGGTAAGGGCTTAACCTTCGGCGGCTCCCTTGCAAGAACAGAGGCAACCGGCTATGGTCTTCTCTATATCACCAGAGCTCTCCTTCGTGCTCATGACATGGAAATGAAAGACAAGGTCATAGCTGTTTCAGGTGCGGGAAATGTGGCAATTTACGCCACCGAAAAGGCTATCCAGATGGGTGCGAAGGTCGTCACCTGCTCTGACTCCACCGGTTGGATCTATGATCCCGAAGGAATTGACGTGGAACTCCTCAAGGAGGTTAAGGAAATAAAGCGCGCCCGCTTAAGCGAGTATGCCGCCTCCCGTCCTTCGGCCGAATACCACGAAAAGAAAGACGGCGAACACGGTGTATGGAGCGTCAAATGCGACATCGCTCTTCCCTGCGCAACCCAGAACGAGCTGGATCTGGATGACGCAAAGGCCCTGGTTGCAAACGGTGTCACCGCTGTCTGCGAAGGCGCTAATATGCCTACAACCCTTGATGCGACAAAATACCTTCAGGAAAACAACATTCTCTTTATCTGCGGCAAGGCGTCCAATGCCGGCGGCGTTGCGACCAGCGCCCTGGAAATGAGCCAGAACTCCGAGCGTTTGAGCTGGTCCTTCGAGGAGGTCGACCGGAAGCTTGAAAACATCATGATCGATATTTATCAGAATATTGAAGACGCGGCAAAGAGATACGGAAAAGAAGGCGACTATGTTACCGGTGCCAATATTGCCGGTTTCTTAAAGGTGGCCGAGGCCATGAAAGCCCAGGGCATCGTCTGAGCCGTAAGCGCAGGATCCGCACCCGGGGTCTGACATCCCGAAAAAAAGCCGCAGGCACATTTCTTCGTGCCTGCGGTGTTTTTTTATTCAATCATCAGTTCTTTGTACAATACTCTCCCTTGATATAGGCAGTGGAACCGTTGTAATCGATCTGGTACCACCCGTTCTCCTCTCCGGTCACGGTGAACTTGTCACCCCGGTGAGCACTTCCGAGCTTTTGATTATCGGTGCTGGGGCCTGAGCGGATGGAAACCGCCTCGTTGGCAACAATGGTTCCCGACGCGGGAGTCGCGCCGCCTGTTTCGCCCTCCGTCGCAGGAGCAGCCGGAGCATCGTCACCGCCTGTATTGGCAGTGGTCAGGAACTCGGACTTGATATACGCCTCCCCGTCTTTATACTTAATTCTGCTCCACTCGCCTTCCTCGGCAAGCCGCACAAAAGTGTCACCCTTGGCCGCTGAACCCAGCTTCGCACTATTCTTGTCCGCCTGCTCACGGATATTGACGGCGTCTGTCGTGGTAACCCTTACCTCACTCTCGCCCGCTTCCAGGCCGCCGTCCGAAGACTCACCCGAAGAACCGGACGAGTCGCCGTTCTGTTTGGCCTGTGCCACGGCTTCATCCGTCTTGATCTGCAGGGACTTCATGAAAGCCTCAAGAGTGGGATCGGACTGGATGTTATTCGTATAGAGCGTATCCACATCGGTCAGAAGCTCCTGCACATCCTCCTGGTTTGCAATGGCGGTAATGTAGTCCTTCTGATTCTGGGGAATGGAATTCATATCCTGGATATAATAACCGTTGTCTCCCGAGCATACAAAGAAAGTGGAAAGCCCCGGAGCCGTGGTGTCGATGTTTTTGAACTTGATCTCATAATACACAAAGGCAATATAGGAATTGTCCACCGGTCCGGGTTTTGTATATACGGACATATTGTCGTAGCCTTCGGTAAATGAAGCCTTCGTCTGATAGCGGATTCTGTCCTCGTCATCCAGATTGCTCCACATTGAAGCGACCGTATCGATATCACCGTCGCTCATGGCGCTGTAATAAGTGGCGAAGAAGGAATTCAGATCCTCATACGCGTTTTGTTCCAGTTTGACATCCGGCACTTCCAGAGCCTCGGTCCCGCCCTCTTCTTCGCCGTTTCCCACGGACTCTGAAAGCTCCTCGGCGTTAAGCACATCCTTGCCGTCCTTCCGGCTTGCGGAAAAGACAAACAAGACTACTATCAGTACAATAAAGAGAACTCCAACCGCGAAATACTGATAATGGTCGATGATAAATTCTTTTATATCGTCAACACTGCTGTTTCTCATAATATCCTCAATATAATCTTACTGTCGAATTCTCCGCGGGGGGACATCCCCCCGCGCGCCGATGCGTTTGACGGGATTCGAACCCACGACACCAGGCGTCGGAGGCCTGTGCTCTATCCAGCTGAGCTACAAACGCATTCGGCTTATATTAACATAAAATCCCGAAAAAAACAACACCTTTCCTGAAACATTGAAAATCTGCGAAAAAAATATTACAGAATTATTACCGTACCATCTCCAGCTCCCCCGTTTTTCTTTTAAAACAATACAGGGTGTCGGATAGCTGTTCCTCTTCCCGTACCTGGGTGCGGTTCACAAAGCTCACCAGATTTTTAAGCTCTGCGGGGTCGCTCCGTCTGTAGACCGGAAGCAGAATTACCTCATGCACTGACGAGGGCAGCACATAGAGATCCCGCTTCTTTTCTTCAGCAAAGCTGCGGATCCTGTCGGGATAAAGAAGAATCGAAGCCCCGTTAATCCCGTATTCGTTTGTTGCGACATACATTTCCGACAGTTCTCTCTCTCTTTCTTCCCCGGGATCAGGCTCCGCACCGGCGAGCTCGGAAAGCATGGAGATAATGCTCTTTATACGCATCGGAAGGAGCTTCGGCGAGTTGATCCTCGCGTGCTCCTCCAGCTCGGTGTCTTTAATAGACCAGCCTTTCAGATGTTCATTACGCACAAGCACGGAAGACATATAATCCCCTTCCGAGGATAAAAACACACTGTACATCACGGCAAGGTCCAGAAAACGCCGGTGAGGCACCGAGGATAAGAGCTCTCTGTTTCTGTCATAGTGCACCAGCCTGTATACCACATGGGATTTTATGAAGGCGGGATCCGAAAGAGCGTTTACGGCCAAACTGAAAGGCTCCTTCGGCGAATCAAAGGCCGCCGATATCTCCCCCGCAATCTCGTCAAGCTCTTCGCCTTCCCTGTATTTTTCATAGAGTCCGTCCAGATATACCGTGGGAGAAATTCTGCTTCCGGCTTTTTCCAGAACAAGACCCGTAAGACAGATTCCGTTGTTTCTTGTGACTTTCACCTCTCTTATACTGCTGTTTTCATCTGCTGACGCGCGTACCTTCATTGTTACTGCTTCGCTGAATTCCTCAAAATTCATAGCTTCCTTTCTTCCGAAAAAACGGCATCAAAAATAAATTCTTCGGGCAGAAGAAAGCATCGTGAAAAAGACAGAAAACACAATGACAGAAAACACAAAGAATGAAGAAGACTCGAAAACTATCTAAAAAAAGACGGACGGCCGGACAGGAACCCTCTCCGGTCGCCCGGAGAACTCAGACTCTTGACAGATACTCGCCCGAGCGGGTATCGATCTTTATTTTATCGCCCTGATTGACAAACAGCGGCACCTGAACAACTGCCCCGGTTTCTACCGTCGCGGGTTTCGTTGCGCCCTGTGCGGTATCGCCTTTGAAGCCGGGTTCCGTTTCGGTGATTTCCAGCTCCACAAACAGCGGAGGCTCGACCGAAAACACGGAGCCGTTATAGGAACAGACCTTGCAGCTGTCATTTTCCTTGACAAACTTCATGGCGTCTCCGACCACGTCCTTGCCGATGGAAATCTGCTCATAGCTTTCGGGATCCATGAAATTATAAAGATCTCCGTCCGCGTAGAGATACTGCATCTCCTTACGGTCTATATGGGCTGAAGGAAACTTCTCGGTCGGGCGGAAGGTTTTCTCCACCACACCGGAATTAATTATGTCCTTAAGCTTCGTGCGGACAAACGCCGCGCCTTTACCGGGCTTAACATGCTGGAACTCAATGATCTGATATACGGTGCCGTCTATCTCCACCGTAAGGCCGTTCCGAAAATCACCTGCTGAAACCATAAATATAATTCCTCCTGACAATCCTTAGCATTTAATCCTATATTAGTCTACATCACCGCTCTGACAAATTCAAGCCCGAATCGTTTTCCTGAGAATGCCGGTGATATCGCACTATCCAGTCCATAGCCTCCAGATATCCTTTAAGTCCGTGGCCGACAATCTGATAATCGCAGGCCGGAGCGGTCACGGAAATTCTGCGGAATTCCTCCCTTGCGTTAATATCCGAAATATGAATTTCCACCATGGGAATCGTATCGAAGGAATCCAGAGCATCCCTTATAGCATAGCTGTAGTGGGTATAGGCTCCCGGATTGATTACTATCCCGTCCGTTCCGTCTGAATATGCCTTCTGTATCCGGTCGATAATTTCGCCCTCTCCGTTGGACTGGAAGCACTCCGCCTCTGCCCCCAGCTCTTTTGCATGAGCCCGGATCATGTCCAGAAGAGCGTTGTAATCCTCGGTTCCGTACACTTTTTTATCTCTTATTCCCAGAAAGTTCAGATTCGGTCCGTTTATAACCAAAAGCTTCATGAATTTATTTCTCTCCATATCCTTTCCAGTGAAGAAATCACCTTTTCTTCCGGAATATCCTCCAGTTCAAGCACGAAGTCCGCAGCCTCAAGATAAAGCTCCTCCCTGGCTGAAAGCAGTGAATGAATCCGCTCCTTAAGGTCGCCTGCGGAAATCATCGGCCTTTCATCCCTGTCATTTTCCAGCCGCCGTAAAAGGAACTCTTCTCCCGCTCTGAGGTAGACGCACACTCCCGCCTTTTTCAAAAGCTTTCTGTTTTCCTCTCTCACGGGAAGTCCTCCGCCGCAGGAAATAACAGCCTCTTCATCCTGCTTTTCTGCGAGCTCCCGTATGAGAGCGCTTTCCATGTTCCTGAACGCTTCTTCCCCCTCGTCGGCAAAAATATCCGCAATCCTTTTTCCGGCCCGTTCCTCGATGGTGTCATCGGTATCAATAAAGGGGCAGCCGCACTTCCCGGACAGCGCCCGGCCGTATGTGCTCTTTCCGCTGCCCATAAAGCCGATAAGAACAAGAGGCCTCACAGCACCTTCGACAGCGCTTTTTCTGCCGCCTCCATTGCCTCTTCCGTGACCTTCGTTCCTGTAAAGAGTTCAAAAGATTCCGCCGCCTGAAACAAAAGCATATCCAGTCCGTTACAGGCCTTTTTGCCCTGTCTTTCAAGACGTTTCATAAATTCCGTCCTGGCGGGGCGGTAGACCAGGTCAAAACCGGCCTCTATAAGGTCATAAAAGGCCTCATCCTCTATAACGGTACGGTCGTTGTCCGGATAAAGTCCCACCGGGGTGCATTGTATACAGATATACTGCCCGGAAGGAAGAGAACGGTAATCCCGGACCGAAAGGAGCGTCACATCACTGCACTGCCCGAAATTCTCCCTTGCGCGATCCAATGAACGGTTCAAAACATAGACATGATCAGCTCCGGAGCAGTGCAGGGCATCATAGACCGCCCTGGATGCCCCTCCCGCGCCGAGGATGATGCAGTCCCGGCCCCGCACATCAATACCGGCTTTATCCATCGCCCTGATAAAACCGGTGCTGTCCGTATTGTAACCCCGATAACCCTCTTCATCCTTAACAAGGGTATTGACCGCGCCGATACGCTCCGATACCGGATCGATTCCGGAAAGCAGCGGAATTACAGCCTGTTTATAAGGCACCGTCACATTCATCCCTGCAAAGCCGAAGGCAAAGGCACCTTTAAGCGCGTCCGGAAGAGACTCCTTCACACCCAGCGGAATATATACCGCGTTGACCCCCAGGTTTTCGGCAAAGGTATTCTGTATAAGCGGCGAATATGTATGCTCCACCGGACTTCCTATAAGCCCGGTTATTATTGTCCTCCCGTCGATATCTCTCATTCTGATCCTCTTTCATCCCGGCTGTCTTCACCGATCTTTCCGCTTTTTCTCCAGCCGTGAAAAAGCATTTTCTCGGGTATTCTTTTTAGAACTATCTGAATCTCTTCCTTCCTGTCTATCTTATGCACAAAAACATTGGAAATTCCGGCTCTTTTGGCTCCCAGGATATCGGTAAAAAGCTGATCGCCGATAAAAAGGGCTTCATCCACAGTGCAGCCCAGACGTTCAAGCGCCGAAAGGTATCCCTTTTTCGCAGGTTTCGCGGCATTGCAGATATAGTCCGAGGAAACGGCCTCCGCAAAGGGTGCCACCCGTTTTCTGCCGTTATTTGAAAGAAGCAGTGTGGAAAAACCGATAGCATGCAGTCTTTTGAAAAGCTCTATACTTCGCTCGTCCGCCGGAGCGCCGTGGGGCACAAGAGTGTTGTCTATATCAAAGATAAGTCCCCTCTTCCCGGCTTTATATAATCCCTCATAATCCAGCTCATAGGAAGAAGAGCACTCTTCATCCGGAAGAAAAACATCATTAAGATTCAGCTCTCCGAGCTCCGCCAGCAAAACAGCCAGAAAGGTCAGCGCACAGCCCGCAAGCATTCTGGAGGTCATCCTCTCTCCAAGGAAAATGGCCGAAGCGAGAACACCGAAAAGGGATTCCGTGGACATAAGAATCGTCGCCACCACCGGCCGGAGATATTTAAGGGCCAGAAGCTGTACCGCCTCAGCAAAAAACGTGCTTAAAACCCCGAGATAAATAAGTCCGAGCCACATCCCGGAGGAAAATGTCACGACTTCACTCATTTTTCCGTCCAGGACAGGGGCGAACAGCCAGGAAAACAGGGCCACTACTCCGAGCTGCACCACGTTTAAGAGCATGGCGTCCGAACGGGCGACAAAATGACTCATCAGAATAATCTGAACCGCGAAGCATATGCTGCATAAAATCGTGAGAAAGTCTCCGAAATTAAAGCCCCCCTCCCCGCCGAGGGTTAAAAGGCCGACTCCGGCAACGGCAAGGGCCGCTCCGGCAAGATGCACGGGATGAAGCTTTGTTTTGTAGAATATGTAGCCGAGAAACGGCACAAGTACAAGATAAATGGTTGTTAAAAATGCATTTTTCCCGGCCGTGGTATACTTCACTCCGTAGGTCTGAAACGCATATGCCAGGAAAAAGGATATACCGAGAAAAAAGCCGTCAATAAGAGCCCTTTTTGAAAGAGCTGTCTTTTTGAATACGACTATAAGCACGCCCACGGGAAAGGAAATGAAAAACCGAAACGCCATCATATAAAGCGGCGGCACCGACCCTGTCATATCCTTGACCACAACGAAGGCCATTCCCCAGATCATCCCCACCAGAAGAAGCAGGGCTGAATAGATAATTTTTTTAACCCTTATATTGCCCATATATTAAGAAGAGCCCCACCCTTAGAGTGAGGCTCCATCGTAATCCTCTTATTGCAAAACCTTTTTCAGCTCTTCCATAAACGAATTTATATCCTTGAATTCCCGGTACACGGAAGCGAACCTGACATACGCGACCGAATCCAGATCTTTGAGCTTTTCCATAACCTTTTCGCCGATCAGGGTGCTGGGAATCTCCTTCTCCTCGAGATTTACGACCTCCGTCTCCACCTCGTCCACCAGCTGTGTAATCTGGGTGGCGGAAATCGGCCGTTTGTGACAGGCCCTAAGGACACCCTGCTCAATCTTTGAGCGGTCGTAGGTTTCCCTGTTGTTGTCCTTTTTAATCACGATAAGGGGAATCGTCTCCACTTTCTCATATGTCGTGAAACGCTTTCCGCATTCATCGCAGACCCTCCGCCGCCGGATGGAGCTTCCGTCATCCGCCGGCCTTGAATCAATGACGCGTGTATTGTCATGTCCACAGAACGGGCATTTCATAAAATTTCTCCTTAAAAACTGTTAATTATTTCTCTTATTCAGGAAATCGGGTACCTTAATATGTCTGGGCTCAACCTGGGAGCGGATCGCCTTATTGGGATCGTACTGCGGCTGGGGCTGAGGCTGAACCTGAGGCTGAGGAGCCACCTGCTGAGCATTCTGAGGCTGAACCGCTATCGAACCTCCCTGAATGGGACGAAGAGTATCGGACTCATCAAACCCGCCGTAAGGAGCCGGATTCGGATTAACCGGAGCGGCACCCTGAACCTGTGCGGGTGCACCCTGCATCATCGGGGCCCTCTGAATGCCGGCAGGATTAAACGGTGCAGCCGGAATCTTATGATCAAAGCCGAGACGGCCGGACAGTCCGCCCGCGCCTCTCGCCGAACGGCCGTCATCAAGTCCTGTTGCTATAACCGTGATCTTAACATAATCGGAGCTTGTCTCATCCTGCTTGGCTCCGAAGATGATATTTGTATCCTCACCGGTCAGATCCTGAACATAATTGGCCGCATCCGAAACATCCGTAAGGGTGATATCCCCGGAAATATTCAGAACAACATTGGACGCGCCCTTAATCGTAGTCTCTAAAAGAGGGCTCTCCACGGCAAGTCTGACGGCATCCGCGGCCTTTTCATCCCCCCGTCCTTCACCTATTCCGATATGGGCCACGCCCTTTTCCCTCATGACCGTGCTGATATCGGCAAAGTCCAGATTTATGAGGGCGGGAACATTGATAAGATCCGTAATACCCTGAACAGCCTGCTGGAGAACCTCATCCGCCTTTTTAAGCGCATCCGCCAGTGTTGTCCGCCGGTCCACGATATCCAGAAGCTTGTCATTGGGAATCACTATCAGGGTATCAACTGCCTGCTTAAGCTTCTCGATTCCGGTCTCGGCATTGGTCATCCGGGTCCTGGCCTCGAATTTAAACGGCTTTGTCACAACTCCGACGGTCAGAATTCCCATTTCCTTTGCGACCCTGGCCACAATAGGGGCCGCTCCGGTACCGGTTCCGCCGCCCATCCCGCAGGTCACGAACACCATATCATACCCGCGGACCGCGTTTGTCAGGTCGTCAATACTCTCTTCCGCCGCCTTTTCGCCGATGGCGGGCTGGGCACCTGCTCCGAGTCCCTTTGTAAGCTTTTCTCCGATCTGGAGAAGCTTCGGGGATTTGCAGAGCTGCAGCGCCTGCTTGTCGGAATTCACTCCGAGAAAGTCAACGCCCTTGATTTCTTCCTCTATCATTCTGTTGACCGCATTGTTTCCCGCGCCGCCAACCCCGACTACCAGGATTTGACAGGAATTAATGCTGTCGTCTTCCTTAATCTCTAACACGGATATCCTCCTTTAACACACTCCCTCTGTGTCCGCAGGCCACTTCCGTCTTCAGCGTCTGAAAAAATTCAGCCAAAAAGAGCCTGCGCACAGACTACCTAATAATATATAATGTTTCCGCCGATTTATCAACCATATTTTTTAACATCCGTCAGTTTCAAAGGCAATGTAGCGACCGTCGTCTTCTTCGGAATAGTTTTCCATATGCAGCACCCCCTTCATCCCGTCAAGCTCCGGAACAATATATTGCAGCCGGATCATCTTTTCATCTATATTATCAAACTGCCCTATGGCTACCCGGGCCGTATTGAAAAACAGGGTGATGGACTGATCGGTACCGAAAAGCACCCTGTCCGCGTTGATATTGTATTTGTTCATAAGCTGGGTTATGGAAAGAATCTCGGAAAACACCGTGCGGTTCTCCACCGGAAGAGCCTCGTACATAACGCATTCGCTGAATTTAAGCCCGGTAACAAAGGGCACCGATCCGGTTCTTTCGGCTGAGCTTTCCACTATAATGCCGTCCTTGTCGAAATACATATACCTCCCCAGATATTCTATATATCCGGCAATGGCCTTTTCATAGACATTAATGGTTATCTCCTTCGGGGAATCGATTACCACCTCCATCCGTTCTATGAAGGGGATGTTTTCCACGCTTCTGTTTCTGTACCTGAGCTTCAGGTACAGGGAATTATGGGCGATCGGAGAATCCATCACCATATCCTCGATTTCCTTTTTCGAATAGTGCTCGGCGCCGCTCACCGTAACCTTTTGCACGGTAAAATACTCCTGTGCTATCAGAAGTCCGAGAAAAACGAGCAATATTGAGACCAGGGCAACAGCAAGGCCTAAGATTTTCCGGTTTCTTTCACTAATCAAACCGTATCCTCCTGGAAACGCCCAGAACCATGCCTATTTCCATGAGCAAAAACACAACGGAGCTCCCTCCGTAGGATATAAACGGCAGAGTTATCCCCGTATTGGGAATGGTATTCGTTACAACCGCGATATTCAGTATTACCTGCAGCGAAATATGTGCCATAACGCCTATAACAAGAAGCGACCCGAACAGGTCCGGCGCATTGCTGGCCACCACCAGAAAACGCCAGATCAGGATCAGGAACATGAATATCAGCGCCATGGCGCCAAAGAGTCCCAGCTCCTCGCATATAATCGAAAAAATCATATCATTCTGCGCCTCGGGGACAAATCCCAGCTTCTGGGTGCTCTGTCCGAGGCCTTTGCCGAACACTCCGCCGGAACCGATGGAATACAGCGCCTGAAGAGTCTGGTAGCTTGTAACCGAAGAATATTCCTCCGGCTCAAGCCAGGCGCGCACGCGGGCCAGACGGAAATGCTCCGCCGCCTCCGCCGGCGAAAGATGCCATACATAATACACTACAAGAGCCGCACCCGCGACTCCCAGCACAGCCACAACCACATAGGGCGTATAACGTTTTGCCGCCACAAAAAGCATCAGAAACGCTATTCCCATAAGGATTATGGCAGAGCTCATGTTCCTTGTAATAACAAGCACCATTCCTGCAGGAACGGCAGCCACCGCCATCATCTTCACCATTCCCCAGAATGTATTTACCGTATTCTGGTGTTTTACTATCAGAACCGCAAGAAAAATGATGAGCGCTACCTTCGCCACTTCCGAGGGCTGCAGCGACATCCCCAGGTTGAGCCAGCGTCTGGCGCCGTTTCTTTCGATCCCCAGCGGGGTCATAACCAGTGCGATAAGCCCGAGGGAGCCCAGATAAAACAAAAAGGATATTTTCGAAAGCAGATGATAGTCAATGACCGCCATCACGATCATCACAACCACTCCCAGGATGGTGGCTCTCAGCTGACTCCTGAGATAGTAGGTGGAATCATTGAATTTTATGCTCGCCTCGTATGAGCTCGCGGAATACACCATGATCAGGCCGAAAGCCAGCAGAAAAATCACCACGAAGATCAGGCTGTAGTCCATGTAATTTCGTTTTTCAGTCATCCGAAAATACCGTGTCAGTCCTCTTCCTTCAATGAAGCCACGTACTCCTTAAACAATCTTCCCCGTTCCTCATAACTTTTAAACATGTCCCAGCTTGCGCAGGCCGGAGACAGAAGCACCGCTCCTCTGGGTTTGGAAAGAGTGGCGGACAGCCTTACTGCCTCTTCCAGCGTATTCACCCGGTGAATCTCCGTAAATCCGTGATCCCTGGCAGCTTTTTCTATTGCGTCAGCTGTTTCTCCTAGCAGCACCAGAGCACGTACCTTACTTCCGAAGGATTCGATCCATTCATCATATGAGGAACGTTTGTCATACCCTCCGCCGATAAGAACCGTAGGCGCGCTCATTGCCTCGACGGCTTTTATGGCCGCGTCCGGATTGGTTCCTTTGGAATCGTTGTAATAATCAACCCCGTTTACTCTCCGCACAAACTCAATCCTGTGTTCCACGGCCTTAAAGGAACGCACCGTTTCACGGATTATATCCATCGGCACTCCGAAGCTTGCGGCCATGCCCACGGCCGCCATGACGTTTTCGTAGTTATGAACCCCGATAAGCTTCAGTTCATCCACGCAGACAACCGGTATTTCGTTATAATATATTTTTTTATCCTCAAGATGCAGAAAATCACCCGGCGCTGCCGTCTTATCAAAATCGTTCTGCCTTGTGAAAAATACGACTTTTGATTTTGTTCTCCCCGCGGCATCCCTTGTCAGGGCATCATCATAGTTCAAAACCACGGTATCCTCTTCCCCCTGCCGCTCAAAAATGCGTTCCTTGGCAGCAACATAACCGGCCATGGTTTTATGTCTGTTTAAATGATCCGGTGTCAGATTTAAAATCGCGGACACCCTGGGATGAAAGCTTTTAACGGTCTCCAGCTGGAAAGAGCTTATCTCCGCCACCGTCACGCTGTTTTCGTCGGTTTCATCCGCAATGTCCGTATAGGGCTCCCCGATGTTTCCGACAACAAAAGCCCGGCCCTTTTCCCGGCAGTAATTCTTCATGATTTCTCCGAGGAGGGTAGTAGTGGTGGTCTTCCCGTTTGTGCCTGTCACCGCCAGCAGCGATCCCTTTTCAAACGTCCAGGCAAGCTCTATTTCACCGATTATTTCCTTATTGCTTTTTCTTATTCTTTCCACATCAGGATTGTCGAGTGGCACGCCGGGGCTTAAAACCACAGTCTCCGTCCCGTCTATAACCTCCCCGGGAAGGCTTCCCGCGTACATGGCGGGCACACTTTCCCCCGTAAAATTCTTCAGTACCGAAGCCCTGTCAACTAAAGGATTTGAATCAAACAGCACCGGTTCTGCGCCTGAGCGCACCAGAAGCTTTGCCGAAGCGATTCCGCTCTTTCCCGTCCCTATAACCAAAACTTTTTTTCCGTTCCAGACCATTTCAAACGCCTCTTTAAAAAATAATCATCAAAAAAATCACAGAATCCAGAAGGATAACACGCAGAGAAAAACCGTTACAAGCACAAACACCCGAACCACCCTGATCTCGCTCCAGCCTCCCAGCTCAAAATGATGATGGAGCGGTGCCATGCGGAAAAACCGTTTCCCGCCGGTCGCCTTAAAATACAGAACCTGAATGATGTCGGAAAGGGATTCCGCAAAGTAAACAAAGCATACTATTATGATAAAAATCGACATCTTCATCATAATCATTGAGGAAACCACAAAGCCTCCAAGTGCGAGAGATCCCGTATCTCCCATAAATACCTTCGCCGGATGCCAGTTGTAAAGAAGAAAGCCGATCAAAGCCCCGGCCATAGCCCCTCCCGCAGGGGCGATATGTATGCCCAGCTTCAGGGAGGCCGCAACGATAAAGAGAGCGACAACAGTTGTCACGCTGCCTAAAAGCCCGTCCAGACCGTCGGTTAAATTCGCCCCGTTAACCGTTCCCAGAATAACCAGCACCAGGAAGGGTATGGTGAAAAATCCGAAATTCACGTATATGCTGTTTCCGTCCGGAGAAAACATCGCCGAAAAGGGCACAGCCATATCAAAGGACACCGAGGTGAAGGAGGCTATATACCACAGAAGCGCTGCCGTAACCAGCAGCTGAAGAACTATTTTCTGCCAGGCCTTAAGCCCCAGGGAACGCTTTTTCACAACCTTTATGTAATCATCCAGAAATCCCACAAAGCCGAAGCCCATGGTCGCGATAATTACCGGAATGATTGCCCGGTTCGTGATGGAATAAAAGGTGGAAACAACGAGAAAGCCGATAAGGAATATAAAGCCGCCCATAGTCGGAGTTCCCGTTTTTTTAAGATGTGTCGCAGGGCCGTCCTCGCGTTCGGTCTGTGCCGCATGCAGCCTTCTTAAAAACGGCAGAACGACAAGACCGCTCAGCGCGGAAATCACAAATGCCGCTATAATCGAAACCACCACGCTCATTGCCATGATATTTCGCCCCCTTTCTCCCTGGTTTTAAGGATTCTCTCCCTCGGGAAATTCCCCGAAAAGTTTCACCTCCGGCAAATCCGATGAAGGATTTACCGGCTGAAGCGTCTCCGGATCCAGAACCTCTCCCGTTGCCGGATCCAGCGGATATCCCGTCTCGGGATCATAGAGAATCTCGTTCTCTCCTATGATGTTTCCGCCGCTGTCAGTCCTCGGCGGTTCTTCCTCTATGACGATTGCATCCTCATCCCCGTCCTCAGCGGGAGCCTCCTCCCCGGCTTCGCCTTCTCCGGCGGAGTTTTCGCTTATTCCCGAAGCAAACATGCTCTCCTGCTTTGAAAGCTCCTCCCGCTCTTCATCCGTCAGCTCTTCAGTCATGAATATATTCAGATACGGAAGCACCTCCGTCATGATTTCCTTGTTGAGCACGGTCGCAAGTCTTGTGGATTCACCCTGCAGGGCCGTATTGGGCCGGTCTATAACGACATAGCACAGCACCTCCGGGTCATCCGCCGGAACATAGCCCATGAACGAAATAAGGTAGTTGATGCCGTCTCTGGGATACATCTCGGCCGTTCCGGTCTTTCCTCCCTCGCTGTAGCCTGCGGGTCTCGCGGACCACCCTGTACATTCGGAAGGATCACTCATCACCACCGCCTTCAGGTAATCCCGCATTTTTGCGCTTGTTGCTTCGCTGATTACCTGTTTTACCAGTCTGGCGTGTTTTTCCTCCACCACCGCCCCGTCGGCGTTTTTGATCTCGCTGACCACTCTGGGCTGATAATAGTAACCCCCGTTAACCAGGGCGGAAAAGCCCGTGGCCATCTGAATCATTGTAACATTAAAGCCCTGTCCGAAGGAAGCCACCGCAAGATCCGTCGTTCCCATGGATTCGTCGAAGGTCAGGCTCCCCGCGTTGCTCTCCCCGTAGAGATCTATATTCGTTTTAAGCCCGAAGTTGAAAATCCGGTTATACCGGAGCCACTCCTCTTTTCCCATAGCAAAGGCTATATTCATCAGCACAACGTTGCAGGACTTCGCGACTCCCTGCTTTACCGTCAGAAGCCCGTCACCGAGCCTGTTGTGACAGTGGATCTGATAGTCCCCGACCTCGAGATAGCCGCCGCAGTTATAGGTCTCCTCCCCCGTGATTTTTCCGGAGTCCAGCGCTCCCGCCACGGTAAAGGGCTTCATAACCGAGCCCGGCTCATAGGAATCGGAGATGCAGAAATTTCTCCAGACGCTTCCGAGAGCGTCGCTCTTCGCCTTCTGCCAGGCTTCATCATAGGCCTGATTTCCGCTCACAGCGTTTCCGGAAACCCCGCCCTCCTGATATGCCTTAGGAAGAAATTTGGAAACATCCACCTCCGAAAGCACATCCTCATTCAGCGGATCATTCGGATCAAATACCGGGTAGGTCGCCATGGCATAGATTTCGCCGTTTTTCGGATTCATGACAATGACACCGATATTTTCACAGGCCGCCCCTTCACGGTAAGCGTTTTTATGCTCATCCATGAAGCGCTTGATGTGTTTCTCAACGATAGTCTGGATGTTTGTGTCTATGGTAGTTATAAGAGTATCGCCGTCCTCGGCAATCTTCATCGTGCTTTCGGCTATGGAATCTTCGTTTAAATAGCCGTACTGCCGCCCGTTCACTCCGTCCAGGGTCGTATTGTAATAGCCCTCTAGCCCGTAATTCCCCAGGTTTTCCCCGTTCACGAAACCAAGAAGGTTGCACCCGAGGGTTCCGAAGGGATAGCGGCGCAGATACGCATCCTCAAACCATACTCCCTGAATGGTTTTCTTCGATGAGGCGCTTCCCGAAGAAACGCTCTTTTTTGAGGCATTCCCTGAAGAAACCGACTTTTTACGCAGTTTTTCAAAGGCATCCATCTCGTCCCAGGTAAGATTTTTTGCGAACACCCTGTATCGGGATGAAGGGCTGGCCTCGGCAAAGGAGCGGATTTCATCCGTATTGACCTCCGGAAAACACTTATGAATGGCATCAAAAGTGGGTTCCACATGATTTCCGTCGTCGGCAAGAAGCATTTTGGAATCCACTACCAGATTATACACCTTTTCCGAATAGGCCAGCTTTGAGCCCTTGCGGTCAAGAATTTCCCCCCGCTTAAAAGGCAGCACACGGGAATCCTGTACCTGCTGGGAAAGCACCCTTTTTTTATAGCTTTCCCCGTTATCCTGGCTTATATGAACCAGTCTCCAGGAAAGCGCGACAAAAGCCAGCAGTACAAACACAAAGAGCACTACCAGCTTTTTTTGCATAAATGATTTGAATTTTCCCGGAATCCGGATTTTTCTTTTTTGCCGGGGCTTTGTCAAAACGCTTCTCCGAAATCCTTTATTTTTCCGCCTCGGGAATCTTCCTGTACTGCCTGACGTAGTCCTCGCTCTTTCCCGATATATCCACCACCTGCTCCTCGTCGGGATATCTCATTCCGAGCTCCTCCATGGCAATCCGCTTTATCTCTTCCATGTTTATTGAGGCCTTTATCCGGTTAAATTCTTCGTCGTTGGACTGCTTCATCTCGTTATATGTTCCTTCAAGCTTTGTCGCCTGCTTCATCAGAGCGGTGTTTTCGGAACGCAGATTCACATACGCTATGGCCGCCGCGGCGCAGATAAACAAAGCCAGGCATAAAAACAGTATATAGCCCGGATTCATATGCGCAGCTTTCGCGCGGTTTTTCGCAACCGTAATCGAAGGCCGCCTCGAAAGTCCGGGCATCGACTGCTCATAATAGTCCGGAACGGAAATACGGACAGCGCTTCCGTCAGTGATATAGTATTCGGTCTCGGTGTAATAACGCTTTCCGCCGCCGGCAACTCTCCTGGATGAATAAGTTCTTCCTCTGCTTCCCGTACGCATTGCTTCCCCCCTGCTGCTCAGCTGTTTCCGTTTTTCTCAAACACTCTGAGCTTCGCGCTCCTTGAACGCGGATTGCTGTTTAATTCCTCTTCTCCCGCCGTGACCGGCTTTCTTGTGACAACCTTGCCTCTGCTTACTCTTCCGCAGGTGCAGACCGGAAATTCCTTCGGACAGATACAGGGTAATTCGTTCCGCTTCATTCCCTGCTTCACGATTCTGTCCTCCAGCGAGTGGAACGTAATTATCGCCAGTCTCCCTCCGGGTTTTAAAAGCTCCACCGCTTCGTCCAGAACGTCCGTCAATATTCCGAGTTCATTATTGACCTCGATCCTGAGAGCCTGAAAGACACGTTTCGCGGGATGATGTTCGCTTCTCCTGACCCTTCCCGGAATTGCCTCCTCCACAATGTCCCTCAGCTCGATTGTATCCGTAACCGGCTTCCCGCTCCGCCTTTTTACAATTTCACCGGCAATCCGTCCGGCAAAGCGTTCTTCCCCGTATTCCCTGAATATTCTCTCGAGCTCTTCCTTTTCGTAAGTATTTACGATCTCCTTTGCCGTTAGGGGATTCTCCCTGTTCATTCTCATGTCAAGAGGTGCGCTATCCAGGTAGGAGAATCCCCGTTCGGCATAATCCAACTGAAAGGAGGAGACGCCGAGATCCATCAATATTCCGTCAAGGGCGGATATACCCAGCCCTGACATTTGCTTTCCCATATTTCCGAAATTATCGTGTATCAGCGTTACCATGCCGCCAAAGGGCTCAAGACGCTTCGCCGCAGCTTCCACTGCCTCCCTGTCCTGATCGAGACATATGAGCCTTCCGCCCTCTCCGGCGTTTAAGCGGGAAGCAATTTCAAAGGAATGACCTCCGCCTCCCACAGTCGCGTCCAGATATATTCCGTCAGAGCGGATATTAAGCAGCCTGATGGTTTCCCGGAGCAGAACCGGAACATGACTGAATTCCATCTTAAATCTTGTAACCCAGGTCGTTTAAGCGTTTTGCAATTTCTTCGATATTGTCGGGGACGGCCTCGCCGTAGTTTTCGGCGCTCCAGATTTCCACCTTGTCGCCCGCGCCCACAAGGATCACGTCCTTGGAAAGCCCTGCATGGTTCCGCAGTTCCTGGGAAATCAGCACGCGGCCCTGCTTATCATATTCCGCCTCCATCGAGCCCTGGAAAAAATAACGCTTGATGGCCCTGGCGTCGGGCAGAGAGTCAGGAAGGGCGCAGATTTCCGCAAAGCGCGCCTGATAGGTCTCCTGATCCATGGCATAAAGACAGGCATCATAACCTTTTATGATATTGAATTTCTCACCGAGCTGTTCGCGGAACCGGGAGGGAATGATTATCCTTCCCTTCGCGTCGATCGAATGAGAATACTGCCCCATGTACATGCTCTTTACCCTTTTCCACCACTTCGTGTCACTTTTCGACACTTTTCACCACTTGGTGCCCATTTTAACCTATTTTTTTATGTAAAGCAATAGTTTTTTAGAAAAATGGCAGAAAAAAGGCACAAAAAAAGACGGATAAACTCCGCCTTTTCAGTTAAAACCCATATTTAGTTATGTTACCTTGAGTGACCTACAAGATATGCTTCATCCCCATTCCGGTTCTGACAAAGAGGAACATCCGGACCGCGGCCTCGTAATACAGATCCTCTCCCTTCTCAATCGCCTCCTCCAGGGTCATCTGGGTATTGACCGTGACCATCAGGGATGAAACCCCGTATTTGCAGATATCCATCGCGCCTTTCCCCAGCGAACCGGAAAGACCGAGTACCGGAATCCCTTTTGCCTTAGCCCTCTCTCCGACTCCCCGCATAACCTTTCCGAAGCAGCTCTGCCAGTCGGTTCTGCCCTCGCCGGTAACAACCAGGTCAACGCCTTCAAGACGCTCATCGAAGTGTATCAGATCAAGCACCGTATCAATACCGGATTTCATCCTTCCACCGAAAAAAACCGATAAAGCCGCACCAAGTCCCCCGGCTGCACCGGCCCCCTGCAAAGCGTCGCAATCAACCCCGAAAGAAGCTTTTATCACATCCCGGTAATTGCACATCCCCTCTTCGAGCTGCTCCTGGATTTCAGGCGTGGCGCCCTTCTGTGCGCCGAAAGTCCATGTTGCGCCGTCAGGGCCGCAAAGGGGATTCGTGACATCGCACATAACGGTGATTTCACTTTCCTTTACGCGTCCGTCGAGGCCGGAGAGGTCTATCGAACGCACATTGATAAGGTCTCTTCCGCAACCCTCAAGCTCCCTGCCGTCCTTGTCCAGAAAGCGCACACCCAGAGCGCGGGCGCAGCCCATACCGCCGTCATTGGTAGCCGAACCTCCGATGGCGACGGCAAGCTTCCGGTATCCTTTGTCCAGGGCATCCTTTATCAGCTCTCCGGTGCCCACGGTCGAGGTGTACATCGGATTGCGGTCTTTAAGCGGGACAAGAGGAAGGCCGGAAGAGGCGGACATCTCGATAACCGCCTGGTCTCCTCCGAAAACCCCGTAACGGGCTTCAATTTTTTCCATAAGAGGCCCGTGCACTTCACAGCGGATAATATCTCCGTTTTCCGCTCCAATAACGGCGTCAACCGTTCCCTCTCCGCCATCCGCCACCGGAACACCGCCGGTTTCGCAATCACCGAAAACCTCGTGCGCGGCCTTTGTCAGAAGCTCGATCGTCTGCCGGCTTGTAAGGCCTCCTTTAAAGGAATCCGAAGCAAATAATAATTTCATTTTACTTAATCCTATGCCCTGCTCTTTCTCCAGGACGGAATTACCTGAAGCATAAGCACCACTATAAGAAGCAGTCCGGTAATAATCTGCTGCCACCAGGAATTGATATTCCCCTGAAGATTTATCATATTTCCGATAATGGCAAGAATAAACACACCGTAAATTGTCGTTTCAATATTGCCTGAGCCGCCCGCCAGGCTTGTTCCGCCGATGGCCACTGAGGCAATGGCGTCCATCTCCCAGCCGTCGCAGGCCACGGGCTGCCCGGTACCGGCCCTGGAAACCAGGATGAGTCCCGCCAGCGCCGAGGCGAAGCCGGAAATGGTGTACACCGCGATTTTTATGCGATCCACGCGGATTCCCATCATCTGTGCCGCATCCTCATTTCCGCCCACCGCGTAAATCTGACGGCCGAATTTCCTGAACTTAAGAATATAAATAAAGATAAGCGCAAACACGAGAAAGACCAGGAAAATAAGAGGAAGCGGTCCCACCTTGATCTTTGCGATCTGGGGAAGCCATTGCTTCGCGCTGCCCGAAATATGCATGGTCTCACCGCTGGTCATAACCAGCGAAATTCCCCTGGCAATAAGCTGTATGCCCAGGGATGATATAATCGGCGCCACTCTCATCTTGGCGACGACAAAGCCGTTCACAAAGCCGAACAGAGTTCCGATTATCAGCGGAAGCAGGAGGATAATCACCGGATTTTCCGTTATGCTCAGGTATGCAGAAATAACGGTGATCATCGAACAGACCGCGCCGACCGAAAGATCGATGCCGCCGGTTAAGATAACCATGGTCATCGCCACGGCAATCAGACCGATCATGGAATTCTGCCGGAGCAGGTTATACATATTGGTCCAGGTGCGTGAAACAGGATAGAGCATCAGGGATATGATGAAAATCACGATCAACGCAGCGAGGGCACTTTGTTTTGAGAAAAATCTCTTTATGGCTGTCATTTTTCCGTCCCCCCTTAGCGCTTTTTATCCTGCTGAATATATACCGCTATGATAATAATCAGGCCCTTCATGATACGGGCGTAGGCATAGTGGATATTATTCATGTTGATGGTTATCGTGATAAGCTGGATGATCATCGCGCTGATGACGGTGGTTAAAATCCTTGATTTGCCGCCCGACATCGAGGTGCCGCCGATGGCAACGGCCGCGATGGCATCCATCTCCGCCAGCGCTCCCAGATTGGTGGGATCAGCCGCGCTTGTCCGGGAAGAAACCAGGAGTCCGGCGATAGCGGCAATAAAGGAACTGATCATATATACCATGATCTGTACCTTCGTGGTCTGTATCCCGCAAAGCTTTGCCGCCTGAGGATTCTCACCGATGGCCTGCACCTGATAGCCGAACACCATCCTCTTTATCACAAAGGCCGTAATCAGCACGAACAGTATTTCTATTATGAACTGGATCGGGACATTGCCGGGAAGCCTTAAAACTCCCACCGCGTTAAACGGCGTATTGGAGAATGAAAGAATCTTGCCGTTTGCGATGAGCTGCGTCAGCCCTCTGGCTATGATATAGGTGGTCAGCGTCACGATAATCGGCTGCATGTTAAAGACCGAAATCATGAACCCGTTAAAAAATCCGAACATCAGCGATACCACAAGCGCCATCACGATACCGAGAAAAATACTTCGCGGGAAAGCCGGATAAATCCCGTTCATAATAACCGCGTTCATACCGCCGGCCACAGCCATGACCGATCCCACGGAAACATCGATACCGCCGCTGGAAATGACAAAGAGCATGCCCAGAGAGGTGATGATGATGGGGAAAGCCTGTATAAGCAGGTTCCACATGGTGTTGATGGCCAGGAAGTTCTCGTTGGATATCGCATTAATTATAATCAGGAGCAGGAATGCATATACCGCACCGAACTTTTTCAAATGCTCGTTAAGCACGGTTTTGTAAACCTGAGCCTTCTGTCTTCCCTCAGCCATGAGCCTCCTCCGTTTCCTTCATGTTTTTTGCGATATAGTTCATGATATTTGCCTCTGTGATATCCTCTCCGGTGAGCTCGCCGGAATTCATGCCGTCTCGGATAACCACCACACGATAGCAGTTTCTGATAAGCTCCTCCAGCTCTGAGGAAATATAAAGAACGCTGATGCCGTTTTCGGAGAACTGTTTGATAAGAGCCTCAATCTCCGCCTTCGCTCCCACGTCGATGCCGCGGGTGGGTTCGTCCAGAATAATAAGCTTCGGATCCATGGAGAGCCACCGCCCTAAGAGCACCTTCTGCTGGTTTCCGCCTGAAAGGTTGCAGATCAGCTGATCCGGACTCGGGGTCTTGATACGGATGGAATCGATGTATTTATCCACAATTTCCTTTTGTTTCCGGGTATCCACCACACCGAATTTTGAAATTCTGGAAAGGGCCGTAATGGTCATATTCTCCTTTACGGACATGTGCGGGAAGATCCCCTCCACCTTCCTGTCCTCGGAGCAATAGGCAAAGCCCAGATCGATGGCACCCTTGGGGGTATTCATGCGGATGGGCTTTCCCTCCACCTCAATCTCACCGGTATAGGTGTTGTCGCAGCCGAATACCACCTTGGCAAACTCCGTTTTACCCGCGCCTAAAAGCCCTGCCACACCCACGATCTCGCCGGGCCTTATATCAATGGATATTCCGTGAAGCTTAACCCTGTTGTCGATATCCTTTGTATGGAGCAGCGCCGCAGTTCCTTCCTTCGCCTCATATTCACCCACGGAACGCTTCAGTACGTTGCTGGCGTCCCGCCCGATCATTTTGGAAACCATTTCCAGCCTGGAGATTTTGTCTATATCGTAACTGCCCACAAGTTTTCCGTCTTTAAGAATAGTGGCCCTGTCGCAGATCGTATAAACCTCGTCCAGCTTGTGGCTGATGAAAATAATGGACATGCCCTTTGCCACCAGCTCCCGCATTTTCTCAAACATCACCTGGATTTCATCCTCCGCCAGGGAAGATGTGGGCTCGTCCATAATCAAAAGTTTCGCGTTCTGAGAAATGGCTCTGGTTATCGCAACCATCTGCTGGATCGCGGTGGAATAGGTGGCCAGATCCTGTGTCACGTCGATATCAATTCCGTTGTCTAAAAGCAGCTGCCTGGCCTGGGAACGCACCGCCTTCCAGTCAATGCCGAAAACATTTTTCGGTTCCCTTCCGATGAAAATATTTTCCGCCACGGACAGATGCGGGATCAGGTTGATTTCCTGATAGATAGTGCTGATGCCGGCGTTCTGGGAATCCTGAGGCGTAGGGAAACTGCGCTCCTCCCCGTCAAAGATTATCTGCCCCGAATCTTTGCCGTAGAGTCCCGTCAGAACCTTAACCAGGGTTGACTTTCCGGCTCCGTTCTCTCCCATCAGCGCATGGATCTCTCCCTTTCTGACCGCAAAATCGACCTGATCCAGCGCGTGTACGCCGGTAAAATGTTTGTCGATCTGTTTCATTTCGAGAAGAAGGTTATTATCCATATCTTTTCCTGTCCCTTTTTTAAAAGTGGAGGAGCAAAAGGCTCCTCCACCTCACATTATGAAATAGCAATTATTTACAGAATTTATTATACTTAGAAGCCCTCGCCGGCGTCAAGAGAAGCCTGCGCGTTGTCGATGGTGTAGAGCTTGCCCTGAAGGATCTCTCTGTCCTCAAAGGTTTCTCCGGCTTCGAGTCTCTTGATGAGATCAACAATAGCGTCGCCGTAGAAAGGATTGCAGAGGTAGGTGGCCTTCATCTTGCCGTCCACGATAGCCTGGAGGCCGTCCTTGGTTCCGTCAACACCGAAGACCTCAATATCTTCACCGGCCTTAAGTCCGGCAGCCTCGATGGCGTTGATGGCGCCGATGCCGTTATCATCGGAATGAGCATAGACAACATCGATCTTATCGCCGTAGGACTGAATCAGATTCTCCATAGCCGTCTGGGACTCAGTACGGGAGAAGTTTCCGACCTGGGAAGCAAGAATCTTGTAATTGGGATGCTGCGAAATGATGTTCATGAAGCCTTCGGAACGCTGGGCGGTCACGTCCGCGCCGGGTGTTCCTGTAAGCTCGACGATATTGATCTCCTTGTCATCGCCGAAGGTATCCACAACAGCCTGTCCTACATTTTCACCTTCCATGATATAGTCGCCCTGAATCAGAACATCATGAGGGCCATCCGCCAGGCGGTCGAAAAGCACGATCTTGATTCCCGCATCAGCCGCTTCCTGAAGAACGTTCTCATAGCCTTCCTGCTCGCGGGCACCGATTACGAGATAATCAGGCTGCTGGGCAATCATGTCTTCCAGATCGGAAATCTGCTGGGCCGTGTCATCATTGGCATCGGCGAAGATAACCTTCCAGCCCTGCTCGTTAAGCGCACGGTTGATATCGTCCGTGTTGGTCACGCGCCAGTTGTTGTAGGAAGCATACTGGCTGAAGCCCACCGTAAGATTTCCCGAATCTCCGGAAGAAGCATCCGCTGCGGGGGCGGCATCCTCTGTCGCTGCCTCGGCTGCGGGCTCCGCTGCGGGAGCGGCGCTCTCTGCAGGCGCTGCGCCGGTGCATCCTGCAAGAAGAGAAGCTGTCATTGCTGCGGTAATCAATGTTGCGAGTAACTTGTTTTTCATGTTAACCTCCTTAAAAAATTATTGGATTAATATTTACCCACCTTTCGGTGAATGGTTCGTTTTTTCACACGGCTTCATCGATGTCCGGATGGCACCTGTTATACTGTATCCTGTATAACAGATTTTATCAGAGCTTTGTTAAATTTGCAACAATTTTTTATTAAATGCACCCCGTTATTTATTTAATTTTTCTCATCTCAACTCCCGAGAGCTTTTCATAATACTTAAGGATTGCGCTGTGATCATCGCTGCCGCAGTCATTGTTATGCAGCCACTGCAGCATCTCCTGCACGGCGCTTGTAAGAATCATCGGGGTGCCGACACCGTGGCCGGTATCCAGAGCATTGTTCAGATCCTTGATGTGCAGGTCGATACGGAAGCCGGGCTTGAAATTGCCGTCCAGCATCATGGGAACCTTGGCATCCATAACAGTTGAGCCCGCAAGTCCTCCGCGGATCGCGGCAAATACCTTTTCGGGATCCACACCAGCCATAATAGCCAGTTCATAGGCCTCAGCGCAGGCCGCGATATTTACGGCTACAATTACCTGATTGGCAAGCTTTGTGGTGTTACCGGCTCCGTTCAACTCTCCGCAGTGGACAACGGAGGCACCCATAACTCCCAGAAGCTCGGAATACTTGTCGAACAGAGCCTTCGGGCCGCCGCACATAATCGAAAGAGTGCCGTCGATCGCCTTGGGCTCTCCGCCGGAAACCGGAGCATCCATCATATTGATGCCCTTCTCAGCGCATTTCTCCGCGATATCCTTTGACTGAAGCGGTGCAATGGAGCTCATGTCGATGATGTCAAGTCCGGCCTTAGCGCCTTCCGCCACACCCTTTTCGCCGAAGATCGCTTCACGGACGTGGGGTGAATTGGGAACCATCGTAATCACAACGTCGCTTTTAGAAGCCACGTCGGCATTGCTCTCTCCCCTTGCCGCTCCGGCAGACACCACATCGTCCAAGGCTTCCTTCGCAAACGGATCAAAGGCTGTTACCTCATAACCCGCCTTCAGAAGATTCTTGCACATGGGGCGTCCCATAATTCCGAGTCCTACAAAACCTACCTTCATGATAAATATCTCCTTTCTTTATACAGCTCCTTATTACAGCGAATTAATCTTTTCAACCGCTTCCACAATATGATCGGAGGTCAGCCCGAGATAATCGAGGATATCCTTGTAATTATGAGCGGAAGAACCGAATCTGTCATTGATTCCCACAAACTCCACCGGTACGCGTTCCAGACGTAGAGCTTCGGAAATCGCGCCGCCCAGGCCGCCGATAATGCTGTGCTCTTCGGCGGTCACGCAGCCCTTTACACTCTTTGCAATATCTATAACGCTCTCCCGGTTAAGGGGCTTGATGGAACGTACATTGACTACCTTTACGGAAATTTTCCCCTCCAGGGCCTTCGCGGCCTCCAGAGCCTTGATAACCATTATTCCGCAGGCAAAAACCGCCACATCCGTGCCCTCCTTAAGCACGACCGGTTCGCCGGGAACAAACTCGGCGCCTTCCGGTGTTACGTTATCGTACGGATTGCGGTTAACACGCATATACATGGGTCCCTCATGACTTGCCATATATTTTATGACAGCCACTGTCTCGTTGGCATCCGCCGGAACAAACACGCTCATGTTGGGAATAACCCTCATATATGCGATGTCATCCACGGACTGATGGGTCGCCCCGTCTCCGAAGTCCGAGCATCCTGCCGAGGAACCGCATATTTTAACATTAAGCTTTCCGATGGCGATGGACTGTCTGATCTGGTCGAAGGCTCTTCCCGCAGTAAACACCGCGAACGAGCTGCAGAACGGAATTTTCCCGACTCTCGCCAGACCTCCGGCGGTGGAAATCATATTTGCCTCGGCAATTCCCATTTCGATATGTCTTTCCTCCATACCGGGCTCTATTTCCACCATCTTCCCCATAGTTGAGCCGCCCAGATCGGCATCAAGGGCTACGATATTTTTGTTTTCACGGCAGAGCTCCACAAGTGTCTTGCCATATGCATTTCTTTGATTTGTTTCAGCCATTATTTTTTCTCCTTTTCTTATGCAAGCTCTTCCATAGCCTTGTCAAACTCTTCCTGGGTCAGGGCTCTGTTGTGGTAGCCTACCTGATTCTCCGCAAAGCTGATGCCCTTGCCCTTAACTGTATGAGCCACTATTGCGGTGGGAGCGCCTTTGAATTTTTCCGCCTCATCCAGCGCCTCAAGAATTTCTTCCATATTATGACCGTCGATTTCGATAACGTTCCAGCCGAAGGCCTTCCATTTATCGGCTACCGGTTCGTTGGGAAGCCTGTCCTTGATGACACCCATGGCCTGCAGGCCGTTGTTGTCTATAATCGCGCAGAGATTGTCCAGCTTCTTGGCGCTTGAGGACATGGCCGCTTCCCAGATCTGTCCCTCGTCCATTTCGCCGTCGCCTACCAGCACATATACCCGGTTGGGTTTGCCGTCCATTTTAAGACCTATCGCCATGCCGGAGCCAAGGGAAAGTCCCTGTCCCAGGGAGCCTGTGCCGGCTTCGATCCCGGGAATTCCGAGATGGGGATGACCCTGAAGATAAAATCCTATATCCTTGCAATGAGGAAGATCCTCTACCGGGAAATATCCTTTCTCTGCCAGGGCCGCATACTGCAGAATCGCCACATGCCCCTTGGAAAGAAGGAAATAATCCCTCTCCTCCCACTCCGGATTCTTCGGATCCACCTTCATCTTGTGGAAATACAGAGCAGCTACAAGATCAGCACTCGAGCAGCTCCCTCCCACATGACCGGCCACGCCCACGCCGATGCACTTTATGCAGTCGCGTCTGAGCACCTGACCTTTTTCCTTTAATGATCTGATCAGTTCTTCGCTGTACGCCATGATTATTTTCCCTCCACCGGTTCATAGCTGTTTTTGGTATTCCGGGAAACACTCCCGAAATAAGTTGTATGTTGTAAAGCCGTAAGCTGTATAACAGGTTAAGTCCATTTTATCTGTCCGTTGTGAAATTGTCAATTGGTTAAAATGTACTATCATTGACCACTTTTTTCTTGCACAATTACCAAAAATCAGATTTTCCTTTTGACATATTCAATCAGTGCAGTTATAATAAGAAATGATAACTTGTAAGACAGGTAACCGGTTGACAGCATTACACATTTTGAAAGGTCATTATGAATATTCAGCCAATCCAGAAAATCAATGTAGTGGAACAGGTCTTTGATCAGATGCAGCAGCTTCTTATAGAAGGAACCTGGCGTTCCGGCGACAAGCTGCCCTCCGAAAATGAGCTGTCGGCTACCTTCGGTGTCAGCCGCATGACCATCCGTCAGGCGATGCAGAAGCTGAAAGCCCTGGGGCTCATAGAAACCCGTACCGGTTCAGGCTCCTATGTCCGCGAGCTCAATCTGGAGGATTCCCTTAACGAGCTTATCCCCCTTATGTATATAGGAAAGCCCTCGCAGGTTCATGTTTTCCAGTTCCGTGAAATGATTGAATCCGCCAGCGTACGGATCGCCACTCCGATTGCGGACGCCAAGAGCCTTAAACATCTTGAGGATCTGCTTGACAAGATGAAAAAAGCTGCCTCCGAGGACAACGGAAAATCCTTTTCACACTATGATCTGAAATTTCATATGGTCATAGTAAAGCTTTCCGGCAATCCGATGATAATAAAGGCCTATGATATTCTTCTGAACGTGCTTAAGGAGTCCATGTACTCCGTTATAGAAAAGATGGGCTACAAGCCGGCGCTGGACTACCACAGGAAAATTATCAGTGCCATGAAAAAGAGAAACGAAGCCCTGGCCGAACAGATTATGCGGGAACACATCGGACAGAACTACAAATATTTTTCCGATTAAACGAAAGTCCGGAAAATCTCCCTGATAATTACATCCCCCCTTTCAAATTAAAGTCGAAAAAAAGCTACACCTTAACGGTGCAGCTTTTTTTCAGGAGGAAACAAAAAACTGTTAAGTTACTTTACTACCTGTACCGAGTTGCGGTCACTCGTTATTGCAACAACAATAAGGAATACAACGCCTTCAATAAGCTGCTGCATGGCGGGTGTAAGTCCCAGCGCAACCAGGCCCGCGCTCAGGATAATGTAAAGAAGGGAACCTACAACCACGTTTTCAAACCGGACCTTGGAGCCGCCTGAAATAGGCATACCGCCTATAACCAGCGCTATCATGATCCTCGTTTCAAGCTGGCTTCCGGAATTAGCCGTAACAGATCCCACCTTTATCACATTTATAAATGCGGCAAGTCCCGTTATTGCTCCGGAGAGCACATATACCCAGAACTTCATCTTATCCGTTTCCACTCCGGAAAAGGCCGCTGCCTTTTCTCCCGCCCCGATGGCCTTCAGATATTTTCCGAATTTTGTAAATCTGAAAAAGAAGAACGCCACCACAAGAACTATGAGCGTAATGGTTATTTTCAGTCTGTCATTATTGAGTGCGACCGTTTTAACTATGTCGCCCTGAACCGGAGCGTTTGTGGTTGCAAATTCTATCGCTCCCCTGAAAAGGAACATTGTACATATCGTAACAACAAAGCTCTTCACCTTACGCTTCACATAGAAGAAACCGTTAACCGCCCCTATGCAGGCTCCGGCAAGAATGCCTCCGAGTATCGCGATCGGAACATTGTATTTTGACAAAAAGCAGAATACGAGGGCTGCCACACCGAGAATGGAACCCTGTGAAAAATCCAGACCTCCCATTGTCATTATGAAAAACACTCCGGTTGCAGCTATCATGGTCACATAGACCTGGGACATTAAGAGCTTTATATTCGAAGGAGCCAGAAGCTTTCCTGCCGACAGAATATTAAAAATCAAAGAGATCGCCACAAGACCGATGACCGGAAGTATGGCTCTGATCCTTGAAGCCAGCACCGCTCTTTTTAAAGCATTCGTTTCGATTGAAAGGGCTTCATTTTTTGATGTATCACCACCAGCCATTTCATCCTCCTTAAACCATCTTTGCTATGAGATCATTTTCGGTAAGCTCAGGATTCCGAAGAAGCTCTTCACCGCTGTTTCTGCCGTCTTTCATAATTATTATGCGGTCACACATTCCGATGAGCTCCATTATTTCTTCGGATATCATAATTATGGACTTGCCGTTCTTTCTCATTTCATCCATAAGGGCATAAATATCGGCTTTAACCTTCACGTCGATTCCCCTGGTGGGACTGTCCAGCACTATGATGTCCGAATTCTTTCCTATCCAGCGCGCTAGCACGACCTTCTGCTTATTTCCGCCGGAAAGCTCAGACACGAACTGCTCCGTATCCACCATCTTTACGTTCATTTCCTTCGCCTGCTTTTCGGCAAATTCCTTAAGCTTTTTATCTATGAGAACATGAGCGCTGCCGCCCAGCTCGTCAAGGGAGGGCAGGCAGATATTATCGCCGATGCTCTCATTTATAACTATGGATTCATTGTCCCTGTCCTTTGAGGCATAGGCTATGCTGTGCTTTATGGCTTTTATGATGGAGTCTATCTCAGTTCCGTCAGCCAGGGTTACAGATCCCTCCCTGTCATAGGAGGCTCCGAACACGGCTTTTCCCAGCTCATGCATACCGCATTCCGAAAGACCTCCGAAGCCTAAGATCTCCCCTTTATGAAGCTCAAAGCTCACGTCATGGATTATTCCGGGAACCGTCACGTTACGCACGGTCAGAACCACCTCGTCGGATATCTTTTCGCCGTAATCCTCTCTGTAATAGTGTTCCCCCAGTTCACGCCCCACCATGAGTTTTTTAAGATCATCCTCGGTAACATCAGCGGCGTTTACCGTATCAATATAAACACCATCCCTCAGCACGGACACTCTGTCACACTTAGAGAGAACCTCCGACAGGTCATGGGAAATGAAGATTACCGTATTTCCCTCTTCCTTTATGCGCTTCATATGCTTATAGAGCTCTTCTCTTCCTTCCTGGGAAAGAGCTGTCGTGGTCTCGTCAATAACCACCACTTTCGGTGAAAAATACGTGGATTTTACGATCTCTATAAGCTTTCTGTCCTCGAAATTGTACCGGTCGATCATATCAGCGGCATGAATCCGCTCAAACCCGTACTTTTTTAAGAGCTCGTCGGCTTCCTTCACCATTGCGTTGGTGTTTTTGATTCCGAATTTTACAAACCTGTCCTCATGACCTAAAAAAATGTTTTCGGCAACAGTGAGTCCCGACAGGGTTCCGAGCTCCTGAACTATAATGGAGATGCCTTCTTTGTTGGCTTCCACCTGATTTTTTACATGTACTTCCTTTCCGTCCAGAATGAATCTTCCGCTGTCTGATGAAAAAATCCCGGTAAGCGTATGCATAAGAGTGGATTTTCCCGAACCGTTTTCACCGATAAGGCCGTGAACCTCACCCTTATAAAAGTCTATGGAAACATTCTGAACAGCCTTTATAACGCCGAAGGTCTTGCATACGTCTATGGCCTGCAGTCTGACATCTGGCATATCGATGAAACCTCCTTACTTGACTATTTCACCCTTAACCGGTTTCATGGTAAACGCAACAACCAGAAGCAGCGCCACGCCCGTAACCACATTCTGCACGGCCGTAGGGGCTCCCAGTGTAACAAATCCGTTGTATACTATCTGAATAAGAAACTCACCCACGATTATTGCCGGAATCGGTATCCCGTACTGCCGGAAAGCCAATCCGAAGAAACATCCCATGGTAGGAGCAAAGTTCCTGCTCATGGAAGCCATGCCCGTAATGGCCGCCATTGAAGAACCGTAGGAAATCGCAAGTATTCCCATAAGACCGTCAAAAAACCCGGTGATCACAAAGGTCAGCACCTTATATTTTTTAACGTCTATGCCCATGTTTTTTGCCACGGCTTCATTGGAGCCGATAGCGTAGGCATAGGTACCTACCTTTGTATACACCAGCAGAACATATGATAAAAGGAAAGCGAAGCAGGCGATAATCAGATTTCCGGGAACATGTCCGAAAAAGGTCTGTTCCTTTGTAAGAAACGCCTGGACATCCCCGCTGACATAGTAGCCCACAGACTCATAAATCAGGGCCAGCCCGGTGGTGACTATCATAGACGGAATGTGCAGCTTTATATATGCAATACCGTTAATGAGTCCCACCAAAGCTCCGCAGACAATCGGAGCAATGAGGAAACCGGCATAGCCCAATCCCAGATCTTTCATGAATACGGTTCCCACAATGGCGCAGAGTATACAGTTTGCACCCAGGGAAAAATCGAAAAGCCCCATGACAATTATAAAATACAGACCGACAGCTCCCACCGAATCGATAAGACACTGCTGGAAGTATGCCAGCACCTGATTCGGCTGGCCGAAGGTTTCGGGACGGAGAATTTTGAATATCACATACGAAACCAGAATAAGACCCACAAGGATAACAGCGCCTGTGTAACGTCCGAAAATTCTGTTTAGTCCGCTCTTTGAACCGGAAGAATTCATAAGTGCTCCTTTACCGTAACACCCCGAAGGGTGTTCATTTTAAGAAGAGAGCCGGCCTCGCCGAAACGAAAGCCGGCTCCCAGCTACCGGTTAATTACCGTGACGGCTCTGCACTTCTTCAAGTGAAAGCGCTGCTGCCTTTTCCTTGAGCTCAGGCATTGAAAGCTCTGCCATTTCCTTAAGCTCATCTTCCGTATACGGAAGCTCATCTACAAAGTATTTTGCGTAATTATCATAGTCTTCCTTGGAGGAAACGAAGATATAAGGGAAATCCACGTTTTCAAAGGAATCTGTCGCTACCGGATAGTTGCCCTTTATTGCGTTGTAAACCATCATGAAGGCAATAAGGGGATCGCAGTAATGTCCGCCGGACTCTGCAGTCATTGATCCATCCGCAAGTCTCTCGCCGAGCTCGGGGATAAAGTCAGTCGATACGATGGCGATTTCACCGACCTTGCCTGCTCCTTCAACTGCAGCGATGGTGCCTAAAAGGGGATTTCCGTTTCCGCCAGCCGGAATAAGAGCATCCAGGTTGGGATCAGCAGACATAAGAGCTTCCGCAGCTTTCCGTCCGCCGTCTGAAGAAGTTCCGGCGTACTGAGGCTCCGAAAGGGTTGCGGGATCATCGGGATGAGCCGAATTCCACGCCTCGATTCCCTGCTTGTAGCCTTCCCATCTTCCAAGCCAGGTGGCATCGCCCTGTACCCATCCGATAAGACCTATATCTCTGCAGCCCTTATCTTCGGTAAGAATCCTGATAAGTTCCTTTCCGTTCTCCACCTCATCTTCGTGAACCGCGCCGATGAAGTAAGGGGATTCCTGAGCCATCTTATAAATTTCAGGGCTGTTTTCTTCAGAAACGATTCTGAAGAACTGTGCAAGATAAACATTGTTGTCATTGCAGGTCTGAAGAGCTGAAGCCATTTCCGAATCAGCCGAGTTGCAGATTATGATTCCCTGGCAGCCCGCTGCTGCAAGCTGTTCGACGGAGCCCGTAACCTGATCCGCCACAAAGCCCGTGTCAACATACTGAACCTCTGCGCCGAGCGCATCCGCAGCCGCGTCAAGAATCTGTTTGCACTGCGAGCCAAGGGCGTCGGTTGTTGACCAAATAGAGCAGCCGATCTTGATTTTATCGCCTGATGCTCCGGCGTCGGATGCCGGTGCGCCAGCCGCTTCATCCGCTCCGCCTGCCGGTTCTGCTGCGGGAGCCGCTGCTCCGGCGGGTGCTCCGGTACAACCTGCAAGAAGTGACGCTGTCATCGCCACTGTAAGTAAAGCTGCCAATACCTTCTGTTTCATTTCAACCTCCTTCATTGTTTTTAATTGTCTTTTTTTATTTCCTCACCTCACGGTGCGGTGTTCGTTTTATTTATCTTCCAGCTCTGCGATAACACATACCTGGGAACTGTCCAGACCGATTATACGAAGAGGAGCGGCAATGACCTGCTTAACCTTTCCCGTGTTTTCATACAGAGGCCTCAAGTCCATATCCTCAATACCCGTTATAAAATGGTCGGAATGGCAGCCCAGCAGGATCTGGTGCGTCTCAGCCGAGAGATTGTTGCAGGGCGAACCGATTGAAAGAAAGTCAAAGCCCACTGTGCGGAGCTTGGGGAAATTTTCAACCATATAAGTCGCAACATCGGGTGAGAGATACGGCCCGTTATTCTGGTATACCTTCGGCTCCTTTTCTCTTACAAAGGCAAACCCGGTCTTGATAAGCAAAAGCTCGGCCTTATCGATTTCCTCACTGAAGGGCTCCAGATCCTTCGGCTCAACTCCCTCCTCCGGCTTCTTCGGCACATCGATGACTGCCACCTTATCAAACCAGAAATACTCTATCGGAAGCTCCGTGAACTTTACTCCGTTCGGATTAAAATGCCAGGGGCCGTCGTAATGCGTGCCGCAGTGATTCGGAAGACTGGAAAGGAAGGAATTATACTTGCTTTCCCCCTTGATTTCCGTACAGTGCGTCACTTCGATATTCGGTTCTCCCGGCCAGACCAGATCGTCGGGATCAAGAATGTACGAAAGATATGTTTTCATTGGGAGTCCTCCTTTTTAATTCTTTTTCTTTCAAAAGTCCGAAACAGTATGCTGTAAGCGGTAAGCCGTATGCTGTATGCTGTATTACAGCTTGATAACATTTTACCTTTCGACGCTTTGAATGTCAATTAGTCAAAATGCACTATCCTTTCACCCGAAATTTTGTCAAAAATAACCAAACTTTCATGTCCGCAAAAGCTGACATCACCAATGATGAAAGTGCGGATTACTTCGCAGCTACGCTGCTCTCGTAATCCTGGATGTGCATTCGGAAATCGCCCCACGCTTCGGTCATAAGGGATCCACCGCTTCGCGATCCCCCTTATGACTAACCGTGTGGCTTTTTTCCTCATACACATCATCCCGTCCGATGTCTGCTCAGGCCTGACCGCAAGCGCTCGGCCTGGCAGCCTCCGGCCGGGACTTTCACAGTAAAATAAAACACCTGCCAAAAGCCTCCGCTCTCAGCAGGTGTCTATGCCCGAACTGTATTTATTTATAAAAATCATTCTCCCGTTACTGTTATCTTTTCTCTTCCTTTCTTAATTCGAAAGAAGATTATTACCGTCAGCGAAACGATGATGCATACACCGGCCACCACCTGGCTTACAGGCACCCCGATAACGGGAAGCTTAAGCTGATCCGTCCGGAGGGCCTCAATCCAGATTCTTCCTGCCCCGTAGCCCAAAAGGTAAAGGAAGAACACCTCTCCGCTGAACTTTTTATGCTTCCTGTAGAGGAACAGGCAGAGCAGGAGGCAGAGGCTCCAGCAGCACTCGTAAAGATACGTGGGATGCACCTGAATATAGTTTACCCCATCCGTAATATGCTCCTTCATCTTATCCGTGATTTCCCAGCTGCGCACGGCAGCCAGCGGAAGCCTCATCGCCAGCAGATTGTCGGTATAATCACCAAAGGCCTCACGGTTGAAAAAATTACCCCAGCGTCCTATTGCCTGACCCACGGGAAACCCCAGGGCAATGGAGTCAAAAAGCTCAAGCACGGGCTCCTTATGGGAGCGCGCCACAATAAACACCGTCAGGAAGGCCGCTATCACTCCGCCGTAGATTGCAAGTCCGCCCTGCCGGAGATTGATTATGGACAGCAGATTATCCTTATAATAATCCCAGGCAAAAATAACATAATAGACTCTCGCTCCGATAATCGCGGTAATTATACCGTACAGCGCACAGTCCCATACCGGATTGGGATCCAGCCCCCGGCTTTTACGGTCATAGGAGGCAAGACAGAGGCCCAGCAGAATCCCTGTGGCTATAAGACAGCCGTAAAGAGCAATCTGAAAGCCGAAGACCGAAAACGTCTTCGGCACATTCGTCAGATAAATATTCAAATGGGGAAACGCTATATCCTTATCTCCCATCATACATTAAACCTGAATAACACAACATCGCCGTCCCCGACGACATAGTCCTTTCCCTCCATACGCACGAGCCCCTTTTCCTTCGCCGCATTCATGGAACCGTTGGCAATAAGCTCATCGTAGGCAATGACCTCGGCCTTGATAAAGCCCCGTTCAAAATCGGTGTGGATTTTTCCTGCCGCCTGAGGAGCTTTCGTTCCTTTTTTAATTGTCCAGGCCCGGGATTCGTCCTCCCCGCAGGTAAGAAACGAGATGAGCCCCAGCAGTGAATAGCTCGCCCGGACAAGTTTGTCCAGTCCGGATTCCTTAAGTCCCAGATCCTCTAAAAAAGCCTTCCTGTCCTCATCCTCCAGGTCTGAAAGCTCCGCTTCGATCTTTGCGCAGATCGTGAAAACCTCCGAACCCTCCGCCGCGGCATATTCCCTGACCGACTTAAGGAAAGGATTCCCCGCTCCGTCTTCCGCAAGCTCCTCTTCCGCAACATTCGCGGCGTAAATCACCGGCTTGGCGGTCAAAAGGGAAAGCCCCTTAAGGAGCTTTTCCTCCTCCTCATCCTCCGGTACATATGTTTTTACGCTCTTTCCGTCCTCCAGCAGCGCCTTGAGTTTTTCAAGGAGTGAGGCTTCAGCGGCATAGCTTTTATCGATTCTCGCGGACTTTCCGACCTTGGCAATCCGCTTTTCGATGACCTCCAGATCGGCGAAAATAAGCTCCAGCTCTATGGTCTCTATATCCCGGAGGGGATCGACCGAGCCGTCCACATGGACAACATTGGAATCCTCGAAGCAGCGTACGACGTGTACGATGGCGTCGGTTTCGCGGATGTTCGCAAGAAACTGGTTTCCGAGTCCCTCTCCCTTCGACGCTCCCTTTACAAGCCCGGCGATATCCACAAACTCAATCACGGCATGGGTGACCTTTTTTGAATGATACATCTCCCCCAGGGTATCCACCCGGCTGTCCGGCACGTTAACGACCCCAACATTGGGATCAATTGTACAGAACGGGAAATTTTCCGCGGATGCCCCGGCTTTTGTCAATGAATTGAATAAGGTGCTTTTTCCGACATTCGGAAGCCCTACGATTCCCAGACGCAAATTATGTAAACCTCCTCACTTCTTCGACATCCTTTTTACCGAATATATCCCCAGCGCAATTGAGAAAAGAAAACCGGCTATGGCTAACAGCGGCATTCCGTTTTCCGCCTTGGGCTCAATTTCCGTCGCGCACAGAAGACAGGAGCCGTAGAACATAACACAGGCAAAGACCGCGTAGATCACGTTCCTCACCATTTCGCCGATGGAATGCTCTAACTCCTCATACCCCGTAAGCTCAAGATTGATCTTCGTATTTCCTTTTACGATATCCTTAAGGGCGTCGGCACAAAGCGCCGGAATACGCGCGGCTTTTTTCCCGAGTGAGAGCACGTCCTCTCCCACCTTCAGAATCTCCTTTTTCAGGTCAAAATTCTTCTTCGCCCGATCCACGAACTTCGTGGAAAGCAGCTCGAAAAGATTAAGCCTGGGGCATAATTCCTCTATAACCCCCTCGATCATGATGAGGGAGCGAAGCAGCATGAATGAAGCCATTATAACATATCTCCCACAGCCAGGCTACCGATCAGCTGCTTTTCACCGTTTGTGTAACGAAGAATTTTTTGATGGTTCCGCGCAGCTCCTCCTTTTTTACCGTTTTGAGGAGATATCCCACGGGCTTCAGTGCAAGAACCTTCATTATGCTTTCCTTATCACCCTTTCCCGTAAGAAACATAACCGGTATATCGGACAGCTCCGCATCGGATCTCAGCATTTCAAGAACCTTCGGACCGGTTGTAATAGGCATTTCGTAGTCCAGAAGAATAAGATCCGCACGATTTTTTGCAAGCCAGGTGATGGCCGACATGCCGGAATTTGCCAGAGAAACCCTGTAGGAATCCTTGAGCCAGTCCATTATCATACTCATATAGGACACGTCGTCATCGACTACGAGAATGCTCTTTCTCCTTTCCTGTTCCGTGCCCTTTTCCAGACAGCTCTCCACTTTGTTCAGCAGACTCCCGATATCCAGAGGTCTTTCAAAGAATTCCGCAATTATGTCCTCCGTTATATACTCTTTCAGAACATCATACTCATTTTTCGTACCTACCACTATGACCTGCTTATCCCTTTCTATGCAGAAATCCTTGATAAATACGAATACATCGGCTATCGATTCCACACTGTCATCGGTAAAGATGATAATAAGATCTCCTTTATAGCATTTGTTCTGGAGCTCCTTAAGCTTCGGAGGCGAGTATTCGGATTCTACTCCTATGCCCAGGAGCTTCGTTTCAAGCCCCTTGATGATAAACCCCTCCGCGGGAGCAACAATAAGAATTGTTTTTTTCATACTTCAGAATCCCCCCTGTTATTTATAGTTTCTTTTATACCATCCCAGTCCATCTGTGACAATAATATATTCACTCTTTCAAAGCGTTCCTCATCCCCGGGAGAAAGCTTGTATTCCTGTACGGAATCCAGAACAGTCTTTACAAGTTCATAATCCATTGCCCCGGAAAATTCCAGAAGCGCTTCATACGCATCCGAAAGAATATCCTCAGGAATATCCGGAGCATCCTCCTTTGCTTTTGCCATCACGGGCTTCAGCTGATCAATCACGGCGCGGTATTCCTCCATGAGGCTGTCGTGGTGGTCTGTAATGAAATCAATATCCGACCTCTTCCCCGCCATTTCCAGCGCTTCGGCATCTTCACCGATTTTCATTGCGCCCACAAGTCTGGAGCTGCTTTTTAAGGCGTGTACCTTGATTGTGTAATTTTCCCAGTCCTGCGAATCATAATACCCCTGGATCTCTTCTGACTTTGCAGCGTAGGAATCATAATAAATCTGAAGCACCGACAGAAAAGCTTCCTCCGTGCCGCTTACCTTTATGGCCTCTTCCGGATCGATTCCCGGAACGTCTTCATACCATTTTTTCTCCTTCGTGCCCTCATCCGCCCCGGGAGAGGTCTCTTCCAGGCCCTCCTCAATATCCGCTTCTTCCTCCTCCGGAAGGTCTTCCCGGTTCACGGCCTCCCCTGTCTCTTTTGCGAAAAGCGGTCCGAAATTATAATTTCTGTTGCCCTTTATCATATACAGAAGCCCGAAGGTTCCCGCCCCGCAGTTGGAGGATATTCCGGCCGATGCTTTCTGGAAGACAACATTTTCAAAGCTGACCCTTTCCTTTACCTTCTCTTCTATCCATAAAAGATCCTCTTCATCCATACCCGCATAGGTAACGAACACAAATAAAGTGTCGATTCCTTCATTGGACGGCAGAGCATGTTTTATGTATTTTTCATAGCATTTCATTTTGCTTCCGAACATGAATCTTCCGACGCCCAGTCTGTCGTTTACGACTCTCAGCATCGGCCGGAGCCAGAAGGTGTTCAGGATGTTGCTCATAAACGGGCTGATGCGCTCGCGTCTTGCCATTACGTCAGCGTTCTTTACCACAAAGCTGCATCTTATGAATTTTTTGGTCTCCTCGAGTTCTGAGACTATCCTGTCAACCTGCATCCCCTGTCCCGCCAGCCTTGCCGCTGCCATGACAAGAATACCCGTTGAGCTGGACAGATATTCCGAATTAACTATCGTGACGTTGTCAAAGGTCTTCGCCGCGTTTATGGCCCTCGCGTATTCCCTGCTGCTGCTGGTGGTAAGTGTGATATAGATCAGATGATGGGCCTTTTTTAATTCCGCGGAGAAGAACCGGGCCAACGCCTCCTCCGACGGCGGTTCCGAGGTAACCAGTCTGCTCTTTTCCGACATATACTGTACAAGCTCTTCGGAATCCATGTCTATATTATCAAAAAACTCACCCTCGTTTGTTATGACCGTGTAGGGAATGATGCTGATCTGCAGCTCCTTTATGATATTCTGCGGCAGGTCACTCATGGTGCTGGTCGCTATCACTACGGGTTTCTTTTTCGCATATCTGTCCGCGGTGTTTATCTGGGAGCCTGTCATCTCAATGCTTCCGGTGCTTACAACCTTCCCGGCAGGAAGATGGGCAAGCAGCATACTTTCAAGCTGACGGCCCGATACCGGTTTGACAAGGTAGCCGTCAAAGCCCGTATTATTGTACAGTTCAAAGTTTTCTCCTCCTGCATTGGCGGTAAGGACGATAACAGGTATATTCTGATTCAGTCCTCCCTTCTGGGCGCGTATCCGCTCAAAGCATTCGATTCCGCTCATTTCAGGCATCAGATGGTCCATAAGGATAACGTCATATCTGTTGCGGAGCGTAAGACCCAGTGCCTCGATCCCGGAAAGAGCCAGATCCACATGCATGTGGGTTTCGCCGAGAAGCTTCTTCTCAACCTGCAGATTCATCTCGTCGTCATCAACTATAAGAATCCTGGCAGTCGGCGCCTCGAAGCTGTGTTCATACTTCCCCGTTCCCGGCAGGCCGGAGCTTGTGATATTGATATCTCCTATACGCTTATCCGAGGATACCTTCTGTTTCAAGGTGACGGTGAAGGTGGAGCCCTGCGTATAAACACTGTTTACCGTTATCTCCCCGTCCATCAGCCCGACAAGCTGCTTGACGATCGACAATCCGAGACCCGTTCCCTCAATATAACGGTTTTTTTCCTCATCAACCCTCTGGAAGGTGTTAAAAAGACACGGCAGTGCCTCCGGCTTTATGCCTATTCCGGTATCGGAAACGCTTATTTTAAGCAGCACATCATCCGTTCCGGTAAATTCACACTCGATATGGAGGCTCACAAAGCCTGCCTGGGTATATTTGACGGCATTGTTCAGAAGATTTATAAGTATCTGCTTGATTCTGACTTCATCTCCGTACAGGGCTTCAGGCACATTGGGATCGATATCAGCCTCAAATTTCAATCCCTTTTCCTCCGCCTTCAGCCAGATCATATTGACAATATCCGATAATAGCGAGGTCACATCATAATTCACCGGCACGATATCCATCTTTCCGGCCTCGATCTTTGACATGTCAAGGATATCGTTTATAAGAGCAAGCAGCATTTTGCCCGCGCCCTGAATATTGGCTGCGTCTCTCCGGATCTCCTCGGAAGCGTCCTCCTGGCGGAGTATGATCTCGTTCAGTCCCAGCACCGTGTTTATAGGGGTTCGTATCTCATGGCTCATACTGGAGAAAAAGCGGTTCTGGGCCCTGTTCATCTCCTCCAGCTCCTTCGATTTGTCCTCCGCGTTCTTTGCTTCCTTCTGATATATCCTGGTCTGGAAAATAATCAGGACCGTAAGCACGATCAGGGTTATGATATATTGAATGAATGAATGGACGTAATTTCCTTTTCGTGAATAATCGGCCAGAAGCACCGGATGGTAGTAGGCCATGATCCCGCAGGCGATAAGAACGGTTGTATCCAGCAGACACATAACGACCCTGAAGACACCGTCCAGAACCAGCACCAGATAGTAGCTTCCCAGAAGAAACATAATCAGCGTGCCGTTGTTGATTCCTCCTTTCGCGAAAAACAGCACGGGACGCAGGGCACATACAAGTATCAGTGTGACCACGATTCTGGCAGTCCTGATCTTGTCTTTTTTTATCAGTAACAGCATCAGCATGGCACCGATAACGACACCGGCCAATGTTATCATTGAGTTGGAACGGGACTCGCCTAAAAACATGCTGATCAGTGACTGGACAAAGAGCGCCTCAAGCTCGGCGATGATAAAGAGCACAAAGGTTCTGTCCTTTACATAGATCGACGAATCATAAAGGTATCCGAAAATGCGTTCTTTGATTTTTCCGAAAAACTTCACTGCTCATCCCTCCCCTTGTAATTAAACAATTCTTCGGGCAGGACACGTTTCATAACCCTTTCGAACTCCGCTATATCTATGGGTTTGGCAATAAACCCGTCAAATCCCTCTTTTATGAACATCTCTCTGGCTCCGCTTAAGGCGTTGGCGGTAAGAGCGACAATGACAGGCTTTCTGCCGCTTCCCAGGGCCGCCTGTCTTATGATTTTCATGGCTTCGACGCCGTCCATCTCCGGCATCATATGATCCATGAAGATGACATCATAGTCATTCCTGTCAAACTTCTTGATGGCTTCCCTGCCGCTTTCCGCGGTATCGATATCCATTTCATAATTCCGGAACAGGCCTGACGCCACCACAAGGTTCATGGGCTCGTCATCCACAACAAGAGCACGCACTCCGTCAAAGGAAAGCCGTCCTTTATTCTCCTCCCCGTATCCGTCCGCAACCTCTTCACCGTTTAAAACCCGCACGATGGGGAAGGCATACAGGGGCTTGGGGAGCACCATAATCCCGCTGCCCGGAGGAGCTTTATAACCCTCATCCGCGGACACCACCACCTTGTAGCCCTGGCTCAATAAATAATCGAGCATTCCGGTTTCGTCCTCGTATTCCTCCCGGCCCGTGAAGATATGGGAAATGTTAAGCTCCTTTATAACCTGCTCCAGCTCCCTCTTCTCGCCCGCGGAATAGAGCTTTACATTAAGCCCCCTGGCCAGGTTTACGGCCATGTTTCTGTAGAATTCCCGTACCTCGGGCACTTTGTATTTTTCGGGTCTTATGAAGAAAACCAGACCCTCCCTGGCTTCCTCTTCAATTTTCAGACAGGGAGCCGGATCCACTACCTGCTGCGGAATCGAAATGTGAACCGTCGTGCCTCTGCCCTTTGAGCTGTCTATTTTGACAAAGCCTCCCATTTTGCGTACAAAGCCATATACAACAGGCACCCCCGTGCCTATTCCTCCGGTACTGCGGTTACGCTTTTTGTTGGCCTGATACATCCCCTTTGACAGGCGTGACATCTCCCCCCGGGTCATGCCTATGCCTGTATCCGTAACCTCTATTGTCAGGTTTGTACCGTATTTCTGCGGCACAGAGAACATCTTAATATATATGCCCCCGTGTCTGGTAAACTTGATTGAGTTATCCAGAAGATGCCTTAAGAGCTTGCCGAGCTTTTTTACATCTCCCTTTAGCATCGACGGCGTTTCCGGTGCGATATCCACGACCAGATCAAGGTTTTTGTTCCTGTTGTTTTCCTTATAGTAGGCTACAACATCATTTATCAGGGAGATGCTCATATAGTTCTCTTCCTCAAGATGGAGCTCGCCCCGCTTTATCTCCGTATAATCCTGAATATCCTCTATCTGCCTGGCCAGCCGGATTCCCGCATCCTTTATGGAGGCAAGCTCTTTGCAGTCATTATCTTTCTGCATGATGGCAGTCATTCCGCTTATCACGTTCACTGGTGTACGCAGTTCATGCGAAATATTCGAAAGGAAATCCTCCATATCGCTGTCGTTTTCCCGGACGGATTCCTCCCACCTTTTTATCCTCTCGCGCTCTGAAACCCTGTTGCTGACGGTAATGCGGCTGAAAACATACATAATAAGCACGGTACCGATATGATAAACTATCCTCATACCGTTAAACGCACTCATGTTAAGCCCGCCGTTCCTGTACAGGAACCAGAATTGAATCGCCATCACTATCCCGTATTCGGCCAGGATAAGATTGAGCATCCTTATACTGTCGGCCATTGTAAACGTAACCATAAAAAGCACAACGGAGACAGAAAGATCAAACAAACTGGTATCGTGAACGCCGTGATAAAAGAGCAGTAAAGCCGCATAGGCAAAATAAATATTGATTCTGTAGTATGAATCCGGCTTCTGGGTAAAATGAACGTACCACAAAGCCACGCCTCCGATCAGAACCACCGCAGGCATCCAGAATTCCCACCCTCCGAAGAAATTCTGCAATATGCAGGATATTCCCGCCAGGGTGGTGATCAATATCATCAACCGTTCTTTTATAATACTGTTCACACTCTTCTCCTGTTTCTACCCTCTTCTTTTTATGACATCCATTATCCCGTCCCAGTCCATCCCGGCCAGGAAAGCCTGAATTTCCTTAAAGCGCTCCCTGTCTTCACCCGGAAGGGAGTATTCCTTCATGGACTCCACTACCATGCGGGCAAGCTCGTAATCCTGCATTTCCGCGAATTCCATAAGGCCCGCATACGCATCCGCCAGCACATCGGCCGGAATATCCGGAAGCTCCTCGGCGCTCCCGGAAAGCGGAGCGAGAATATCCTTATATGACCTGTACTGTCTTAAAAGTTCATCCGTGTTTTCCCTGATATATTCCGTATTGTTCTCATTGCCCGCGTCCTCCAGAAGTGCCGCCTTTTCGGACAGCTCCGCCGCGCCTACAATTCTGGCGGAGGATTTAAGCGCATGCACCTTCACCGTGTAGTTACGGATATCCCCGGCTTTGTAATACTCTTCTATCTCATCGGCCTTTGATTCAATCGCGGAATGAAAGAGCGTAAGAATTTTCAGATATTCCTCTGTTCCTCCTGAGTTTTTTACACCTTCCTGTGTATCAATCCCCCCGCAGGCCATAAGCCACTCCGGAAGCGGTACGCTTTCCTCTTCCGCCTCCTCCTCTTCGGAGTCCGATACGATAACCTTTTCCTCCGGCAGGTATTCCTTCAGCATCTCTTCAAGCCTTTCGGCGTCTATCGGCTTGGTCAGATAATCATCAAAGCCTTCGGAAAGATATTCCTCCCTTGCGCCGGAAATGGCATTTGCGGTAAGACAGATCACCGGTGTAAAAAGATTCGGATTTTGAGCCTCCCCGCGAAGCTCGTGAAACGTCTGTATTCCGTCTTTTTCCGGCATCATATGGTCGAGGAAAATAATGTCATATTTCGTATCACGGGTAAGAGAGAGGCCTTCGTCACCGCCTGACGCGGTTTCTATTTTTACCTTTGTACGTTTCAGCAGGCTCTTAAATACCGAAAGATTTGTTTCGGTATCATCAATCACAAGCACAAGGGCATCCGGCGCCGTGAAGCTTTCTTTGTACTTTTTGCCTGCCGCGGCAGCGGTCTTATAAGAGGCTTTATAATCTCCGACGCCTTCCCAGCTGATTACCTTCTGCTTCAGCCTGAAATAAAAGTGCGAGCCCTCACCGTAAACGCTTTCAACCCCAAGGGAGGAGTCCATCATTTCAAGGAGCTGGCGTGTTATGTTCATTCCGAGGCCTGTGCCTTCAATGGTTCTGTTTCTCTCCTCCTCAATCCGCTCAAACTCCGAAAAGAGCTTATGCATGTCTTCCGGCCGAATACCGATACCGGTATCCCTTATTGAAACGTCAAGAAACACGCTGTTTGACTCAGCCGGATCGCGTTCGTAATCCATACTGAAGCAAACGCTCCCCTTTTCCGTATATTTGACCGCATTGGAAAGAATGTTCGTGATAATCTGCTTCAGTCTTATCTCGTCGCCGTAAAGGCGCTTCGGTATTTCTTTATTGAAATCAATCTTAAACTCCAGTCCCTTGTTGTCCGCCCTGGTCTGTATCATAATGACGATATCGTTTATTACGGAGGACAGGTCATATTCCACGGGAATGATTTCTATCTTTCCCGCTTCGATCTTGGAAAAATCAAGTATATTATTGACAAGTCCCAGAAGCGTATTACCGGCCGCACGTATATTTTCGGCATATCCGATAATGCTTTTCTCCCTGCTCTCCCTTAAGATCATCTCATTCATTCCCAGAACAGCGTTTATCGGTGTCCTGATCTCATGGGACATATTGGCCAGAAAAGCGCTCTTGGCTCTTGTGGCTTCCTCGGCAATGGTCTTTTCCATCTCCAGATCATGAATCATTGCCCTCTCGTAATAGATACAGTTCTCTTTATGGTTGAATCCGTTAAATATAGCGGTCGCCATCTGTTCACAGCCATCGTACCCGCAGCAGGTGCAGTTGATCTGACGGGAGTCTTCAGTCAGTTTGTTCATGCTGACAAAGATCCTGTCCAGCTCCTCCTTATCCGGTATAAGGTATCTGCATTCCGCGGATCTGTCGGTATATCCCCGCGTATAATCTTCAAGCTTAAGGTTCTCAAACTGCTTATTGTAGTTCTTAAGCCGCTCCGCCGGGGTATCGGGTACGGACCAGGCATCTCCGCTCTGTGTCTTTTTGGATTTTTCCCTGATTTCAAGCAGGGCATAAAGAGCATCGTCGTTCTTTGATTTTTCCGGATTTACCGCCGTACCGCAGATACAGCCGTTTTTGCAGTTAAGGGCGTCTATGAATAAAAACGGTGTCTTTGTGTTTTTAATCCTCTCTTCATTCAGATGCATCCATTCATAGAGATGGCGTTCCCCCTCGACCTGGCGGATGAAAACATTATCGCCGAGAAACCACCTGACAGTCTCCGCAAGTCCCCCCGGAGTCGGATAATAGGATCCGAGTCCGTACTCTATCTCGCTGTGGACCGGAGCGCCTTTGATGCCGTGCTCCCTTACATACCTCATAAGATGCTCAAAAGTCACATTGTACTGAACCAGGCCGGCGTTATGAGGATCCTCGATTTCCAGCTTTTTGGCTATGCAAGGACTGATAAAGGCAAACCTGTCCTTTATGCCCATTTCGTTTCTGGCATACTTTGCCGCGCACATCAGGGGACTCTGCACCGGAAAGAGCTTCGGAAGAAGCTCCGGCAGGTATCTTTCGATATAGGAAACCACAGCCGGACAGGGCTGGGATATTCCTCCGGTAAAATCATGTTTCTTAATGTAATTGATATATCCCCAGGTGGTGATATCCGCGCCGAAGGAAACACTGATGATTCTTCTGATTCCGAGCTGTTTCAGGCCTCCCAGCACGCTTTCATACTCGTCCGGATAATTGGCCTTAAAGGCGGGAGCAAGGAGAAGGGATATTTCCTCCCCGCCTTTAAGATCCTCAAAAAACCGCTCCGTATCGTCAAGGAATTCCCTGGCGTCGTGTACGCATACATCAATGCAGCTTCCGCAGGCCACACATTTGCTTCCGTCGACGGCTATTCTGGCCCTTCCGTTTTCCTCTCTGGATATACAGGCTCCTATCGCGCTGCAGACCTTGATGCATTTATTACAGCCTATACAATTGTCGTTTGTAAATACTATGCTTTTTTCCATAACCCGATTTACCGTTTCCCCGGCCCCCTTAAAAACAATACCCGGCCTCCTCACGAATCCTGCTGGTGGTATCATAACATGATTTGGTCGCCAAAAGTCAAATGGCTTATCGAGCCAGCTCGAACGCCATTTGGACTTTTGACGTTTGTATCATATCATGCTTCATTCACTGAACGCCAGCAAAAAAGCTCAATATTTTCAGGACATTTTCCGGACGAAGTGTGATATACTTATCCGAAAATCTGACGTTGCTGCTATAGCCATACAAAGGAAAAAACACCATGCTTTTCGGAATGACAGTTTATAACATTTTGTGGTACTTCATGATTTACTCGGTTGTGGGCTGGATGATAGAGGTCAGCTTCCATGCGGTTACCCTGGGGAAGGCCGTCAACAGGGGATTTCTTAACGGCCCCTTATGCCCCGTATACGGCTGCGGAGTTATAATGGTACTCTCTGCCCTGAATATAGCCGGAAGCATATTCGGGTTCGAGACGGATCTCGAAAAAGCCAGCTCCCTTCTCCTTTTCATTGTAGGTATCGTTTTTGCCACGCTTATAGAGCTCATTGCGGGCTTTCTTCTGGACAAGCTGTTTCACGCCAGATGGTGGGATTACAGAGACAGGAGGTTTAACCTGAACGGATATATCTGCCTGGAGTTCAGTATCGTCTGGGGCCTTGCCATTGCCTTTGTGCTGCGTGTGATCCAGCCGTTTTTTGACAAAGTGATCGGTATTATTCCCGTTTTCGCGGGGAAGCTTATGCTTGGAGTTATGTACCTTGTCTTTATTGCCGATCTGATAATCACCGTCATGACGATTCTGAAGCTGAACAAACAGCTTGAACACATGAAGCGTATGGAGAATGCGATCCTGAAGCTCAGTGACGGAATGACGGAGCATATAACAGCCGATACGCTGAACGCGATGGATAAGCTCGCCAAAGGAAAGCAGAAGTATGAGGAAAGAAAAGAAAAACAGAAGCAGAAGCTTTCCGAGCTGGAAGAGCGGTATGCTCATATGAAAAAACAGTTCATGTACCACAAGCTGTTCGGAACCGGAATGCTGTTGAACAATTTTGCGGAAAACGGTCACAGCAGCTATCAGGACATCATCAATAAGATCGAGGACAAACCGGAACAGACGGAATAAAAATGCTTTCTTACTGCTTACGGAACCACCTGCGGTAAACAAAAGTCCCGATTCCCGCCGATAAAACCAGTGCGACGATAATAATTATAAAGACAGTATAATCTCCTTCCATAAGCGCATCCCCGCTCATGGCGGAAAGAAGTATGGACGGGATTCTCCCGATCAGGGTAATGAAAATCCAGGGCAGAAGCTTCAGATCGGTGAGACCCACGCCGTAGCCGATGATATCTTTCGGGGTTCCCGGAATCAGAAAAATCAGAAAGAGCACCAGTCTCGACTGTCCGGTACTTTTGAGAATCTTCAGTGACTTTATTTTTTCCTTCGAAAAGAAAAGCTCGATAAAAGCCATTCCAAAACGTCTGACCAGGGCGAAAACCGTTACGCTGCCGACAGTCATCCCTATATCGCATATCAGTGTCCCGATAAAGGAACCGAAACAGTATCCGGCGGCGACCTCCAGCGGGCCTGCGGGAATCACCGCGATTATAACCTGAAGGGCCATAATCACGGTGAAGAGAACTATTCCGCCAACCCCCCTTTCCTCCAGATAAAGCCTGAATTCCTCGGGATTATCCGCCATTTTGAGTATCGGGAGGTAAAACTTAATCGCTATAACGGCAAAAAGAGCCAGAACTATCAGTATTATTCCTGCCGCCAGCACTCTTTTCCGTGCCAGCTCATGGTCACGCTGCAAGCTGCTTTTCTCCCCTTTCAAAACAGCAGATTTAGCTGGTCTTTCCTGTATACCAGTTTTCCGCGTCCTTCCTGAATTTGTCAAAGGCAATCCTGGCAGTACAGAACAAATCAGCCCGTCAAATTGTTACCGAAAAAGAACCCTCGCCCAGCAATACCGCCAGTTCAAAGGGTGATATGGATTCCCGGGCGGAAATGATATCATCGAATTCCGAGAGCACGGCCGATACCTTTCCGGACATTTCCGCAAGAATGCGGCTTTTTTCTTCCTCCGTATCAGCCGTCACATAATTTTCAAGCCGCCCGCCCGTATAATGTCCCCCGCTGATACCTAAAAATCTCTCTTCCATCTGACGGTTGAACTTCCCGAAAGCGGCATAAATACCCACGGCATCCGCCACAAGCTCGTCCATAACCGCGTCCTTTTTTTCGGGAAACTTCTTCCGGCATATAAAGTGGGTACACTCGTGATACAGACGTATGGTATTTGAATAAGCTGTCCATTCTTCCGCGGAAAAGCCGAATTCCGATCCCGGAACAAAGCTGTAAGGTCCCACTGACAGCACTATAAGCGTATCGAGATAATTCGACTTATCCGAAGTAAAGCGCTTAAACTCCCCGTTCCAGTCCGGAAAGTCGTTCCCCTTTTCCTTTTCCTCTTCAAAAAAAGCGTCTCTGCGCGCCTCTATCTTTCTCCAGTTAATAACCCCGCTTAAAATGGATGCTCCCTGAGTATCCGGAATATTAACTTCCGCACAGCGGTTTGCCATTATCTGCAGAAAGGTCACAAAATCCTGCCTCTCATTGAGGGTAATCACGCAGACCTCTCCCACCGGCGTGTCCATAAAGACGAGACTGTCCTTTTCGTCTGATTTAAAGTGGGAAAGATTTTTTTCCTCCGGCTCCTGCCCCTGCCGTACAACAAGAGAGTATTCCTCCTCACCCTTCTTTCCCGGCACGAGATAGAGCTGCCGGTATATTTCCGCTAGGCTTTCAAGCACCGCTCTTCCGTATGTCTCCTTTAACTCCTCCATAAAATCCTGCCCTTTCCGCAACTGTTCCTAAAGATTTTTTATCACCGCAATCGTCAGATGTTTATCAATTACTCCGATCTTCAGGGAATCCGCATACGCCATCAGGAGCTTTTTCTCAATCATATCATCCTCTCCTCCTATGCTGTCAGAGTCGAAAAGCCACCCGTCAGGCTCGATGTCCTTTTTAACCATCAGCCTTAAGCGGGCTATGAGTACATCCGGAAGCTTTACATTTTTATTTTTATTAACCAGCTTCATCAGCTTTGAGACCTTGATAATTCCTGTGGTTTGCAGACAGAACTTTATCCTCCGCATATTGGCTTCCATCCAGAAATCCATTTTTTCCCTGGGAAGAATGCGGTTGCTGAACATCAGGAGCTCTTCAACAAGGAGATTTAAAGTATCCCACTTGATATCAAATTTATAGAATTCCTGGAACTTCTTAACGTGCTTCAGGCATTCCGGCAGCTCTTTTCTGTAGTTCGTGACAGTGATTATATCCGACTTTGACGTGATATCGCGCTGAACCGGAGTTATATACTGTATATCATCCTTCTGCTCTTTAAGGATGACATTGGTATAATTATACGGGATCTCCACGCCGTTCTTACGGAAAGCCTCTATGATGCTTAAACGTATCTCGCTGCAGGCGAGGAAGTTGTCCATGGAAGGCTCGGTCCAGATTGTGGTTTCCAGTGTAACCGAGCTGGAGTCATACCCCACCACATAGACCTCGCCGTAGTTATCCAGATCATCATTATTCTCGTTGTTCGGGAAGGTAAAGGGGCAGTCGCGTACAACCTTTCTTGTAACTTCAATCGCCTTTCTTAAATCAGCCGAATAAGCCACCGGAATTTTTATAAAGGTTCCACGCAGCTTCTGGTGATAGCTGGTATTGGTGATCAGCTTGTTGTTGATTTCGCTGTTGGGAATAAGATAGCGGATTCCGTCCATGGTCTTTAAAACCACATGACGTACTGTCATATCCTCCACCACGCAGGGTTTTTCAATATCGTTTATGAGCACCCTGTCCCCCACATCGAAGGGTCTGCACAGAGAAATTAGAACTCCCGCGAGGATGTCCTTTAAGATATCCTGGCAGGCAAGTCCGACAACACCGGTTAAAACAACCGTACCGCTGAAAATAAACCGGTACAGCTTCGTAAATCCTTCATATCCCGAAAGCGCAACAATCACGCAGAAAATGATGATCCCGGCCCTTAACACATTTTCGAAAAACAGGAGATGCAGTCTTTTCTTCTTTCTCTGAAGCTGCTTGAAAATAGCGTGATTGAGCCTGAGCAAGATGAAACATACCAGGATCATCAACAGTATTTCAATGATTGGAAATGTAATCATTATATTCTTTTCATCCATACTTTTCCGTCACTCTTATCCCGCTGTTTCCACGGTTCATCCCACGGAACGGCCGCAGTTCGGACAGAATTTAGAGCCCATAAGCAGCGGGGCTCCGCAGGCACACACGAGAGGAGCAGACCCTGCCCCTGAAGGCGCCGGTGCAGGCGGCGGCGTTACGGGCGCAGGCGGCGGCGTTACGGGCGCATAAGCGCTTCCCGGCATCCCCGGATCGCCGCTCGCCACCTGGACCGGTCTGCCGAAGGTGGCGCTCGCCGGAGGAGTCAGCGGCTGGGACACCGGAGGTATGGGCGGCTGCGGGGGACTTGAAGGCTTTCCGCACACGGGACAGAACTCTACGCTGTAGGGGATCATCACATTACAGTGAGGACATTCCCTTGTTCCCTCCTGCCTGGCTTCCCGACCTATGACGTGCTGGGTTAAAACTCCGGAATGAGGCCTTGTATCCATTCTTCCGGCAAAAACCATAAGCCCTGCTATCGTCAGGTAAACAAACAGAAGTATAAGGTTCAGAAGCACGCCCCAGATGGAAGGCATTAACTGAACCAGTCCTATGTTGAGAATATGAAGGAATACTGTATAAAAAAGAGTAATCAGAGTAAGCGGAGCAAAGAAACCCGTTTTAACAGGCGGATTCACTATCATATTCATCACGGCGACCAGTGCCAGAAGAATAAAGCCGATAAGCTCAAAGATCAGGGCAATCACGAAATGATCATGATTCTGAAATTTTATGATTCCGAAGGTTATTATTGAAAAAATCGTAAGGTAAAAAACAAGTAATATCGCCGGCAGAATAATGATCTTTTTCACTTTAGGCTCCTTTCACGTTATTCAACTCTGGTTCCGCATTCCGGGCAGAATTTTATACCGGGGTTCAGCATTCTTCCGCATCCCCTGCACTCAATCTCAGCGTTATTAAAACCGCATTCCGGGCAGAATTTATATTTCGAAGGAAATTCGGCTCCGCAGGAAACACATTTTTTCGAAGAGGCTGCTTCTGCCACGGCCTCAGCTCCCGCAACCGCCGCACCGGCCGCACCAGCTGCCGCTGCTTCTTCCGCGCCTGCGCCCATAGCTTTTCCGGCCTGACTCTGCATCATAGGATTTCCCAGCGCGTTACCCATGGCCGATCCCACTCCTATGGCTGCGCCGAGACCCATTCCGCCGGCCACGAAGGTTCCCGCCATCCCGTTCTGGTTGCTGGCGGCATCCTGATAGACGTCAAAGGAGCGCTTTGTGGCATAGCGGTTGTCTCCCATAAGATCAAACGCAGCCCTGTCTGCAAGGATATTGTTGATCATATCGAAGTCTTCGTCCGGGAAGTTGATGGATTGTATGAAAAAATTCGCCACTGAAAAACCGTAGCGGATAAATTCCGGCTCCACCTGCTCCTTCACCTTCTGTGACAATGAGTCGAGATAGGCATCTATCTCCAGAGCGGAAATGCCGTCCGTTATTATTGCGTTGGCGATGGCGGACTTGACCTTGACCACCAGAATACCGCGGTAGTATTCCCTGATCCGGTCAAATCTTACCCACTCGTCCTTTCCGAGACCTCCGATTATTTCCCTGAACATTCCCGAAACGTCGCGGACACGCATTCCCATCTGTCCGAAAGCCCTTATCCTCAGCTTCACGTGATATTTGGGATCGACAAGCTGTATCGGATCCGTTGTGCCCCAGGTTATATCCAGCTTTACCGTGGTGTTGACGAAATAGATCTCCGCTGAAAACGGGGAATTTCCGCCGAAGGGAAGATTTACAAGAGTCCTGAGAATCGGCAGATTTTCCGTCTTAAGCGTATAGGTACCCGGATAAAACATATCCGCCATAGCTCCGCCGCGTGAAAAAATCGCGACCTGCCCTTCCTGAACTATGAGCTGGGAACCCATGATGATATTCTCAGAAGGATATTTATATATCAGCCAGTCTTTGCTTTTAAGTCCGTTAAACCTGATTATTTCAAGCGCCATAACCGCATTCTCCTCAACTGTTATTCGGGTTTTTTCCGGCCTGATCAGAAGGTCACTGTCTCAGGAGCTTCCGTAAACGAATAAAAGGTCGCTTTCGCATTCGACAGATACAGCACCTGCGTATTATCGTCCTCAGGGCTGTACATTGACTGAAGGCTCGGATACTTATCCAGCATCGCCCTCTTTACCTCGATTCTGTCGTCATTGATAAGCTCGCCCCTGACACGGAGCCATTTCCCGTCTTTAAATGCGCAGAGCTCCGCGTGGGGATCTGCGGAAAGCTGTTTCGACACATCCTTTGACTTTCCGGTCTGGATATAAAGCCTCCCTTCATAGAGAAGCACCGTCCCGAAAGGCCTTACCCTGGGCTCTCCCTTTTCAACCGTCGCCAGATAATAGGTTTCCGCTTTGTTCATAAAATCAAATACTTTGTCAATGCCTGAAAGATTCATTATTCTGTGTACCTCCTCTGTAATTGCAGAAACGGAAAAAAACAGGTTTTACGGTTTAAGTTTACTATAAACGGAAACGCAAAACAACCTGATCATCCCTCGAGCCTTTCCCCCAGATACTCAAGGAGTTCATCCCTTGTGGAGGTTTTCGATATATATCCCTTCGGCTCAAGGCTCTTTATAAGAGACAATGCTTCCTCATTTCCCGCTCCCGTAAGAAAGATCACCGGAATATCCTTTGTAACCGGCTCCTCCTTAAGAAGCTTAAACACCTGGGGGCCGTTCATAACAGGCATCTCATAGTCCAAAAGTATCATATCCACCTTTTTATCTCCCGGAAGCCTGCCAAGGAAGGTTATCGCCTGGGCCCCGGCTGTCACCACATCCACCCTGTAAATATCCTTAATCCAGGCTTTAATCATCTTTGCATAGGCCGGATCATCGTCCACAATCAGTATTCTGTATTGCTTTTCATCCATTTTCCCCATACTCCTTAATGTCCGTTTAAGCCGTTATTTTCCCTGATCCGTTTCAGAAGAAACCGTTGCAGTGGCATAGCGTATTTTAACCCTGTCATGATATTCCTTCTTTTCCCATTCACCCAGGATACGCCGGATAACCTTGGGGGCGTTATGCTCCGTAAGCTGAGGAAGAACCACAAAAAACTGATTCGGCTTACATTGAAAGATAATGTCACACCGTCTTAAGGTCTGACGCATTACGCTGCCGAATTCAGCCACAATCTCCGAAAAGACAACTCCCTTTTCCTCCGTGGACAGAGAAATCAGAAATCTGTTGACGATTCCGTTATATCGCTTCATAAACCGCATTATAAAGCGGTAGTCCCAGGAAAAGGCATCCTGATTAAGAAACAGGGCTCCCTTTGTGTCACCTCTCTCCTCCATAATCCGGGTGATCCGGATAAGCTCCCTGTCAAGATCTTCCCCTGTCTCGATAAAATCCTCTTCAGCATCATAAATAGCATAGCTGTGCCTGCCGTTCTGTTTTACCTTATACAGGGAACTGTCGGCATACTGGAAGAGGAGCTGGTAGTCTTTTGTGTGAGCGGGCGAAAAAGCGGCCCCGACGGAAATTCCGACAGGTATGCCGTGATCTTCTCCCATAAGCTCCTCCGCTTTTTTCATGAACTGTTCGTTGAGTCTTACGGTCAGTGCGCGAACCGCGTCCTCTTCTGTTAGCCCCGGGAAATAGGCCATGAATTCATCGCCGCCCACGCGGCTCACCACATCTTCGGCCCTTATATTTAATCTGACGATTTCAGAGAAGGCAACGAGTACTCTGTCGCCCATATCGTGGCCATAGAGATCATTCACCAGCTTGAAATTGTCCAGGTCAAAAATCATCAGCGCTCCGGCCCTTTCCCCGCACAGACGCCCTACCCTGTCTGTCCCGCTGGCCTTGTTGAGAAAGCCGGTCAGCTTATCCAGGGAAGCCTCTTCCGTAAGGTTTTCTATGGTCTTGCTGTTGATTATCGTATTCTTTATGCGCTTAAGCAGAATATCCCTGTCAAAGGGCTTTCGGATAAAATCAGAGGCCCCCGCCTTCAGCCCCCGCCGCTCCGTCTCCCTGTTGTTTTCTCCCGTAAGAAAGATAACCGGGGTTTTCGCCCTTCCGTATTTTTCCTCGTTCTGCCTTAAATTGTTATAGGTCGCAAAGCCGTCCATTTCCGGCATCAGGATATCCAGCAGAATAAGATCAGGCGAATTTTTATCCATGAACCTTAAAAGCTCCCTGCCGCTTCTCAGACAGCTTACCCGCATGCCGTTTTCATTTAAAAGAAGCTTCGCGTTAGTCAGGCTCAGCGGTTCATCATCCACAACTACTATCCAGTACTCCATACTTTTTACCCGTTCTCAGGATCTGTTACAGTTCCTTAAAATCAATTTTTCAACAGTGAAAGTATCGTTTCATATTCATATTTATCCGCGGCGTCTCTGAGTTTCCCGTACAGTTCCCTCTGGGCTTCGGGTATACGGTAGGCTTCCATTTTCTCAAAGATTCCTTCCAGCCGGTCGCAGTCCATATCATCCGCAGCGGCCTCAATATCCTTTAAAATCTCCTCCATAAACTCAGCTTCAGCCTCCGGCTTGCCGGAATCCGAATCATCCTCCTCAAAGAGGACTGAGAGCACTTCCTTTAAATCCAGGTATTTTCCGATAAAAGCTTCGTGATTATCCCGGATATACGTGAAATTCCCTTCATTTCCGGCATTCTCCAGCTGTTGGGCCTCTTCCCCGAGGGAGATGGCTCCGACTATTCTTAAGGAGCTCTTCAGCGCATGAACCTTGATTGTGTAGTTGCGATAATCCTCTTCGGCAAGAAAGCTCCCGAGCGCCTCCGCGTTTTCATCGGCGGAGCTGTAAAACACCTTAAGCAGCGGCATATATGCCTCCTCGGCACCGCTGTTTTTTATTCCCAGTTCCGGATCTATAAGACTCTGCCCTTTAAGAACCCTTAAATTCTCCGGCAGACTCTCCCTGCTTTCCGCCCCTGAAACGCTTGTCATTCTGACCTTATCCTTCGGCAGATATTCAATAAGCATGCTCTCAAGGGCATCGGGATTTATGGGCTTTGTGAGATAGTCGTCAAAGCCTGCATCAATGTATTTTTCCTTCGCTCCGGATATGGCGTTGGCCGTCAGGCATACAGCGGGAGTGCTAATGTTGAGAGTGTCGCTCCTCCCCCGCAGCTCATGAAGAGTTTCTATTCCGTCCTTCCCCGGCATCATATGGTCAAGGAAAATTATATCGTACTTTGTCCGGGCAGCGAACTGTATCCCCTCATCTCCGTCATTTGCCGTATCCACCATAACGAGGGTCTGCTTCACAAGGCTCTTAAACACCATGAGGTTCATCGGATTGTCGTCCACCACGAGAATGCGGCTGTCCGGGGCCGTCAGGCTCTCCCGGTATTCATGCCGCTTTATATGCTCGCGGTACGCTGTCTCGTAATCCCCCAGCTTTTCCCAGCTTATGACCTTCTGTTTTAAGGAAAAGCCGAAGGTTGAGCCCAGACCGTAAACACTGTCCACCTCAAGGGATGATCCCATAAGGCCAAGCAGGCTCTTTGTGATGCTCATTCCCAGACCCGTGCCTTCGATATTGCGGTTGCGCTCCTCCTCGATACGCTCAAACTCCGAAAACAGCTTTTTCATATCCTCGAATTTTATGCCGATTCCGGTATCCTTTACGGACACTTTCAGCATCACGCTGTCCGGTTCGTCCTTCAGCTTTTCATAACCGACACTTAAGGTGACGCTCCCCTTCTCCGTATATTTCACGGCGTTCGTCAGAATATTGGTAATGATCTGCTTGATGCGCACCTCATCGCCGTTAAGCTTTCTGGGCGTATCCGGGTCTATGTCAAATTGCAGTAAAAGTCCCTTTTCATCCGCGCGGGTATGGATCATGTTCATCAGATCGTTAATGACAATAAGCAGGTCGTAATCCACCGGAATAATCTCTATCTTTCCCGCCTCGATCTTTGAAAAGTCCAGGATGTCATTTATAAGACCGAGAAGAGTGCTGCCCGCGTTTTTTATATTCGCGGAGTAGGACAGAATAGTTTCGTCATCCGCCTCCCTGAGTATCATCTCGTTCATTCCCAGAACCGCGTTTATAGGCGTTCGTATTTCGTGAGACATGTTCGCCAGAAAATCGCTTTTAGCTCTGGAGGCTTCCTCCGCCATGGCCTTGGCTTTTCTGAGGGCGTTGCTTTCCCGAAGCTTAAGGCTTGCCTTGACCAGATAAAGAGCGCCAATGAGCACAAGAAGCATCAAAAGCCCGAACACCCAGGCCACAAGCAGGGTTATTCTGTCAATTCCCTCGGAGGCAACCTTCATCGGCACAAAGCCTTCCACAAGATAATCCGTGCCCGGCACCTCCGCCTCGAAAAGCAGCATATCCCCGAATTCCGTCGGGAAAACCTCCGCAGCCGCGACGGAGACCTCCATTTCCCGGTACATGGATATATAATTCTCGAGGGTCTCTTCGCTTGCGAACCATTCCCTTTCCGCGTTTGTCACATCCTTGAAGGGAATGATGACCTGGGGGTCTCTCGTTACGACGCAGATCCCTCCGAGATCGTCATAGCAGCTTATGGAAAAGCTGTCCTCCAGAGTGTTCGTGGGAAACAGACGGTAGAGCACATACTTTATGTTTTTTCCGTGAAACACGGGGTAAGTAAATAAAAGTCCCTCATTTTCCACAAAGGTTATGGCGCTTTTCCCCCGAAACGAAGCCTGAATACCGTCGAAGGTGCGTACATGAAGTCCCTCCCCGTATATGGCGACTCCGTCTATTGAAAGCAGTCCCTGCTTAACTCCGGTTTCATCGAAAACCAGAGGCATCAGCACGCTCGTTTCCTCCGGATTTTTTTCCAGCTTTGAGGCTATGTATTCAAGATCGTCCAGCTGGGTTTCAAACTCCTCTGCCGCAAGATAGGCGAAGGTTTCGGCCTGGCGTTTCATCTGCCTTTCGGTATAGGCGGTCAGCAGCGCTCCCATCCGGCTCTCCAGCAATATACCTACAAACAGCAGGACACAGGCAAAAAACAGCACAACTGCCGTAATCCTGTATTTTTGTGAAGGTTCCTTTTTATTCATATACCTCTACACCCTCCGCCAGCCATTTCATGCCGTTAAACAATTCTTCATCGCTTATGCACTCATCCCTTTCACAGCGCAGAATCCCGGCATTATCACGAATTTCTCCCGAAAAGACATCATTTTTTCCCGAAATCCTCCCCTTCTCTCCCGAAACAAGAGCTCTCGTCGGCGTTTTCACAAGAGGAGAATAGGTGTAGAGCAGAACCGCCTCTTCGGAAATATCCAGCCAGTAGCTTTTTGAAAAATTGGCTCTTCCGCTGAGATAATCCACCAGAATCTTTTCATATACAACACTCCAGTTAAAGAGGGCGGCCGTAAGGAATTTATCCGAATAATCCTGATAAACCGCGTCAAATCCGGTGGAATAAAGCCCCAGCTCCTCGGCGGCCTCTATAGCGTAGGGCTTGTCCTCATGATAGGTTATGACATCCGCTCCCCTCTCAGCCAGAAGATAAACGGAATTTTTTTCTTCCTCTTCGTTATCCCAGCTTCCTGTGAACCTGACAATAACGCGGACATCGGGATTTGACACCTGGGCCCCCAAAGTGTAGGCGTTTATGGCGCGGTTGGTTTCGGGCATGGGCCAGGAGGCCACATAACCCAGCACCCCGGTTTTGCTCTGAGCTCCGGCGACAATTCCCGAAAGGTATCTCACCTGATACATTCTCGCGAAATACGAAGTGCAGTTTTTCGCTTCTCCTCCTCCGGAAATAGAATAAAAGGCCACCTCGGGATATTCCCTGACAATTTCGTCCGCCCATTCCCGTATCCGTAGCTTGTCAGGAAAATCACCCGGCTTCCCAGACCCGCCAGCTCTTTCACCGCCTTTTTAACAGCTTCTTCCTCTTCCGGAACGTTTTCCCTCGTGAACAGAGGGCATGAAAGATTATCGCAGGCGGAGCTGATTCCGTCGTAATGGCTTTCATTCCAGCCCTGATCATCCAGCGAGCCTATAAAAATCCCGCCTGCCACCGTGGTTGTTTTATCGACCTCAACCTGAAAATTCCGGATGATAAGACCTATTACCGCGACGACAATGAGCGAGAAAGCAATCAGCGCGGCTCTGAAAAGCTTTTCCTTATTCTTCAACTACTACGCCCTCCACATACCAGTCAAAGCTGTTAAACATCTCGTCATCCGACATGGATTCACGAACCGGAACCCGCAGGTTTCCACTGTTATCGTAGATCGGACCGTAGAAGACATCGAAGGTTCTGCTCTTAAGGTACTCTTTTGCGTCATCCACCACCCCGCTCGTGCCTGTCGTGACATTATCCGTCAGCTCCGAGAGCTCCACTATTCCCTCCTCCATGCCAATCCAGTCAAGGGTTCCGAAAAATTTCCCCTTCAGAAAGTCAAGTATCTGCTCCCTGTAGTAGGATTCCCACTTCCATACGCAGGAGGTCAGATAAGTGTCAGGAAACAGCTCCGAATTATCCATGTTGTACCCTACCGGCCATACTCCGTTCCCGTCCGCTTCCCTGCAGGGCTCGAGGGAATTTGTGTGCATGGCCATCACATCCACCGGATACTTATCCATAAGAGCTTTTGCGGCGGCTCCCGCCGCCTCATCGTCTATCCAGGAGTCACAGTATTTTACATGAACCACGGCATCCGGCCGGACTCTCCTCACCCCCTGGGTAAAGGCGTTGAGTCCCCTGATCACCTCGGAATACGGAAAGGCGGCAACATATCCGACTTCCCCCGTAACCGTGCGCATCCCGGCAACAATCCCGGAAAGGTACCGCACCTGATACATCCGTCCCGCAAATGAGGAAAGGTTATTAAGCTTCACGTTTCCCATAAAATTGAGGAAGCATACATCAGGATATTTTGTGGCAGCCTTTACTGCCTCTTCCCCGTAACCGGAAGAGGCGGTCACAATAACGGAGCATTTTTCCCTGTCGACAAGCTCCTTTATCACATCGAAGCAGCTTTCGTCCTCGGGAACATACTCCCGCACGAGGATCTCCAGATTGAGCTCGTCCTTAAGAGAATTAAGGGCGTCATAATGGGTCTGGCAGAAGCTCTTATCCTCAGCGCTGCCGTTCAGGATAAGTCCCACGCGGGTGAGCTTCTCCGTAACGTCAGTACCGGGATCCTGAACCCGTATCAGAAGGATTCCCGTTACCACCGCCGCGAATATGATTAAAGCCACTAAAATCAGTTTCTTGATACTCATAGACTATATTTTAACATGATTCGGATATAAAAAGAACTTTTCAGCAAATGTTTCGGCATAAAAAAGTGCCCGCGTTAAAACAACAGGCACTTTGAGGCTTCCGGATAGATTAACATAACATTGTGTTTACATAACTCCGGCTCGCAGCATATCATATCCTCATGCTTTTTCAGACAATCTCACAATAAACCAGCGTCTGATTCAGCAGCTGATAGGCCACCTCTCCGAAGGTTACGGGCCCTAAAAACGGCGGGATCTTCTTCCCCTCCAGATTTCCGTTGAGGTAATTTATGATACAGTTACAGCATAAAACCGGACGGACGGAGCTCGCGGCATTGACCCTGGCCAGGAATTCCTTCTCGTAATCCTCAACACGGGCTGCGAAGCGGTATTCGATATTCTTAATAACCGGCGCGTAGAGATCCACTCTACCGTTTTCGATGCCCTTTATGGAAATATTGAGGTAAACGCCGTTATAGTCCGCCACAAGCGGCATACCGCTGTCTATGCCCTTTTTATCGATGTAATCGGCAAAATTCAACTCCTGACCGTCCACCAGGCAGCTTTCCACGCTCAGGGAGCTTTCCGGGAAGGTTATGACGGGATCCGCCTTATCATCCTCAAAAATATTGATAAGATTTATCTGGGCAGCCTTTCCCTCAGGAAGCTTTAAAAACATTACAACGGCTTTGTCGGTATATGATTTTCCCGTAGTTCCGTCATAAGCCTTCGCTTCTCCGTCCCCGTTTAAATCGAGGCCCGAAACCCAGCCGATTGTGGGATGCAAAAGCAGCTCCTCCACCTCGGGAGCCTCTTTCGAGTACTTTGAGACCACCTCGGAGCCGTAGGGCATGATTATCACGTTCAGACCGTTTTCATAGCAGTCCTCCACCAGCTGGAAAACATTATACTTTCCATAGGCGGCGACTTTCATTTCCTCTGCAAAATCAAACTCATCCACATAGAGCTTTTCCTTTGTGAAAACCCCGCCGCCGGAAGCCATAAAAAATGCCGTAGTGCCGCCGATCCAGTTTCCTTCCGGAAGCCTGTCAAGAAGGGCCTCATCCCCGGCAATGTGCAGAAATTTCCCGCTCTTTATCAAAGCTATGGCTTCATCCAGTGTAACAAGCATTTCAAAACCTCCTTAAGACACGAAAAGCCGTCAAAGTGCCGCAATATTGACGAAATCCACTTTGGCGATCAGCGGGTATTTGACCACGAAGCCCTCTATCTCTTCAAGGCAGGAATCGACGCTTTCCGGGGCTGCGATGATCTTTTTCTGGAGCTTCGAAATCAGCATATTGAACGCCAGATTTGACGATGTGTATTTCAGCTCTCCCGACAGTATCTTAATAAAATTGTCCCGAATCTTCCCCTCCAATTATTTCTTCCCTCCTGAATATCTGCCGAACCCTGATCGCACCGAAAAAAACAGCTTACCGTACCAATGACGTTACCGGAAAATTATACGAAATAATCAGCCCTCTTTCAAGACTTTCCTGTGATTTGCATCATGTCCGCCCCTCTGTGCTTTCTTCCACCTTATGAAAGCCACTCCGATTATTATTATATAGCCGATTATGCTCATAACCGTGGGTGTTTCTTTAAAAATCAGCATGGCCCAGAAGGCCGCGAATATCACCTGCAGATAGTCGAAAACCGAAAGCTTGCTTGCCGGGGCAAACTTATAGGCGTTCGTTATAGCGAACTGCGCGGCAGCGGCTGACAGCCCGGCAAGGACCAGGCATCCAAGCTGCTTCGGACTCATATGGACATAGTTAAAAAGGATAAAGGGAAGGGAAAGCAGGCAGGAAAACAGGGAAAAACAAATCACAATGACGGGAGTCGAAGCTCCTTTCTTCCCGGCCCTTCTGACAAAAACATAGGCCGTGCCCGCTCCGAAGCCGCCGTAGAGACCTATAAGCGACGGGATGAATTCCATATTTCCCGGAACAGGTCTTATTATGAACAGCGCTCCGGTAAACGCGATAACCGTCGCGGCGATATCCGTTTTGTCCGGCTTTTCCTTAAGAAGCGGAACAGAAATCAGGATGGCGAAAAAGGGCGAAAGCTTATTGAGCATATTGGCATCCGCCAGAGCAAGGGAGTCTATGGCATAGAAATTGGCGATAAGTCCCGTGGTTCCGAACAGACACCTGAAAAAAACATCAGCTCCGTAATCCTTTTCTATCCTGAATTTTTCCTTTTTTATTATGAGGGTTGCGACAGCGATAACAAGCGCGAAGGCATTTCTGAAAAAAGCCTTCTGCATCGTGGGAATATCACCGGCAAGACGCACGAAAAGGGTCATCAGAGAAAAGCCGGCCGCCGCTATGATAATACAGATAATGCCTTTGGACTGGTCTTTAATCATCTGAGGGCGAAAACTCCAGTATCTCTTCATCGTCATCGGTTCCGCCTCCGCCCTCCGGAACATCAAGGTTATCTTTTATTGTCATGACTATTTCTTCGTACAGCCTCATGGCCCTGAAATGATCCCAGGAGAGCATCGACTCGTCTTTCGCTTCGGAAGCCGCCTCAAGAGCACCGGCCAGCTCCGAAAGCCCCAGGGCGCCGATGGTTTTTGAAGAGCTCTTAAGGGAATGGATAAATATCGAGTAGGTTTCCCAGTCCTTTCCGGAATGGGAGCAATGAAGATTTTCTCTTTTCTCGGCATAGTCCGAGGCATACTCGGACAGAATCATCCTGTAGGTATCCGTACTGTTACCGCAGTATGCCAGTCCGACCTTAACATCCACGTCGGCCCTTCTTAAGGCGTCATACAGTTTGTTGTCGGGGGAGACCTCCTCCTCAGCCGAAACGTCCTCCGCTGCTTTCTGAATTTTTTCTTCGGGAAGATATTCCCTGAGCATTCGCTCCAGGGCTTCTCCCTCCACGGGCTTCGTAAGATAATCGGTGAAGCCCTCGGAAATATATCTCTCCCTGGCCCCACTTATGGCATCCGCGGTAAGGCAGATCACCGGAGTGTTTTTGTTTTTTTCGTTCTCAAGAGCCCTTATGGCTTTAAGGGTTTCGGTTCCGTCCATATTCGGCATACGCTGATCCATGAATATCAGATCATAGGTTTCCTGTTCCGCCCTTGCAACGGCTTCCGCTCCGCTCATGGCCGTATCAATCCTGACACCGGTCCTTTTAAGGAGATTCACGGCCACCGTTATATTCATCTTTGTATCGTCGGTTATCAGGATGTGCGCATCCGGCGCATAGAGCAGCTTACCCGTGGGATGCGCCTTTTCGTCCTCATTCAGCTCCGGCTCGAAGCGCCCTAAAGGTGCCTCGTTTTCTATTTTCTGCCACAGCTCGAAGAAAAAGACCGAGCCCTTTCCGTAGGTGCTTTCCACCCTGAGCTCACTGTCCATGAGCTTCAAAAGCCTTGTACTTATCGCCATTCCGAGACCCGTTCCCTCGATGTTTTTATTTCGCACCACATCGAGTCTTTCGAAGGATTCAAAGAGGCGCCCCATGTCCTCCTTCCGTATCCCGATACCGGTATCCTTCACCTCGAAATATATCAGCGATTTTTCGTATTTTCTCTCTTTTTCCCTTATGGAAAGGGTGACCGAACCCTCCATTGTATATTTCACCGCATTCGTTAAGAGGTTCATCATAACCTCGCCGATACGGGTATCATCCCCGAAAAGCTCCGAGGGAATACCGGGATCCACCCTGATGAAAAGCTTCAGGTTTTTCTCCCTGGCCCTTTCCGAAACGGAATTTAAGAGATAGGTGACCATGGAACCGATGTTATAGCGAACCGGAACTATCTCCATCTTTCCGCCCTCTATTTTTGAAAAATCGAGGATGCTGTTGATAAGATGAAGCAGGTTCTTGCCCGACACCCGGATATTCTGGGCATATTCCAGAATATTTCTGCTGACGGCCTCCCGGAGTATCATCTCATTCATACCCAGAATCGTATTTATCGGCGTTCGGATTTCATGGGACATATCCGCCAAAAAGTTGCTCTTCGCCTTGTTGGCTTCGTCAGCGGCGGATTTTTCCAGGAGCAGCACCCGGGTCTCATATTCCCTCTGCTGTCTGGAAATGCGCATTTCTTCCATTTTCCTGCCATAGACCTGCTCGTTTTTATAGCCCAGGTAGTAGAAAAGCGAAATCATCCCGAAGATCAGCAGGGAAACGATTATATTCACCGTAAGCTGGATATTTACGTCCTCAAAAAGCTCCGCATCGCTTACCGTGAACACGAAATACCACTGATCCATGACCGGGCTTATAAAGAGGGTGCAGTCCTCACCGTCAACCTCGGTATCCAGAGTCCCGCTCCCTTTTGCCTTCAGGGAATTAAAGAAATCCCGTCCCGAGAGCTCCACAATATTCTGGCCGACCAGCTCCGGATCGTGATGGGCGATAATAAGGCCGTCCCCGTCCAGGATCATACCGTAGCCCTTTCCTCCGATATCGGCCTTGCTTGTGATATCCCGTATATGATCCACGATCACGTCCAGGGCGACGACGTTTTTGCTCCCCGGGATTCCCTGGCCCTCCCCGGCGGATATAAGCTTCGAAATCGTAATGACATCCGAGCCTGTATTGGCGTCCACATACGGAGAGACAATCGCGATCTTGCCCTTTGCCTCAACTGCCGCCTTATACCAGCTGCGTCTCTCCGGAATATAGTTCTCAGGCGGAACCCAGCCGGAACCGTCCATATATTCTCCACCGACATAGGCATAGATCCCGGTGAAATTTTCATCCAGCTGCTGATACTGGCTGTCTGTCTGATAGGTCAGATAATTGAATATCTCTTTCCCCGATTCTCCGTTCTGTACCATCAGGTCCACGGTGTCGGCCGTAAGCTGCAGGGTGGAGCGGGCATCCGAGATGTAGTTTTCCAGCTCGGTGGCAAACAGCGCGGCCATATCCTCCCCCGACCCGTACACACTGTTTACCGAGACCTTATAGAAAAGCCCGGAGGTATAGACAATGGAGAAAATCATCAATGCCACGGTTCCAAGAACAATGAAGAAAATGCCTGCCCTGCTGCGCTTCCCCTCCGCTCTTTCCTGCCGGAGGCTGTCCTTATCCTGCTCCTCCTCACGTCCCCTGGTTCCGAAACGGAAATAGATGACAAATATTATCGCAAGGATTAAGAGTATGACAAACAGGGATATAATGAAGAGAATGGCTAATATGATCCTGTTTACCTCATCGCTTCTGCCTGCCTCCGGCATGGTCTTCCGGATCCACAGAGCGAGATAATAGCCGCCGACACAGCCGCCGAAGATAATAAATGACGCGACGGACTGCAGGATGGACTGAAATTTCATTTCGGAGGAGCTCTTTTTGAACGGACGCGCTCCGTCCAGCTCATAGTCCTTCCCGACAGCCCAGGCGAAAAATACAAGCGTGAGATAATTTGCGAAAGCAAAATAGTAGTACGGATTCCTTACGTTATCCGGCCAGTCAAAGCAGGATGAGGTCCACATCCCGTACTCCGTCAGGGTAAAAAAGAATATCAGGGTATGACTGTACGGAAAATGCAGGCCTTCTTTTCTGTTTTTGAAATAATAAATAATTGCCTGCAGGCAGAAGCATTCCACAAGGGTGAGAAAAACCCCCTGCCAGATATTGTTGATAATTCCGCCGAAAGGAATGTAGAGAACAAACTGAACAACGTTTACAGGAATTGGGAGAAGCATCAGCGGATGGAAAAAGTGTCTGGAATCCTTCGCCCTCATGTGGTGGATAAGCTGCAGGAGGAGAACATATCCCAGGTTCCAGCCAAGATAGGCCGTCAGGGCCGATACCTTAGGATCCTCGTGCATGATGAAGGTATAAGTCGCCCAGTAATAGTCGCTTAAAATATGCGCAAGGAAGAAGCCGGTCACATACAGCCAGCCTTTCCTGGGCGTTTCAATATAGTGAAAGAGGCAGGTAATGAGACCGACAATGGCCGCCAGGAGCATTATGAGGTTTTCAGCGATATCCAGATTCAAATTATTCCTCTTCTTCCCGGTGTTCCTCTTCTTCCCGGTGTTCCTCTTCTTCCCGGTGCTCCTCTTCTTCCCGGTGTTCCTCCTCCTGTCCTCCGGATTCCGGCTCCTCTATGGGATTTCCGTCCTCATCCCGTTTAATACCGTAGAGGGCGTCAAGATAATCCTGATCGATCTCTCCGTTTTCATTCACCGGCGGTCCGGATTCCTCGGGCTGGGCGGGTTCCGGTTCCGGAGTTTCCTCCTTTTTTGGCGCGGGAGCTGAGGGCGCGCTTACCGGAGCCGACGAGGCCGCAGGCTTCTTCGGAACATATTTATTTTGCGCGAGAATCTCTTTCTGAAGGCTGTTCTTCTTGGCTAAAGACGACTTATCCAGAACATTTCCGGCATTCTGCGTAAGGCATTTCGGATTTTCGTCCTGAAGCCCGAGCAGTATGCCGTTAAAAATTTTCTTCGAGGTATCCGCGTTATAATGCAGCCCGTCGGTGGTCGTATAGCCGTTCACCATAAGCATACGGTAGGTATCGATATAAGGGAAGGCCAGCTTCTTTATCCCGGAATTGAATTTCTCGATCTTTGCGTTTGAAAGGTTTCCGTAGGTCGTTATGGGATTCACGGACACAAGTGAAATATCATAGTTATCTTTAATTTCCTCATATTTTTTTATATATCTGTCCAGCGCGTCCAGGTCGTTTACCCCCAGACAGATAATGATCTTCCATTTGCTGAAAAGTCCTGTGGAAATGATCCTCTTTATCTGCGGCAGAGCCGTCTGGGAAAACCAGGTGCAGCCCTCTCCCACCTTTGCCACCACAAAGAGATTCTCAACCCCGGAAATATTGCATACATCATTCATGTGGACAAAACGGCTGTCCCCCACAAAGATATAGCCGGTATCATGAGCCAGGGAAAGCCCCTCTATCGCGGCAAGCCTTTCCGAAAGAGAGTGCTGTTCAACCTCGGCTTCCGGAGAGGTATCCTGAAAGCTTTCCTCGTTTTCCGGCGTAATTTCAATATTGCCGTCGGTTTCCTCCTCTTCTTTCTCTTTAAGCTCCGGCCAGTTAAGCTCCGTTTCCTCGTCGGGAATGATGATATCCCCCTCCTCCTCCTTCGGAAGAGGGAAAACCTTAACATCCGAACTCTTTTTCCTCCTGGCGGATGCCACCGCAATAATAATAAGGATCACAAGGAGGGTAAGAGAAATAATAAGAACCGTTTTCTGTTTGTCGGTAACCTTCAACATTCTGCTACAGGGCCTTTCTTGCCTGATTCATTCCGTGTGCGCTTTTCCAGTTTTGTAAAGACAATCGGAACCAGAATAAAAACCGTAAGCATCACGGCAAATCTCCGAAGGAACA
>JAILBQ010000108.1 GCA_024680815.1 Lachnospiraceae bacterium | reverse complement strand
CAATGTTCAACGCGCCTGTACCATGTTTCTGAACAGGCGCGTTGTATATAATATCATCGGCTTTTTGGCTTGTCAATCGCTTTTTCGGGTTCTTTCTTTGATTTTTTTTAAGGTATTTACGCTTCCTCCAGATCGGAGTTTAAAACCTCATCCTTTTCCGGTATGGAATCCGTGGCGCCGGGGCGTGTTACCGAGATGGCGGAAGCTTTTGCAGAGAGGGCCAGTCCCTCCTCCACGGAAAGTCCATTTATAATAGAAGAAACAAAATAGCCGGTAAAGGTATCGCCCGCTGCCGTGGTGTCCACTGCCTTCACGCGATATATACCCTGGCGTACCGTTTTTTCGCCTTCGCTGTAAATGGAACCGTCGCCGCCCAGAGTCAGAACCACCTTTGCTTTCGGGAATTTTTCACGGAGCGAAGCCAGGATTTTATCCGGCTCAGTCTCCCCCGTAATCTGCCCGCCCTCGATCTCATTAAGCAGGAAGAGAGAGATTTTCCCAAGATTACAGCCTTCCACCGCCGCGTCAAAGGGCGAAGGATTAAGCACTATCATCATTCCGCGCTCAAAGGCACTGTCAATTATATAATCGAGAAGATTGATTTCGTTTTGCAGTATTATAATATCTCCCTTCTCAAAGTGCGAAAGAACCTCGTCGATATAATCCTTTGTCATGGCCCTGTTGGAGCCCCCGAAAAGCAATATGGAATTCTGCCCTTCCCTGTCCACCTGGATAATCGTGTGCCCGGAACGCCCCGGAATTTTCCTTATATAATCGGTTCTGACACCGTGCTGCACGCAGGCATCAATGAGAGGCTGCCCCTCTTCTCCCACAAGTCCTGCGTGAAAAACCTCCACGCCGGCCTTCGCCATTGCAATGGACTGGTTTAAGCCTTTGCCGCCGCAATGCAGTTCAACACCGCCGGTGGACTCCGTTTCTCCCGGCGCAATGATATGATCTACGGCATATACGTAATCCAGATTCAGAGAACCAAAATTCAAAACCTTCATAATAAAAATACCATCCTTTCATACAGACATAACCCGGCTTCCATACGTCCGGCTCCGAATTATTACCATTATACTTCCATCAGCAGCCCCATTTCAAGAAAAAGGCGGGTTTAACCGCTGTTTTCACACGAAAACGTTTGAGAAATATTTTTTCACGAGCCTGTTGACAGCCAGGGCCCGCACAGCTAAAATATAAGCATTCATGAAATAATTTTTCACGAACCGATCACAGGGACCGTTCAAACAGATCCCGAACCAAGGAGGAGTACGACATGCTGCTGAACATGAAGGATTTACTGAAACCCGCAAACGAACACTATTTCGCCGTTCCTGCCTTTAACATCGGCACCGGCCAGATTTTGAACGGCGTCATGGACACCTGCGAAAAGCTGAAGGCACCGGTGATTCTTGCTATCCACCCCTTTGAACTGGAATTTCAGGGCGACAGCTTTATTAAAATGTGTATTGACCGTGCCAACCGTTCATATCTTCCGGTTTGCATTCATCTTGATCACAGCGACTGGGGCCCCATAACAAGAGCCATTCAGGCGGGCTTCACCTCCGTAATGATAGACGCTTCCCACCTTCCCTTTGAAGAAAACATAGCCATAACAAAAGAGGTTTGTGACCTGGCGCATCCGCTCGGCGTTTCCGTTGAGGGCGAGCTGGGCACCATCGGCACCACCGAAGGCGACACAGAGGGCGGTACGGATTCCATTCTCTACACAAAGCCCGAGGACGCGGTACAGTTCGTTAAGGAAACCGGCGTTGACACTCTTGCCATCGCAATCGGCACTTCCCACGGCCTCTATCCCGCGGGACTTCAGCCCGAGCTTAAGCAGGATCTGCTTTCCGAAATAAAGAGCAAGGTTTCTATTCCCCTCGTGCTCCACGGCGGCTCCGGCAACAAGGATTCGGAGATCGCGGAAGCCGTGAAGCGCGGCATCAACAAGATCAACATTTCTTCCGATATAAAGGACGCGTTTTATCAGAGGCTCCGCGTAACTCTCGAAGACAAAAAGCTTCGCGAGCCCTTCGAGCTCTATCCGGACAGTGTTAAAGCCATGAGCGAGGTTGTTGAGCACAAGGTGAAGCTCTTCAACGACGACGATAAGCTTCAGTACTATATTCCCAATGAAATGATTTAAATTCACTGAAAGGAGAAAAACATGAAACGTTCCGTAATCAACAAAAACATCGCCTGGGCAATCGATGCCTGCAAACGTCTTAACTGTGCGCTTCCCGGCTTTGCCTACTGGACGCCCGAGCAGTGGAAGGAAAAAGAAGCCTCTACCGAATATCTTCGCAAGGTCGCTATGGGATGGGACGTGACCGATTATAATTCCAACGACTTTGACAAGATCGGAGCCGTGCTGTTCACCCTTCGCAACGGCGACCTGCACGATCCGGATACCGGTATGGTTTACTGCGAAAAATATATCATGATGAAGCCCGGACAGATGCTCCCCTGCCACTTCCATTATTTCAAGACCGAGGACATCATCAACCGCGCCGGCGGCACCTTAAGAGTATTCTGCTGGAATTCCAAATCCGAAGCAGAGGGATATGAAAAGGATCTGGAAAGCGATGTGCATCTTTTCTGTGACGGCGAACCCGTTACCGTGAAGGCCGGCGGCTATGTTGACGTCACCGTGGGAAATTCCATCACCTTAACCCCCTATATCTATCACGCTTTTGAAGCCGTAAAGGAAGACGGCGAGCTTATCGTGGGCGAGGTCTCCCGTGTCAACGACGACGCCAACGACAATCACTTCAATCCTTATGTCGATTTCCAGAAAATCGAAGAGGACGAGCCCGTAAAATACCAGCTTTGCGGCGGTTACAAGCAGTAATATAAAATGAATCATTATTCTGACAGATACGCAGAATGTCTCGCATCAGTCGAAGAAGACGCCAGGTACAGCCGGGAAACAGGGCGTTTCCCTGTTCTCGGCTTTACCAGCAACTATGATGTGGTGCTGCGCTGGGACGCCGGCACATACCGTAAGGCCATCGGAAAATATCTCCAGGGTGTGCCCGAGGCAAAAAACGGCGATACGATTTCCGATCTTAAGGATCTGGCCCGCATAACCTCCTGCTATATGATGCAGGGGCTGGGAGGCAGCTTTATGATCGAAAGCCGTGAGGTCTGCGATTATCTCCTGGAACACTTTTCCACGGAATACGCTCTCGGAGGCACGGGAGCCCAGGGGGCCGCGGCCCTCGGAACTCTCGGTTATCCTGTGGGGATCCACGTAACCGATCTCAGCCGGGAGGTCTGCACCTTCTTAAATCATGAAGGAACCACCGTTATCCGTAACGGCGCATTGACAGACATTTCAGAAGCCGCAGAAGACGTACTTCCCAGCTACAACTTTATTATGCAGTTTGATGCCGGAGACGAACTGTCGATCGACGGAAAAACCGTAGCGATTCCGAACTCCAACCGGCTGATCCTCTTTTTCGGCAACATGCTCCCGACGGTGCCTCTCAGGAAGGATTTCTTCGACTACTGGATACTGCCGGAGAACACCCCCTCCTCCCTGCTGGTGTCGGGTTTTGACGCCATCGTGATTCCGGAGCTTGCCCGGGAAAAACTCGATACTCTGGTTCCTTTCTTAAAAACAACGAGGAAGGTTCATCCCGAAACCGTGATCTACCTGGAGGGCGCTTTCTATATGAGCTCGGCAACAAAGGATCTGCTCTTTGAAGAGGTAAGCCCTTTCGCGGACATTATCGGAATGAACGAAGAGGAACTTGCCGACCAGGCAAAGCGGCTGGGCGTGACTGTCGACATCGATCTCACAAAAGACGTGCTTCGGGGGCTCGAGGCAATCCTTAAAAGATTCCCCGCCGGAGGAATTATCCTCCATACAAGAGACTATTCCATGTATTACGGGAAGGAGCTTAAGGGAATCGATATTGAAAAGGGCCTCACGATGGGGAACCTCATGAGCGGGACAAGGGCCAGAGTGGGTCACTACGGCACAAGAGAGGAATGTGCCGAAACTCTGTCGCTGCCCTTAAGCGAAAAAGGACTTAAGTTCCATGAGGAAGCCTCTTCCCTCGCCGGGGAACGCTTTGTGAAAGCAGTCCCCTCAAGGCTGCTTGAAAAGCCTAAGTATACCATTGGTCTCGGCGATACCTTTGTCGCCGGGGTGCACACTTCTTTTATCCGAAGGATATAACCGCATGAGTCTGCTTTTAGGAATTGATCTGGGAACCTCCAGTCTGAAATCACTGATTATCGATGAACACGGCAGGGAAATCGCTCTTTGTGCCATGGATTATCAGTTCGCGACCCCGTTTAACGGCTACGCGGAGCACGACCCGAAAGAGTGGTGGGACGCGGCTGTTAAAACTGTCCGCGAAGCCCTTTCAAAAAGCGGTTCCAAAGCTGAGGACATTGCCGCTTTAAGCTTTTCCGGGCAGATGCACGGTCTTGTCGCGCTGGATAAAGACTATAATGTAATAAGACCGTCCATCCTTCACTGTGATGCCCGCTCCGCCGAACAGGTCGCCTGTGTCCGGGAAAAATTCGGGCCCGAAAAAGTCTCGGAGCTCATGATGAACCCGGTCTATTCCGGTTTCCTTCTGATTTCCCTGCTCTGGGTAAGAGATAATGAACCGGAAAACTATAAAAAAATCGCTCACGTCTGTCTGCCCAAGGATTATCTGAAATACCGGCTTACCGGCGTTTTAAGCTGCGATTATTCCGATGCCTCCGCGACTCTGGCCTTTGACGTTAAAAACGTTAAGTGGTCTGAGAAAATTTTAACCGAACTGGACATACCGGCGGAAATTTTCCCTCCCTGCTTTGATACCTGCGACGTTGTGGGCGCAGTAACCGCAGAAGCAGCGGCGGAAACAGGCCTTAAGGAAGGAACAAAGGTTGTCGCCGGCGGCGGCGATCAGGTCATGCAGGGCATCGGCAACGGGGTCATCCGTCCGGGAGACGCCATTGTCAACATCGGCACCAGCGGTCAGGTTTCCTTCCAGAGTGACGCGCCGATAGTTAATCCCGCTCTTTCCACCAACACCTTCTGCGGCTATGCAAAGGGACACTGGATCGTAATGGGCGCCATAATGAACGCGGGGTTATGCAGAAAATGGTGCCGTTCCCTCATGGACAGCAAAACTCCCTACGGCGAAATCGACGAGGCGGTAAAACGTGTCGCTCCCGGCAGCGGCGGTGTCATTTTCTTTCCTTATCTTAACGGGGAGCGCACTCCGCATTTAAACCCCGATTTAAGCGGTGCCTTCATAGGCGTTAATCTTAAAACGGGTTCGGCGGAGCTTTCCCGCGCCGTTATGGAGGGTGTGTGCTTCGCTCTCAGGGAATGCATCGACCTGTGCGGAAGTATGGGGCTTAAGCCCGGCTCTTTCCTTACCGCTTCCGGCGGAGGGTCAAGAAGCCTTGTCTGGCTTCAGATCCAGGCGGATATCTTCAATTATCCCATGCGGGTCACAATGAGTGATGAACAGGCCTGTCTGGGCGCCGCCATGGCGGCCGGTGTGGGTGCCGGAATATTCGCAAACCTTGAAGAGGCAGCCCGGGAAGTGGTTCGCTACAAGGATCTCGAGGTGGAGCCCGATGCGGAAAAGCACAGTATATACGAAGAGTACTACGCACTGTACCGGGAGCTCTTCCGCTCTCAGGAAAAAGCATTAAATTCTCTTACTTTGCTTGGCAGACGCGTTGAAAAAATATATAATACCTAAGTGGGAACTGTCAAAAATTCAGAAGAAAGAGAGGGTAAAGAATTGGCTGAGAAAACCGGCGGAAATGAATATATCTTAAGCTGCGAAGGCATCTCCAAATCCTTCGGCGGTACCCACGCGCTTAGGAATGTTCAGCTTCATGTCAAACCGGGGGAGGTACACGCTCTGTTGGGCGAAAACGGTGCCGGAAAGTCCACACTGATGAAGATCGTGATCGGGCTTTATTCCCAGGACGAAGGTTCCATGACCTTCGACGGGAAGCCCTACCAGGCGAAAGGTCCCGTGGATGCCATCAAGGCAGGAATTTCCATGATCCATCAGGAGCTGAATCCCGAACCCCACCTCACGATTGCGGAATCCATCTTCTTAAACCGTGAGGACACCCGGGGAAAGTTCTTCTTAAACAAAAAGAAGCAGAACGAGAGGACCGAGAAGATTCTCAAGGACTTCGAATTTCCTTACCCTGCCACGACGCTGATCCGGAATCTGACCCTTGCGGAGGTTCAGATGGTGGAAATAATCAAAGCCGTTTCCACCAACGCAAAGCTCATCATCATGGATGAGCCCACCTCCTCGCTGGACAGCAAGGAAACCGACCACCTCTTCGACGTTATCCGGGATCTGAAGAAAAAGGGCGTGGCCATTATCTATATCTCTCATCGCATGGAGGAAATTTTTGAGATCTGCGAACAGGTCTCCGTTTTCCGTGACGGTGAATTCATTGATTCAAAGCCTCTTAACGACGTATCCCGCGAAGATCTGATCGCAATGATGGTGGGCCGCAAGGTGGAAAACATTTTCCCGAAGGTGGACTGCAAGATAGGCGACGTGGTCTTCAGGGCTGAGGGCCTTACCGGAAAGGGCTTCAAGGACATAAGCTTCGAAGTGCACGCAGGCGAAATCCTCGGTTTCTCCGGTCTTGTGGGATCCGGACGGAGCGAGACCATGCGGGCGATCTTCGGCCTCGATCCTCTGGAATCCGGAAAGATGTGGCTTAACGGCGAGGAGATCGTCAACCGCAACACGAGAGAGGCAATTAACCGCGGAATCTGTATGGTCAACGAGGACAGAAAAAATTTCGGTCTCTGTCTCCACCGTTCCATCCGGGAAAATATTTCCCTGCCGTCTCTTCCTGCCAGGCAGAAGGGCATTCTTCTTAACCAGAGGCGGGAAAAAGCGGAGTGTGAGGAGGTTTCCAAAACGCTTCTGCTGAAAGCGGCGAGTATCGAACATACCGCATTTTCCTTAAGCGGCGGCAACCAGCAGAAGGTTGTTCTTGCCAAATGGTTTTTGGCAAATCCGAAGCTCTTAATACTCGATGAACCCACCAGAGGAGTGGACGTGGGCGCCAAGTCCGAAATCCACACGCTGATGAGCAAATTTGCGGCAGAAGGGCTGGCGATAATCATGATCTCCTCGGAGCTTCCGGAGGTTATGGGAATGAGCGACCGGGTTATCGTCTATCACGAGGGCGAGATAAGCGGTATTTTTGAACGCTCTGAAATCTTAAACGGAAATGTAACCCAGGAGGATATCCTGAAGAAGTCGTTCGGTGTCTGACAGAAAGGAAACAGGTATGGGATTATCAAAAATTACTAAAAGCGACAAATACAGAATGTTCGTCGGTAAATACGGAATCGGCGTGGTGCTCATCATAATGATGGTACTTATCAGCATCAAGGAGCCGGCGTTTCTTAAGCCCACAAACCTTATCAACGTGGCCACGCAGATATCCATCAACGGCCTCTTAACCTACGGAATGTGTCTTGCCATCGTGGCAATGGGAATCGATCTTTCCGTGGGCGCGCAGCTGGCCCTTACAAGCTGCGTCTGCGGATATCTGATGAGCAACCTAAACGTCAACGTCTGGATCGCCTGTCTGGCGGGAGTTCTGGTGGCGACCCTGTTCGGTTTTGTGAACGGCTTCCTGATCGCCAAGTTCGATATGTTCCCCTTCGTCGTGACGCTTTCCATGCAGCTTATTATCCGCGGCCTCTCCCAGGTCATAAGCGGAGGCAAGGCCATCACGATCACGAACACCACCTTCAAGAATATCTATTCCGCGAAATTTATCGGAATCCCGGTTCCCATCGTAATTTTCGTTGTTGTTACCATAATCATGTATATAATGCTGCACTGGACTAAGTTCGGGCGCTACATTTTCGCGGTGGGCGGAAATATGAACGCGGCCATTGCCTCCGGTATCAGCAAGTTCTGGACGCTGGTGGGAATTTACACGATTTCCGGAATTCTGGCCGGTATCGCCTCGATAATCTTCACGGCAAAAACCGGCTCGGCCCAGTCCAATATCGGTATCGGATATGAAACCGACGCGGTGGCGGCCTCGGTCTTAGGAGGCACCTCTTTCGCAGGCGGTATTGCCACAATCCCCGGCGATGTTCTCGGTATCTTCATCATCGGCTTTATCTACAACGGAATGAACATGGTCGGCGTTTCGTCCTACTATCAGTCAATAGTCAAGGGCGCGGTCATCATCATCGCGGTTATGCTGGATATGGTTCTCAATAAGAAGAATCATTAAACTACGGTAATATGTTTTTGCATAGGGCAAAAACAGTTACATATATTTCTTTTTTCATACAAAGGAGGATAAAAGAATGAAAAAGAAGGTACTTGCAGTAATCATGAGTGCAGCCATGGTCATGAGCCTGACCGCCTGCGGCGAAGCGGCGGCACCGGCTCCGGCGGCAGAAGCTCCGGCGGCTGAGGCAGAGGCTCCGGCTCCGGCCGATGATGCGGCTCCGACCGATGATGCGGCTCCGGCTGAGGATGCGGCTCCGGCAGAAGCTCCGGCGGAAGCAGCGGGCGGCGATGTCAACGGCGACGGCAAGATTATCGTCGGCTACATCTCCAAGAACCTGACCGACCCGTTCCATGCTCCGATCAATGAGTATGCACAGACCACTCTGGATCAGATGGTAACCGACGGCGTTATCGATGAGTGGACAGGAATCCTTGACGGCGAGACCGACCCCAACAAGCAGATCGACCGTGCCGCTGACTGTATCTCCAAGGCCTGCGACTATGTTATCATGCTTCCGGCTGAGTCCGAGGCTTCTGATCCTGCTCTGCTTAACCTGGTAGACGCAGGCGTCAAGGTTATCGAGGTCAACTCCAAGACCGCCAGCTGCGATGACAAGGCTATTGCTTACTGCGGTTCCGACGATGTTCAGGCCGGTGAAATGCTTGCACAGTGGGTTCTTGACAACTGCCCGAACGGCGGAAAATATGTGCACTGCACAGGCGTTCTCGGCAACTCTGCTCAGATCGACCGTGGCCAGGGCATCCAGAACCTGATGAAGGATCATCCTGAATTCGAAATGGTCAGCGAACCCGACACACAGTGGAAGGGCGACCTTGCCGCTAACGCTGCAACCGATGCCATCGCTCAGTATGGTGATGAACTCGTAGCCGTTATCTGCGACAACGACGATATGTCCTCTGCCGCACAGCGCGCCTGCAATGATGCCGGAAGAAGCGACATCATCTGCGTAGGTGTTGACGGAAACCAGAATCCTCTGCAGATGATCAAGGACGGCGAGCTCGGCGCTACCGTGCTTCAGGACGGTGTCGGCCAGATCACTGCCGGTATCGACGTAATCAAGGCCTGTGTCGAAGGCAAAGACTTTGACGCAGCTCCTGTGATCCCGTTCGTTCTTATCACCAAGGACAACGTTGATCAGTACCTGCAGTAAAAAGCGTTTTCAATGTCTGCACCGATTCGCGTTTACGCGAAATCGGTTGCAGACTACACGGGCGGAGTCGGGCCGGTACGCCCGGCTCCGTTCCTTTTTAAACGGATGTGAAAAATGAAAAAAGTATATTTCGGAACAAATTTAAAAATGTACAAGACGATCGAAATGACGACGTCTTATCTTAAAAAACTCGCGGAGAACACAAAAGATCTGAGCCGGGACGAAATAGAGCTTTTTGTCCTTCCCTCCTATACCGCCCTGAGCGAAGCCGCTAAATGCACCGACCGGAGCCTTGTGCACCTGGGTGCGCAGAATATGTGCTGGGAGGACGAAGGACAGTTTACCGGGGAAATATCTCCCGTCATGCTTAAGGAAATGAACCTTGACATGATTATGGCAGGCCATTCAGAGCGCCGCCACGTCTTCGGGGAAAAGGACGAGGAAGAAAACAAAAAAGTGCTCTCCGCCCTGTCCCACGGTCTCAAGGTTATTCTCTGCATCGGCGAAACCCTGGAGGATAAAAATTACAGGGTCAGCAAGGAGGTTCTGCGTACGCAGCTCAAGATCGATCTCTTCGGAGTTGAGCCTTCACACTGCCGGGAGCTTCTGATCGGCTATGAGCCTGTGTGGTCCATCGGCGTTAACGGCCTTCCCGCTTCTCCCGACTATGCCGAAGAAATGCACGGGGCAATAAAAGAATGCCTTGAAGAAATATTCGGCGCGGAGAGTCACGAAATCCCTGTCCTCTACGGCGGCAGCGTCAATCCCGGAAACGCGGAAGAGCTTATCAGGCAGCCCTCGATAGACGGTCTTTATGTCGGCCGTTCCGCCTGGGACGCCGATAAATTCGATGCCCTGATTCGTCAGGCCCTGGGAGCCCTCCGGTGAAAAAATACGAAGACGAAAGAGTACTGGATTCTCCCGTGCTGGAGATTATTCAGGAAAAATATGATACAATCTTTTCTGCAGAAAAGAAAGTGGCCGATTATGTTCTCGCCAATCCCGACCGGGTTGTGGACTACACGGTGCTGGAATTATCCCGCGCCAGCGGAGTCAGCGACGCCACTGTTGTGCGCATGTGCCACCATCTGGGCTACAAGGGCTATTACCAGTTCCGCCTGCTCCTGGCGCGGGATATCGGGCGGGGAGAGGATACCGAGGCGCAGAACGAGTTCTCCCGCTTTTTAAGCGAGTATTCCTCAGCGATTCTCTCTCTCGGTGAGCACAACGACGAGGCTACGGTTCGGGAATTCATTGCCGCCATCCGTTCCGGCAGGCAGACTCACATTCTCGCCGTGGGAAACACCATGCCGCTTTCACTTTACATGGGCTTTCGTCTCGGCCGCCTCGGGATACGCTGCACCTACGGCATCGCTCCCGAATATTTTTTAAACGAAGTAAACCTTGCTGAAAATGACGACGTGATATTATCAATATCCCAGTCCGGCAATTCGAAGCAGGTCATTCAGGGTGTTAAGCTGGCCAGGGAAAAGAAGCTTAAAACCCTTGCTATAACGGAAAATCCGGATTCCCCGGTGGCACGCCTTTCGTCACTCAACCTCTACACGGGCGACGGAAGAACCAACCATACCTACCAGCGGCACTATTCAAGACTTCAGGAATTCGCCGTCATAGACACGGTTCTGGAGCTTTTAACCAGCTGGAAGGACATTGTGGAAAAGGACGCGGAAAAGCCCGAGGAAATCCTTTCGGTATATAAACAGAAATAAAAGATATTTTGAGTTATGTTAACCAGCTGAAAATCATCAGCAGAAAGGAAAACCATGAAAATCGCAATCGGATGTGATCCCAACGCCCAGCAGGCAAAAGAAGACCTTATCGCCTATATCAAAAAGGCAGATCTCGGAGAAGTGACGGATTTCGGCAGTGAGGACGAGATCTACGCCCATGTGGCCTTCACGGTCGCGAAGGCAGTCGCTGCAGGAGAATATGACCGCGGTATCTTAATCTGCGGAACCGGCCTCGGCATGAGCATTGCGGCCAACAAGGTGGAAGGCGCCTACGCCGCCCATCTTTCCGACATCTATACCGCAAAGCGCGCCAGGCTCAGCAACGATGCCAATATCGGCTGCATCGGAGCCTTCACCATCGGAAAGAAGCTTATGGAAGAGCTTGTACATGCTTTCCTTACCTGCGAATTTGAACCCGGCTGCGCTTCCCAGCCGAAGGTAGACGCCTACGTCGCCTATGATCATGAGCGCGGAACAAACCATTGACGCGGTAATAGCCGGGGTCGCGGATCTCGACTACGCACCGACCTTTATAAACGACAGGGCTTCGGACGTCCGGGACGTGCTGATTCCTTCCGCGACGATACTCATGGGGGAGCTGAAAATCCATCCGGGGGGCTGTGTTTCCAATACAGGCCTTGCCATGGCGCGCTTCGGCATGAACGTGCGGCTTATCGGCAAGATCGGCAACGACGAGTCCGGCCGGATACTGTCGGATTTTTACCGGAAATATACGACTCTGGACAGCATGATTTTTTCCGAAACCGAGGGCACTTCCTATTCAATCGTTGTTGCCCCGGAAGGAATCGACAGGTTTTTCCTGCATTTTCCCGGGGGTAACGACACCTTCGGCGCGGATGACATTGACTATGAGCTTGTGAAGAAGGCCCGTCTCTTTCATTTCGGCTATCCGCCGGTAATGCGCCGTTTCCGTTCAAATAACGGCGCGGAGCTCGCCGAAATGTTCCGGCGGGTTCATGAAGCGGGAGTGGTCTCTTCCCTGGATACCTGCGGAATCGACGAGGGTTCTGAAGCCGGAAGGCTCGACTGGATGGCCATTTTACGGAACACCCTTCCGCATGTTGATCTCTTTGTGCCCAGCGCCGAGGAAACCTCCTTTATTTTCAAACGCTCTCTTGATACACCGGAAGCACTTTCCGAAACCGCGAAAGACGCCATGGAGATGGGCGCCGCTATTGTTATGATTAAATGCGGATCCAGAGGGCTCTACCTCGCAGCCGCAGACAAAGAGCGGCTCGAAAAAATTCCCGGTGAGTTAAAGAAAACGCTTCTGCCCTGGGCGGGAAGGAGCGCCTTTATACCCGTATTTGTTCCGGATCGTATACTCTCTGCCAACGGAGCCGGGGACACCTGCATCGCGGCCTTTCTTTCGGCCATCCTTAAGGGCTGGACCTTTGAAAAATGCGCCGATATCGCTGCGGCCGCCGGAGCCGCCTGCTGCGAGCACTACGATATAGTGGAAACCCTGCCGAATCTGAAAGAGCTCAAAGAGAGAATAGAGAACGGTTGGAAGAGAGGAGCCGGAATTAATTAATCAGCCATTTAGGACGGCAAGCTCATCTTCGACAGCCTTCTCGATAAAGCTGTTAAGAGATATCCCCAGGGTCTTTGCCTTAATTGCAGCGCGCTGATGTGTATCCGGTTTAAGACGCACATTAAATTTACCTGAATATGGTTTTTCCGGTTCAATTCCGTCTTTCCTGCACCATTCAAGATAATCATCGATTGACAGCTGAAATTCTCTGGTCAATTCATCCACGGAAGTTCCCTGAAATGTTATAACTGTCTTTGTATTAATTACCATTCCGGTGAAAATATTGCATTCATCGTCATATTCAATTTCACCGACAAATCCTTTATACATCATTGTATTCATAACTGCACCTCTGCATTTTCCAAAAACTTGCGAACTGCTTTTACCGCACCTTTATCGGTAACGGATTCCGGATGTGATCGGTGGAAGACAGCTCTTTGCCCGTTTAAAATTATCCGTACTCTGGATCCCTTCCCCTCTGATATTTCAGCACCAAGCGCAAGAAATAACGCTTCTATTTCCATCCAGTCAATATCAGCATGAATCGGATCGCGGAAAATCTTTCTGTATGTCTTTATATTCTTATTATTCATGTCTCAATGGTACCATTTTCCGGTACCATTGTCAAATTATACACAGGAAATATAGATATCCCGAACGAAAAAAACTCCCCGCGAGGCCAATGGCTTCGCGGAGAGTTTTTTAACGATTAATTTTATGAGGACTTGCGCTTGGAGACCACGTCGAAGATAACGGCGATAAGGAGAACGCCGCCCTTGACGACACGCTGCCAGTTCATGTCCACGCCCATGATGGACATTCCCAGGTTCAGGACACCCATCAGGGTAGCACCGATAACAACTCCGGTGGTGGTTCCGATTCCGCCGTAGGCGGAGGCTCCTCCGATGAAGCAGGATGCGATGGCGTCCATCTCGTAGTTTGTACCGGCCGTGGGGTTGGCGGAATTAAGACGGGCCATGATGATTAATCCTGCGATGGAGGACAGGAAAGCCACGTTGGTGTAGGCGATGAAATACACCTTGTTGGTATCGATACCGGACATCTCCGTCGCGGCTTCGTTGCCGCCCACCGCGTAGAAATACCGGCCCGTGGTTGTCTTACTTGTAATATAGGTGTAGATCAGGACGATGACGGTAACCCAGATCAGGATGACCGGGATGCCCTGATATTTGGAAAGCTTGTACATGAAGAAGATAACAACCGCGCAGATCACGATGGTCTTTCCGAGCATGGCCGGTAAAGAGCCCGCGTCATAGCCCTTTTTAATCCTCTTCGCCCTGCCTGAAAACTGCATTCCCGCATATACAATACAGATAATGATTCCCACCGCAAAGCAGGTTACGTTAAACTCCTCGCTCTTTCCGAAGAGGTCGGGCACATAGCTGTTAAAAATCGCGTTGAACTTCTCCGGCATGGGAGAAATCGTGAGACCCTGGAGGATGGCGTTACAGAGGCCGCGCCACATATACATTCCGGCCAGGGTTGTGATGAAGGGCGGGATACGCTGATAGGCGATCCAATAGCCCTGCCAGGCACCGATGGCAATTCCGACTATTATACAGACAATCATGGTCAGAGGAATCGGAACCTTGTGGTTAACCATCAGCACCGCACCCACGGCGCCGACGAGACCGACGACGGAACCGACGGAAAGGTCGATGTTACCTCCGGTCAGGATACACAGCAGCATGCCCATTGCAATCACGAACACATAGGCGTTCTGGGCAATAACGTTATTCACATTCTGGGGAAAGAGGAGCTTTCCGCCGGTTGTGATCGTGAAGACGATGATAACCAGGACCGTGGCTATGGTCATGGCATATTTTGTTATAATACTTTTTGCACTCATTGTTTCAAAATACCTCCCATAATCCCTGCGAACCTGCTATGCCGTCGCTTCTTTTGTGCTGACGATCTTCGCCATGATGTTTTCCTGAGTGGCCTCCGCGGCGGAGAGCTCACCCACCATTTTTCCTTCGTTCATAACATAGATCCGGTCGCTCATTCCGAGAACCTCCGGCAGCTCCGAAGAGACCATGATAACTGATTTTCCCGCAGCCACCAGGTCGTTGATGATGCAGTAGATCTCGTACTTCGCGCCGACATCGATACCTCTTGTGGGTTCGTCCAGAATAAGGATATCCGGATCGGCAAACATCCATTTGGAAAGCAGGACCTTCTGCTGGTTACCACCGGAAAGATTGCCGACGTTCTGTTCCACGGACGGACATTTGGTCTTAAGCTTGCCCACATATTCCTGGGCCACATGATACTCCAGATCATTGTCTATGACGCCGTTTTTGGAGCTCACCCCGGACATGTTGGCAAGGGACGTATTGACCTTTATCGTGTTTGAAAGAATGAGTCCGTTGCCTTTCCGGTCTTCAGTAACATAGGCTATCTTGTTTTCGATGGCCTCCCTCGTATTCTTCGGGTTTATCTCTTTCCCGTTCACATAGAGCCTGCCGGAAATGTTCGTCCCGTAGGATTTTCCGAAGATACTCATCATAAGCTCCGTGCGCCCGGCACCCATCAGGCCCGCGACTCCCACAACCTCTCCCTTGTGGATCTTGAAATCGACCTT